>DYDH01000249.1:0-4125 GCA_020717985.1 Herpetosiphon sp. | reverse complement strand
CGCCAGCATCGGGTTGAAATATCCCATCAAAATAAATGGAATAGTCACGCCGCGATTGCGAAGTTCCTTCACCGCCGCAAGCGATTTCTTAATCGTGATTCCTTTCTCTAGCGCAATTTGCGTGGCTTGTTGAATCACAGGACCATCCGCCAGCGGGTCGGAGAACGACAGCCCCACTTCGATCAAGTCTGCGCCGTTTTTGGCTAAGGCTTCAATGACATTTATTGATGTTTCCAAATCAGGATATCCCAAAGGAAAATAGGGCATAAAGATCGGTTTGTTTTTGAAAGCATTTTCGATTCGGTTCATGTTTCCTCGATAGTAGAAATTAGGTGATTAGGTAATCAGGACATAGGGAGAGACATGCCCAATTCCTAATCCCTAATTACCTAATTCCTTAATAACAGTATTCAAATCCTTATCCCCTCTTCCCGACAAATTCACCAGAATCACCTGATCCTTGCGCATCGTCGGCGCGCGCTTGATGACTTCCGCCACCGCATGAGATGACTCCAACGCGGGGATAATCCCTTCGGTGTGGCACAAGGTTTGGAAGGCGCTCAACGCTTCTGCATCTGTCGCGGAGGTGTAGAACGCTCGCTCGCTATCGCGCATCATCGCGTGTTCAGGACCGACAGCAGCATAATCCAAACCAGCAGAGACAGAGTGCGTCTCCGCAATTTGACCGTCTTCATCTTGCAGTACATACGTCCGCGTGCCGTGAATGACTCCAACGCGCGCCTTTTCTGAGTCGCCGAAGCGAGCCGCGTGTTTGCCCGAAGCGATTCCGCTGCCACCTGCTTCCACGCCAATCAGTTCAACATGTTCATCTTTGACAAATCCGCTGAAAACACCGATGGCATTCGAGCCACCACCCACACAGGCAATGACCGTATCAGGCAGGCGACCCGCGTCCATGAGCATTTGCTCACGCGCCTCACGCCCGATGACCGATTGAAACTCGCGCACGATGGTTGGGTATGGATGCGGACCCAAAGCAGAACCCAAAAGATAATGCGTGTCGCGCACATTCGTCACCCAATCGCGGATTGCTTCGTTGATTGCGTCCTTCAAGGTCTTCGTGCCAGATTCAACAGGTCGCACCTCCGCGCCGAGTAACTTCATGCGGAAGACGTTTGGCTCCTGCCGCGCAATATCCACAGTTCCCATATACACCACACATTCGAGCCCAAGCAAAGCCGCGACCGTAGCGGATGCAACTCCATGCTGACCCGCGCCCGTCTCCGCAACAATGCGTTTCTTGCCCATGCGCTTCACCAACAATGCCTGTCCGAGCGCATTATTGATTTTGTGCGCGCCCGTGTGTGCCAAGTCTTCGCGCTTCAAATAGATTTGCGCGCCGCCCAATTTTTCAGAGAGACGTTTGGCGTAGGTCAGCGGCGTGGGACGCCCAACGAACGACGCCATCAACTTATCGAATTCAGCGTTAAAGGCTGGGTCATTGCGCGCCGAGACGAATTCTCGCTCCAACTCAATCAACGCGGGCATAAGCGTTTCGGGGACGAATTGTCCGCCGTAGGGACCGAATTTGGGATTAAGAAGTGTATTTGTCATTGAGTTTCTCCAAAAATATCAAGGTGACTTTTTCGTTGGGTTTTACCTTTTTGAATTCCCGATAGCCGAGTTTGATATACAGGTATAAATTTCGTTCACTGCGTTGGCTGGTAAACAGTTCATAACGCTGGCTGTTGAACTGACTTTCAATGGTCAGCAACAATCTTGAGCCAATTCCCTGATTCTGATATTCAGGATGGATAATCAGCCTGCCAATGTAACAAGTCCCGTCTTTTTCGTATGCGCGAACTGAACCAATCAACCTGTCATCTTGAATAACTTTCAAAAACAACGCGCGTCCAAACTCGGCGCGGATTTCATCCAGTGTTTGCGTGAGCGGTGGAATGGTGAAATCGTTATTTAGTTGCGCTTCACTTTGGTATGCCAGTTTTTGCAATGCCAAAATATCTTCTAGGTCGCGCATTTCTGTCTGTTGAATGGAGCCGGATGCCGTTTTAACGGCTTTCACAAATGCGGACATCTTCGCCGCATCTTTCTCCCCTGGAGCGGATTCAACACCAGAAGCCACATCCACGCCCCAGGGTTTGACTTGGCAAACAGCGTCCGCAACATTTTCGGGGGTGAGTCCGCCCGCAAGCAAGAGCGGATATTTCTTTGCCAACGCCGCCACGGCTGTCCAATCCGCTGTGACGCCGCTTCCTCCGTAGACACCTTTGACAGCCGCATCCACAAGAAAAGCAGGCGAACCATCCGCAATCATCCGTTTATCCGTTTCCACATCCGCTACCGTATCCGCTGCCCCACGAAATGCTTTGAATACACGCGGAGCAAGTTGAGCAAACATCTCTGGCGTTTCGTCACCGTGAAGTTGAGCGAGGTCGAGGTGACAGGTTTGCAGGATATCTTCGATTTCTTCTACAGATGAATTGACAAACACACCGACAAGTTTGATCCGCGGATGTTCGCGCTTCAACATGGATGTGATTTCAGCACATGCAGATTTTTCAATGAAGCGCACGCTCTTGGGATAGAAGTTGAATCCAAGATAGTCCGCGCCTGCTTCGATGGCGGCGAGAGCGTCAATTGTTGTCTTAATGCCACATATCTTGATTTTGGTCATAGAATTCTCAATGCAGAATGAGGAATGCAGATTGTAGAATATTCTTCATTCTTCATTCTGACTTCTGCATTCCCGAAAGTTCTCTCACTTTCGCAGGAATATTATCCGAAGTTACCAGCGCTTCGCCGACGAGGATTGCGTCGATGTTTATGTTTGCAAGGCGGTCCACATCTACGGCGGTAAAGATCCCACTTTCGGCGACGACAACGATTTCGGGAGAGATCATCGGGCGGATGCGCTCGGTGGTTGCGAGGGAGACTTCAAAGGTGGCGAGGTTGCGGTTGTTGATGCCGATCAGTTTTACGTCTTTCAATTTCAAAACTCGCTCGGTTTCTGCTTCGTCGTGGACTTCGACTAATGCGGTCAATCCCAAACTGAGGGTACAGGCGTGCAGGTCGGCGAAGTGTTTGTCGTCGGTGAGTGCGGCGGCGATAAGGAGTATGGCATCGGCACCATTGACTCGGGCTTCGTAGATTTGGGTTTTGTCGATGGTGAAGTCTTTGCGTAAAAGAGGTGTCACGAGCGTAGTGCCAGGTGCCAGGTTACGAGCGCGGAGTTCGCGCAAGGTTTCAAGTTTGCCCATGAAGAATTTTTCATCGGTGAGGACGCTGATGGCGGCGGCGCCGTTTTGGGTGTAGATGTCGGCTACTTGAAACAAGTCAAGGTGCGGGGCGAGAATCCCTTTGGAGGGAGAGGCTCTCTTTAGTTCAGCGATCAGGCTCGGGCGGGGCGCGAAGCGGCGGCGCTTGATGGCGGCGAGAAAATCTCGAGGCGCAGGGCTCTGCTCCGCGGCGCGGCGTAATGTCACAGCGTCGAGCGCCGCAATTTCCAATTTCTTTTGAGCGATGATTTTTTCGAGTATGTTCATAAACGGATTAGGAAACGGATTTTGAGTATTCTACGAGGGCGTTGAGTTTGGCGAGGGCGGAGCCGTTATCAAGGGCGGCGGTGGCTTCCACAAGCGCGGACTTGAAATCACCAGTTTCGGCGGCGAGAGCGCCAGCGGCGTTTAGCAGAACTGAGTCGCGGCGCGCGCCTTTGAGTTTTCCGCCGAGAAGATCGCGCATCATCGCCGCGGATTCATCGGGTGTGCCGCCGCGCAAATCTTCCATGGTGGCGAGGGAAAAACCGAATTCGGCGGGATCGAGATCATAGGTACTGACCGCGCCATCTTTGAGATGGCTGATGCGATTGACGCCCGTGGTGTTGAGTTCATCGGTGCCGCCTGCACCGTAGATGATGAGCGCGGCGCGGGAGCCAAGTTCCTTGAGGACGTTGGCAAGCGGCTCGGTGAGCGCGGCAGCATACACGCCCGTGAGTTGAATGTTCGCGCCTGCGGGGTTGGTGAGCGGACCGAGAACATTGAAGATGGTGCGTTGACCGATCTCTTTGCGCGGACCGATGGCGTGCTTCATGGCGGGGTGAAATTTGGCGGCGAACATAAAGCCGATGCCGATGGTGTCGATGGC
>DYDH01000248.1 GCA_020717985.1 Herpetosiphon sp. | reverse complement strand
TGTGACGGGTTCGGCGCGAATCTGTTCGGGAGCCATGTAGGCGGGCGTTCCTGCGCCGGCGATGGTCATGGTGACGCCTTCGGCGTGACGGGCAATACCGAAATCAGTCAGGTAGATTTGCCCGCTTCTATCCAGCATTACATTGCCTGGTTTGATGTCGCAATGTACTACACCGTTTGCGTGGGCGTATCCTAACGCGGAACACAACGCTTGCATGTATCCCAACGCTTCGGGAACGGAAAATCCGCCCGCTTGTTTTCGTAAAATACTGTGAAGGGAGGGACCGTCGATGTAATGTTCAAGGAAAAAGATGAACTCATCGCTTTGGTAAAAGCCGTAAAACGGGACAATGTTTGGGTGGCGCAGTTTTTCGAGAGCGCGCGCCTCACGTTGGAAGTACTTGAACGCACCGGGGTCGTCCATGCTTTCGGCGTGCAAAACTTTCATTGCCAGCGCAACATTACGTTCCAAATCCCAGGCACGATAAACCGCGCCCATGCCGCCGGCAGCGACAAAACCATCTACACGGAAGCGGTTTAAGAGAATTGAGCCAATGATTTCAGGCATAAAATTTCCTTTTTCTTGTAAATGTGTATTGGTCAGATAACGATTGAACGAAAACCTTTTACCACTGAGACACGGAGTTTCGCCCTTATTTTTCTCAGTGGCTTCGTGTCTCCGTGTCTCCGTGGTTCAAAAAATGTTCAACCCATTGCTGACCATTACATTTTTCTTGTAAATGGTTTTCATTTGACGATTACTGTATACAGGCTGGATTGCCAACCCTTCGGGTAATCGTGCTTTCCGTCATTGAGAGGTCTCAGGTAGGTGAACTTGGATGTAATCTCATACGTTCCCGGCTGCCAGTCTGTTAACACAGTTTGGTATGCGAAGCAGCTCCAGCCATCCAGTTCGCCACCATCCTTGTTTGTGTAATAGAGACTTGCAAACCTATCAGGGGAAATTTCGTCATTATTTATAAAGAATTGGAGTTGGATGTCCTCTAAATTATCGGCGAGAATGCTTTTGTTTTTCGCACACCAATTCGCTTTCCATACTGTGGGTTTGGAACCATTTAGGTTTACTGTAAACTTCAGGGTATTGTTCATGCGATTGTAATCGGACAAGTAGTACTGTTCCTCCGCCATATAGGTCAAATGCCCGATGTTGGAATATTCGGAGACACGTTCCGGCTCCACCAGCGTGACCTGCGGTTGATTTGTAGACGTTGGAAATGGGGTCGTCGAAGGAGAAGGAATGGGGGATGCGGTAATTGTCGGCTGCAGTGTGGCTTGAAGAGCTACCGCAGATTGGGTGACATGAATTTTTGTCAACTCCTGTTGAACCAGATAGGTGAGTTGCATATTCACATCAGGCGTCGGCGCTGCGATATAAGTATTTGCCAGCAAAAAAAATGATAGAAGGACAACAATAAAAGCCGCTGCCCCAAACATGATCATCCATTTCGGCTGAGAAGTTTGTGGCACATTTGGAATTTGTGCAGGCGGTTTTGAGTGTTGGGGAACATCGTCAATTATCCGCTCAAGGGTCCCGTTATTATCGCTCGTCTCCAGCGCGGCAAGCAGTTCGCCCGTGGAGATATACCGCTCCTGTGGCGATTTTGACATGGCTTTCAGGATCACATCCGAAATATGTCTGGGGATGGCGGGATTGATCTCGGACGGATTGCGCGGTTGAAGATTGAGATGCCCGTAAACAATCCGTTCCCCGGATGTGTTGCCTTGTTTGCTGGTTTCCGGGTCGTCACCGCGAAAGGGTCTTTGCCCGGTGAACATTTCATAGAGCAAAATGCCGAGTGCGTATATATCGGTGGCGGGCGTAACGGGTTCAGCGCGAATCTGTTCGGGAGCCATGTAGGCGGGTGTTCCCGAGCCTGCAATGGTGGTGGTGGAACTGTCTGCGTGACGGGCAATTCCAAAGTCAGCCAAGTAGATTTGATTTCCCCGGTCAATCATAATGTTGCCGGGCTTGATGTCGCAATGGATCACGCCACCCGCGTGAGCATATCCCAAAGCGGCGCACAACGCCTGCATGTATGCCAGCGCTTCGGGTATGGGTATTCCCTTTGGGTGTTTTTTTAGCGTGTCGCGCAGGGAGGGACCATCTATGTAATGCTCCAGAAGGAATGCAAACTGTTCGGTTTGGTATAAGCCATAGAAAGGTACAATGTTTGGGTGGCGCAGTTTTTGCAGTGCGCGTGCCTCGCGCTGAAAGGACTTGAACAGGGTCGGGTCATCCATCAAATCAGCGTGCAGGACTTTCATTGCCAGCGGAACGCTGCGTTTTAAGTCCCATACTTTGTACACCGACCCCATGCCACCGGATGCGATGAATTCATCCACTCGAAATTGATTATGCAGAACCTGCCCAATGAGATTTGCCATGTGTTTTGCCCTTTATGTTTACTTGTTCCATGAAATGCGCCAATCATACACCGAACCGTCGGTTGATGTGAATTGACGGATTTCGCTACTGATAAGAGAGACCAAAAATATCTCGCCATAGTCTGCGCCTGCGCTTCCCTCGGCGTCGGAGACAAATGCCAGAGTACTCCCATCTGGTGACCAAGCTGGCGCGCGTGACCAATTTCCCATATCTGTAACTTGCCGCGCGTTTTGACCGTTTCTTTCCATTACCCATACCTGACTGTCTGCGCTTTCAAGATTGGATTGATAAGCAATCCATTGTCCGTCTGGCGACCAGGCTGGCGCATAGTTTTGGTTTCCATTTCCCGCGAGAAGAATATGTTCGCCATTATCCAGGTTATATCGCCAGACGCTGGTGTCATCGCCATTTTTTTGTGTATATGCAATCTCATTTGCCGTTGGTGACCAGACTGGCAGGTTGCCGCGAACTGTCAGCTTTTCTAACATACTGCCTGAATAAGAATCAATAATCTGCAAATATGAATCACTACAAATCAACCTACTTCCATCGGGTGACCACGAGGGGGCGGTGCAGGAGTTTAGTTTCCTGAAGTTTCCGTTTACCAAGTTATCCACAACCCAACTGCCTTCCCCAGACTTGTAAAAGACCATCCTTAATCCATCGGGGGAGAGGAGCGGCGCATAATATTGCCCGTCGCTTGACTGGGCAAGAATTTGCTGGGCGCGTCCTTCGCTATCTGCCATGTCCTGCACGTAAACTCCGGGCGCGCCTTGATTTTTCCGCAAAAGATACATCATTTTTCCGCTGAGGGATGGCGCGGGCGTTGCAGTCTCTGTGGCAGGAATGGTGGGTGACGGAGGAGGAGCGGTGTTTAGGATTTCAACAACAGCCAATGCCGTATCTGTTGCGGCGGGAATATTGTCTGACGGAGTTTCAACAACAAGTTCCATAACAGTGGGCAATACTTGCTCCGCTTGAGGAGAAATCGCGTTTGGGGAAAATACCATTGCGCCGATGATGAGCGCCAGACATAGCCCAACGCCCAAAACTGCCGCGCCGCCCGCCCATACCCACTTTGAAGTTGATTGCGTTTCAGGGGCTTTGGTTGCTCCCTTTGGCGGGACGTACTGCCCCTGTTTTTCGCGCTCAGTGTTTGGTGCGGATGAAACAGCGGTTGGACGCATCGGAATAAACTGTGCCCGCTCATTGGCTTGAACTCCCAACCCTTGCAAATCCACCAACAGCGCGGCGGTGGATGGGTAACGGTCTTGTGGCGCTTTTGCCATACACCGAGTAATGATTCGGGTCAGCGCAGGCTGGAGGGTTGGATTCAGGCTGCGGGGATCGGGTGGCGGCAGGTGGAGGTGTGCGTATCGAATCCGCTCTCCCGTTGTCGCACCTTTGCCGAGAGTTTCCGCTTCATCGCCGTGAAAAGGACGCTGTCCGGTCAGCATTTCAAACAGTAAAACGCCGAGCGAATACACATCCGTAGCGGGTGTAACGGGTTCGGCACGAATTTGTTCGGGAGCCATGTAGGCGGGCGTCCCCGCTCCAGCGATGGTGGTGGTGGCGCTTTCAGCATGGCGGGCAATACCAAAGTCGGTCAGGTAGATTTGTCCGCCACGGTCTACCATCACGTTGCCGGGTTTGATGTCGCAATGCACCACGCCTTTTGCGTGGGCGTACCCCAACGCAGAACACAACGCCTGCATATATCCCAACGCTTCGGGAATGGGCAATCCACCTGCTTGCTTTCGCAGAATCCCATGCAGGGAGGGACCGTCTATGTAATGTTCGAGAAAAAAAGAAAAATCTTCGGTTGGGTAAAAGCCGTAGAACGGAACAATATTTGGGTGGCGGAGTTTTTCGAGGGCGCGCGCTTCACGTTGGAAGTACTTGAACGCGCCGGGGTCATCCATGCGTTCAGCGTGCAGGACTTTCATCGCCAGCGCGACATTGCGTTCCAAATCCCAGGCGCGATAGACCGCTCCCATGCCGCCGGAGGCGACAAAAGCATCCACGCGAAAACGATTTAGGAAAACTTCGCCAATAATATCAGTCATTGAACTCTCCCCTTTATCGAATGACACACCGGAAACCAACTGTATCATATGTGGATTCAGGTTTTAAACTTGGTCTGAATACGACGTTGGCGTCTTCAAAGATATTAAGCCATGAGCCGCCGCGTATAACGCGTCTTGACCCGGATGCAGGACCTTGCGGGTTATCGTCTTGACTCAGATAGCCAACTTGATGCCAATCTGCCACCCATTCAAGAACATTTCCAGCCATATCTTGCACATCGTACGGGCTTGCCCCCGTGGGGTGGACACCCACCGGGGCAACTTCCATATAATCATCCTGGTAGGATGCATTTCGATTATTGGCGTCGGGGCACGAACTATCGCATATATTAACCTGTCCATCAGCGGGTTCGCTGTTACCCCAGGGAAACCTACGCCCATCTGTGCCGCGCGCTGCTTTTTCCCATTCGGCTTCTGTAGGCAGCCTGCCGTCCGCCCAAGTGCAATATGCCTGAGCGGCGTTCCATGATACAAAGACAACAGGGTAATTTTGATATTTTTCATTTCCGTAATACTCGGAAACGGTGCGCGAGTAAGTCTGTTGGGGGATGCTGCATGAACCCTCCATCACGCATTTTTCATACATGCCGTTCGTGACTTCAGTACGATAGATGGAATAATCACTCAGATAAATTTCGTGTTCGGGAATTTCCGCCCCTTTTGGAGCTGGGTCGCCGTAGATGAAACTGCCTTCAGGAATGGGAATTAATTCCATGCCATCAACTTGATTAGTGAAGTTCTTTTCTTCGGTGGCGGTTGGGTTGGGGGTAACCGATGGTTGGAATTCAATGCTAATCGCAACGGTTGAAATAGGCGTATTTGTAATGGACTCGAGCGTGGGAGAAATGATCGCGGGAGAAGCAGCCACAAGTGTCGATTGTGCGGCAGGTGAAACACGGTTTGCGAAAAAGATGGCGCCGCCAATAATTGCAACCGCGCATAATCCAACAACAATAAATGCCGCGCTACCCGCCAACAGCATGGTCGAATTGGATTTTTGGGGCTGTGTTTGCGTGGCAGGTTGACTCTGTGTTGTGTGCGGTACACCTGTCTGGTTTATTCCTTCATTAATTCCAATGGGTATGATTTGCGCCCTTTCATGAAAGGGGATTCCCAGCCCTTGCAGCCCAATCAACAACTCGCCTGTAGATGCGTATCGCTTGGATGGTTCTTTTTCCATGCATCGCATGATAATTTGGGCGGCGGCGGTTGGGATGTTTGGATTCACACTAACTGGGTCGGGTGGCGCGAGGCGCAGGTGGGCGTAGCGAATCCGCTCCCCCGTTGTCGCTCCTTTGCCGAGAGTTTCTGCTTCGTCGCCGCGAAAGGGACGTTGACCGGTGAGTAATTCAAAGAATAGCACGCCAAGAGAATAAATATCGGTGGCAGGCGTGACTGAATCGCTCAGAATTTGTTCGGGTGACATGTAGGCGGGTGTGCCCGCGCCAGCCATGGTTGTGGTTGTGCTGTCTGCATGGCGGGCAATGCCAAAGTCGGCAAGATAGATTCTCTTATCGCTGTCCACCATCACATTACCGGGCTTGATGTCGCAATGCACCACGCCGTTATGATGGGCATATCCCAGAGCCGAGCAAAGCGCGGACATATAGGTCAATGCTTCATCCATTGGCAACCCGTGGGGTTGTTTCTTCATGACTTCTCGCAGCGAAGGTCCGTCAATATACTGTTCCAACAGGAAAGCGAAATCATCAGATTGGGATAGCCCGTAGAACGGGACAATATTGGGATGTCGTAAATTTTTTAGGGCATTCGCTTCACGTTTAAAATACTTAAATGCTGTGGGGTCTTCCGCAAAGTCATCATGCAAAACCTTCATTGCCAATGGAACATTGCGTTTTATATCCCATACTTTGTAGACTGCCCCGGTACCGCCAGAGGCAAGATAGTCATCCACGCGAAATTGATTTTCGATGATTTTCCCGATTATGCTTGGCAT
>DYDH01000247.1:5080-6485 GCA_020717985.1 Herpetosiphon sp. | reverse complement strand
GCAGGCAAAAGCCAAGGCGGAGCTGGAATACACCCGCTACCGCGCCCTGACCGACGTGCAACCCCGGCCAGTGGATGCGGATTTCAACAGGCTGATCAGCCATCTGCCGCCCCCGCCTCAGCGGAAGAAAAGAGGGGAGAAATGACGGCTGGCTGGTGCGACTGCAGACTTGGAGACCTGCTTGAAATCAAGCATGGCTTTGCATTTCTCGGAGAGCATTTCGCCAACGCAGGTTCACATATCGTTCTGACGCCTGGAAATTTCAGAGAAGTGGTATAACGGGCCGATACCCGACAATTACGTTCTGAACGAGGGAGACCTCCTAGTAGCGATGACGGAGCAAGCGGAAGGATTGCTTGGCAGCAGTGCCATCATTCCACGCAGCGGCCTCTACTTGCACAATCAGCGACTCGGCCTCGTCCAGATTCTTGACCGGTTGCAGGCTGACCAGCACTTCGTTTACTACCTGTTCAATTCGAAACCAGTGCGGCAGCAAATTCGCGGGTCGGCGAGCGGGGTGAAGATTAGGCACACCGCGCCGTCGCGAATTGCGGACGTGAAGGTCAGCGTCCCCCCGCTCCCCATGCAACAACGAATCGCGGGCATCCTGTCGGCCTACGACGAGCTGATCGAGAACAGTCAGCGGCGCATCCGGATTTTGGAGACAATGGCCCGCGCCCTCTACCGCGAGTGGTTCGTCCTGTTCCGCTTCCCCGGCCACGAAAACCACCCGTGCGTCGCCTCCTCCCTCGGCGACATTCCACAAGGGTGGGAGGTTAAAGCGCTGGGAGTGGTTGCGACGATCACTATGGGGCTTTCGCCAAAAGGTGACACTTACAATGATGTGCGAGTAGGCACGCCGCTGGTGAATGGACCTGTAGAGTTTGGTGATCGGTTCACAAAGCAAGTCAAGTGGACAACAGCACCAACGAAACTTTGTGGAGAAGGCGACCTTGTTGTTTGCGTTAGGGGATCGACGACTGGTAAGTACGTGAAGAGTGACGGTGTATATTGTCTTGGTCGCGGCGTTTGCGGAATCAGCAGCAAGTATCAATGCTTCATTGACCTGCTTTTTGAGAATGAACTGCCAACACTTCTTGGCCAGACCAGCGGTTCAACCTTTCCAAGCTGGACCGGACCAATACTGAAATCCTATCCTGTGCTGTCTCCGCCCCCTGGACTGCTCGCACGGTTCGAGGCAACTGTCCAGCCAATGAGCAAGGCAGTGCTTCGGTATTCACAGCAGATCCAAAATCTCCGCCGCACCCGCGACCTGCTGTTGCCGCGTCTGCTGTCGGGGGAAATTTCACCTTCAACCGGGTATGACTATGCCAACTCCTGACGACCTTTCCGCGCTCAAAACAAAACCATTCTGTGATGCCGTCGATAAACTTGAAGAGTTAAT
>DYDH01000247.1:0-5067 GCA_020717985.1 Herpetosiphon sp. | reverse complement strand
CGTGCGTTTCTCCTCGGAGCCGGGTGTAGCCGATGCGCTGGCTTGCCGCTCACCGCCGAGTTGACGAGTGAGGCGTTGGTAAGTACGGAACTGGATGCAAGCACCAAAGAGATTCTCACCTCAATTCAGGTAAATTTTGAGGGTGCGACGTTCCCAAATATCGAAGATTACCTGAGTGAATTGGTTGACCTTCTCGCCATTGCTGACCGGCGAATGTCACGGAACGCAACTAAGCAGGAAATTGGATTGGGCGGCAAGTCCTACAGCGCGGCATTGCTACGTGAGGCCACGGAGCAAATCAAACGAGCAATCGCTAAAGTAATCGATAAGCCAGTTTCGATTGAAACTCACTGGAAATTTGTGAAGGCAGTGCATCGCCCTGTACGCCCTGGCAAATCCGTTAGCAACCAGTGCGTGGATTATCTGGTGCTCAATTATGATACCTTGGTCGAGGATGCACTGGCGCTTGAAAAAGTTCAGTTCGCAGATGGACTCGAAGGTGGTGTGACTGGGTGGTGGAATGCACAAACTTTTGCAGAAGATGGATTGGCGGCGCGCGTCTTAAAACTACATGGTTCAATCAATTGGTCTCAATTCACTAACGAAACTCTGCCCCGCCGTGTGCCGACATCTATCAACAGCACGACAGTCAATGACCGTCGTATTGTGATTTGGCCGGCATCAACCAAGTACCGCGAGACGCAACTTGACCCATACGCTCAATTGGCATCCCTTGCCCGTGATGTCCTCCGCTCAAAGGACGGCTCTCAGCGCGTGCTCGCAATCTGTGGCTATAAGTTTGGAGATTCTCATATCAACATCGAACTAGACCACGCTCTGCGAGAATCCAGAGACCTTACGATGGTGGTCTTCTGGTCAGAAGATACTTTGGACGCCACGCTAAAGATGTGGAACGAAGATTCTGCGGTTTGCGAGCAAGTCCTCATGTATGGCAAACGCGGTTTTTGGCACGGAGACACCGTAGATGTGTCTTCGACCGATCTGCCGTGGTGGAAATTTGAAAACATCACACGGCTACTTGGAGGTGAACGATGAGTGCAGAGCCACGCAATCCAAACGACACAATCGGCAACCTCGCCATTGGCAAAATCATAGAAATCGACGGTTCCCACATCGTTGCTGCGTTAGATCCTAAGTTGTCGGAGCTATCGCGTGTTTATGCTGGAGAGACTTATCCTATCGGCCAGTTTGGCTCAATCGTTAAAATCCACTTCGGCCGACGTCTCATATTCGCCTTTGTTGGCCGACTGCGCATGAAAGCTGAGTATGAGGCTGAACGGGGAATCACGCATCAGGCATCGGACGACGAGCGAATCGTTGAGGCAGACCTGTTCGGTGAAGGTGAATGGATTCTCGATTCAACGGCTATGCCGCCGAAATGGACGTTAAAATTTGAACGAGGTGTCGCGACATATCCTCTTCCGCAACAGACGCTTTACTTGACACCGAAAACCGAACTCCGCTTCATCTATGGACAGAGCAAAGGGACTGTAGTTCGCCTTGGCGAACATGTTGGCTCAGGCGGAACCCCTTGCTACGCTGACATGAATGAATTGCTCGGCAAACATACAGCCATTCTTGGTTCAACCGGTGCAGGCAAGTCGGGTACGGTAGCCGCAGTAATCCACAGTCTGTTAGAGCGTGGAGCTGAATACAATCTCCAGACATGGAAGCCACGAATCATCATTCTTGATCCGCACAATGAATACGCGACTGCCTTCAATAATATTCATACGCGTCTTTCAACGGACGAAGGAACTTTGCGGCTTCCCTACTGGCTATTGAATTTTCAAGAAACTCTATCCTTGGTTATAGGAAAAACAGAATTCGTTGCCACTTCGCAGTCAAACATTATCAAATTGGCGCTTTTGAACGCACGGCTTGCTGCTGCTGGTATCGTGAATATTGATCCCACAAAAACCACGGTCGATTCACCCATTCCATACTCTTTAGAAAAGCTAAAAGAGGAAGTAAATGCGCAACGTCCACCAGGTAAGGATAAAAAGGAACAAGAGCCGTTTAACTCTGTCATCAATAAGCTTGAGGCACTTGAGCGTGATACTCGAATGAGCTTCATGCTTTCTCCGTGGGATAATGCATCTGATGATTTCGCAACCGTACTGTCCCAATTCGTTGGTGAAGGGATGCCGGTGCGAATTGTTGACCTTTCTGGAGTTCCTAATGAGGTGGCTGGAATTTGTAGCGCAGTGATTGCTAGGACTCTTTTTAATTTGAAAATTTGGCAGACGACAGAGGAACGAGAAAAAGATCCTCTTCTGCTCGTCTGTGAAGAGGCACATCGATATGTGCCGAACCGTGGCGAAGCGCAGTATGAAGCGGCACAAGAAGCAATTCGTCGGATTGCAAAAGAAGGCCGTAAGTATGGAATCGGGCTTATTCTTGTCTCGCAAAGGCCGAGTGAGGTAGAGGCAACCGTCTTGTCGCAGTGCAACAGTTGGATTGTGCTTCGCATCACGAATGACGCTGACCGTGAGCACGTACGCTCTATTCTGCCAGACTCAATGGCCGGGTTAACCAAGATGCTATCAGGATTACGACGGCAGGAGGCTATATTTGTTGGGCAGGCAGCAATGTTGCCTTCTCGTATTCTTATCCGGTCACTTGATCTAGACAAACTCCCAAGGTCACATGACGTCGATTTCAACAGCGGATGGCAGAACATCCCAATGACACCAAGCCAGCTTAAGACGGTCGCAGACCGTTGGCGATACCAACAACGATGAGCGCCAATGTATACTTCGAAGACCAACTCATCGGGCTTTTAACAGAACGTGAGCAATCGCCATGATGACCTTCCGCAACCAGCGCCTTCGCGATTTCGCCGTGCCCATGGGCACCAACTGGCTGCTGAACGATATCGCCGAAGCCAAGGGCAAGCAGGCACTTTACACCCACCAGTCGCCGCAGGTGCTCAAGGCCCTCCGCGAGATGGCGCTGGTGCAAAGCGTCGAGTCCTCCAACCGCATCGAGGGTGTCACCGTCGCCCCAGGTCGTCTGCGGCCGCTCGTCTTTGGCCACGCCCGCCCGCAAGACTGTTCCGAGGAGGATATCTCATGAGTCCACCTTTAACCTATCCGAACCCAACCCCAATTTATCACATTACCCCGATAGCCAACCTGCGCTTGATACTCGAAGCCGGGGGCGTATGGGCTAAACGGGTGCTGGATTAAGAGGACAGCGGCTATACCAACATGGCCCATCAGACGATCCAAGATCGCCGCGCCCATACACCCGTGCCGTTGACCGGGGGAGCACTCCATGATTACGTGCCCTTTTATTTTGCCCCGCGTTCTCCGATGCTGTATACGATATCCAGAGGGAATGTGGCCGGGTTTTCCGGCGGGCAGGATTCGGTGGTGCATATAGTTTCTACAGCACAAACCGTAAGGGACGCCGGACTGCGGTTTGTCTTTACCGACGGGCACGGGATCATGGCCTTTACGGAATTTTTCGCGGAACTGGCAGACCTCGCGCAAGTGGATTGGGGCATTATGGCAACCGACTACTGGGCCGATACCGATGAGGACATGGATCGCAAGCGCCGTCGCCAGGCGGAGTTTCTGGTGCATGAGCGATTCCCCGTCCAGTTGATCCAGCAAATCGGGGTCATAAACCAAGCGAAAAAGAACGAGACAGAGGCAATGCTGGCTGAATTTGGCTTGACCATCCCGGTGGTGAGCAAACCCGGTTGGTATTACTGAAGCGAGGAGACATTATGATCAAACTCACATCGGGCAACCTGCTTGAGGCTAATGTCGAGGCCATCGTCAATACCGTAAATTGCGTAGGAGTAATGGGCAAGGGTATCGCCCTGCAATTCAAGCAGGCCTTCCCGGACAACTTTACCTATTACGAAAAGCACTGCAAGTCAGACCAGATGCAACCGGGACGAGTACTCGTCTACCAGACCGGGAGCATGTTCAACCCCAAGTACATCATTAACTTCCCCACCAAACGCCATTGGAAGGGCAAGTCGAAAATGGCCGATATTGATACAGGTCTGGTGGATTTGATCGCACAACTCCGTCTTCATGGCATCCGCTCCATCGCGATTCCTCCCTTGGGAGCGGGGTTGGGCGGGTTGAACTGGTCGGAAGTAAAATCGCGCATTGTCTCGGCATTCGCTGATTTGCCCGATATAGAGGTGCACTTGTTTGAACCGAAAGGTTCGCCTTTGGCTGAGAAGATGCCGGTCCGGACGAAAGAACCTAACATGACTCCTGGGCGGGCTTTGCTGATTCGCCTTCTGGATCTGTACGGACGCCAGGGTTACCGCCACAGCTTGTTGGAAGTGCAAAAGCTTGCTTATTTTTTGCAGGAAGCTGGTGAGCCAATGCGACTGCAATTCAAGGCCCACCACTTTGGTCCTTATGCAGACAACCTTCACCATGCGCTGCAACATATCGAGGGGCATTTTATTCGGGGGTATGGTGATCGTTCCGCAAAAGCAGAGATTCGCGTGATGCCGGAGGCGATGGACCGGGCTAGGGATTTCCTGCATAACAAGCCGGAAGCGGAAGAACATCTTGATCGGGTAAAAAAACTCATTGAGGGTTTTGAGACGCCATATGGGATGGAGTTGCTGTCTACTGTGCATTGGGTCGTAAAGCATGAGGAATGTCCCGCCGGTAATTTTGACTTGATCCGCAAGAAGGTTGAAGCATGGAACGTGCGGAAGAAAACTCTGATGAAGACGCAACATATCCATCGCGCCCTGCAAAGGTTGGAACAGCAGGGCTGGGTGTCGGCTTAATGTCATTCATGAAAGGCAGCGGGTCTTTATCCTGAGACAAGGCTATTTGCGGAGTAAGGGTAGCAACTCTTCAGTGAGGGTAGTAATGAGGGTATTAACTCAAGGCCATTCGGCAAACAGGCTTCGCATCCGCCGATGACACCTCACCCCTACACCGAAGACCAACTCGTCGAGCAGCCGGCCATTGGGCTGTTTGCCGCACTCGGTTGGCAAACTGCGTCAGCGTCGGAGGAAATCTTCGGCGCGACCGGCACCCTCCAGCGTGAGACCAA
>DYDH01000037.1:28235-28454 GCA_020717985.1 Herpetosiphon sp. | reverse complement strand
GGCAGACTGGTTTGCCATTTCATTAAGATGGGTCATGCTGGTTGGTTTGATCGTTTCTCTTGGGATTGGGGGCAAGTTGGAAATATCCATCTCATGGCCGCTGGGTCTTTTGATATTATGGAATCTTGCAATGACTGCGCTAGCGGGGATGAATGTGCGCGTGCCATACCATCGCCCCATCAGCCTTTTGGTGGACCTTGTTTTGGCGGGGGCGTTTTT
>DYDH01000037.1:21069-28216 GCA_020717985.1 Herpetosiphon sp. | reverse complement strand
CGCGGCCCCGCCGTATGGACCGGGCTGCTGCCGATCTTAACAGGTTCGATCTATTTTGAATTTTTGGGGGCGTTGCTTGCCTCGGTATTGTTCTCTGGTCTGATGGTTTTTACAGGTATGCAGGCAGGGGAACTGCCGTTGGCATTGACCATTTCCGCCACGCTGGTTGTATTGAGTTTCGTATTTGGTTTGCTGGGACGCCGCATGATCGCACACATGAGAAAGAACCGCGAGTTGTGGCAGGATTCGGAGGAAAAGAAGAGCGCCATGCAGACTGAGCGTATGCGCGCCATATATGAATTAACAACGACTCTTTCCTCCACGTTGAGCTACAAGCGGGTGCTTGAATCCGCGTTGAATATGAGTGCGGCGGCATTGAACCCCGACCCTGAGCGGTTGCTAAATGACCCGTTGACGGGCGCAGTGATGTTGTTCAATGGCGGTAAATTGCGGATTGGTTCTGCGCGGCGTTTTACCAACGCAGATATGCGTGTGACCTTCGATGCCGCGGAAGGGGTGCTCAACAAGACGCTTGATGAAGGTGAACCGCTTTTCTTCAAAGATGTCGGCAACGACCCCGAACTTGGGCGCGTGGTTGGGCTAAGAAATTGCACAAGCGGATATTGCTTCCCCCTGCGCAGTGGTTTCAATGTGTATGGCGTGTTGTTGTTTGCCCACCCCGATCCTGAGTATTTCAGCATGGAGCGTCGTAACCTGCTTGACATTATTGGACGTCAGGCCGTGATTGCGATCCAAAACGCGCGCTTGTATCAAGACCTGGTGGAAGAGAAAGAGCGCATGGTGGAAATCCACGAAGAAGCGCGTAAAAAACTGGCGCGTGATCTGCATGATGGTCCCACTCAATCTGTTGCGGCCATCGCCATGCGCCTGAATATTACACGGCGTATGTTGGCAAAGGATGTGAAAGGCGCCGCTGAGGAAATTGTCAGGTTGGAAGAACTGGCGCAGCGCACAACCAAGGAAATTCGGCATATGCTGTTTACTTTGCGTCCGCTTATTCTTGAGTCGCAGGGACTTGCGGCGGCGGTGCAAGCCATGTCTGATAAGATGATGGAAACCTATAGTCAAAAAGTTACGCTTAATATTGATGAGCGGGTGACCACTCAATTGGAAATGGGCAAACAAGGTGTGATCTTCTATATCATCGAAGAAGCGGTGAACAACGCCCGTAAACATGCAGCCGCCTCTGTGATCGCGGTGAATTTACGTCCAATGGAGATGGGACTTGCCCTCCTGGAGATCGCGGATAACGGACTGGGATTCGATGTAAAAGCCATGTCGGAGGCTTATGATAAAAGGGCGAACAGCAGTCTGGGCATGGTGAACTTGCGCGAACGGGCCGAGCTTGTAAATGGACTGCTCCAGATCGACTCCGCGCCGGGGAAGGGCACAAAGGTGCGGGTGTATATTCCGCTCACCGAAGATGCCGCCGACCGATTGCATCATCCGCGCTCCAAATAAAAAATGCCAACCACAACCGATCTATATTATTTTGCCCACGCGGCAGAAGATCAAGTTAACAACCGTCCGCCTGTGATCCTTATTCATGGAGCGGGCGGTATCCATTTATCATGGCCGCCGCAGATCCGGCGTTTGGCGGATGAAAAAATTTATGCGCTTGACCTGCCCGGACATGGAAAGTCTGAAGGAGCGGGCAGGCAATCCGTTGATGAATACGCCGAAGATGTGATCGCATTCATGAAAGAGTTGAAGATTCGCGCGGCGGTGATCGTGGGACATTCCATGGGAGGCGCGGTTGCGCTCACCCTGGCGCTGAAATATCCCAAACAGGTATTGGGGTTGGGTCTGCTTGGTTCAGGCTCAAAACTGCGCGTTGCTCCGGTCCTTTTGGAAACGGCGGGAAGTCCGAATTCTTTTGAATCCGCTGTGGACATGGTGAATGGGAATTGTTTTAGTTCAGAGTCCCCGAAAAATTTAATCGAACTTTCAAAGCGACATATGCTGGGAATTCGCCCGCCTGTTTTACTCGGCGATCTTCAGGCTTGCAATGAGTTCGATGTAACCAGTCAGTTGGAAAAGCTCAGCGTCCGCACACTCATTATTTGCGGCGCGGAAGACAAAATGACGCCTTTGAAATTTTCAGAATCATTGCACGATGGAATTATCAACTCACAACTTCATGTTTTGGATCACGCGGGTCACATGGTCATGCTTGAGCAGCCCGATGCGGTGGCGGATTTATTGAAACAATTTATTGACAGTATTCCGCTGAAAGTGAGAAAGCCGAGGAAGAAGCGCATCCCACCCACCGAAGAAGTTGATCCTGTTCAACAGGCAGAATCAACCCGATAGAGATTGTCTTCCCCAAAAAATCCCGAAGCATGTTTCGGGCAATCCATGACACCCCTTCGGGGTTGGGGAAATGTCCTCATTATTCTATAATCAGTAGATCACAAAAGGGTTTCGTAGTGGCGACTTCAGTCGCTTTCCAGCCAAACGACTGAAGTCGTTATTACGTTTTCGTGAAATACTGATAATCATTTCACCCCTTTGGGGTTGATTGTATAGATTTGCTTCGAAAGATTGAATCGGATAACCTGACACGCTTTATATACTAATCCCGAAGAGATGACATGACCATGCGTCCCATTTTGAGTTGGGAAAATATCCATCAGCAAGCTGATGGATTCCAGAATTAAGGTTGGAAGATTTTCTGCAAAACAGGAATTGCATTCATCACCGCTAAAGCCCGATGACTGAGGCGGTTTTTTTCTTCCATGCTCAACTCCGCCATGGTTTGATTTAAGTCAGGGAATAAAAAGATGGGATCATAACCAAACCCGCCCGTGCCGCGTTCTTCGGGGATGATCTCGCCGTAGCAATTCCCTTCCACAATCTGGGCATCTTTTTCGGGCTCTGCAACCGCAATGGTGGCATGGAAATGTGCAGTCCATGGACGCGGCTTGCCTTTGAGATTTTCGATCATGTACGCGCGACGGTCTGCATCATTTGCGCCGGACTTTGGATGATAACGCGCAGAGTACAATCCGGGTGCGCCGTCAAGGGCATCCACTTCGAGACCGGAGTCATCGGCAAGGGAAACCAGTCCGCTGGCGTGGGCGAAGGCGATGGCTTTCTTTGCGGCATTTTCATCATACGTTGTGCCATTTTCTTCCACTTCAAGGTTCAGGTTAATATCAGCCGGGGTGACGAGTTCAATACCTGTATCTTTGAGCAGGTCTTGCAGTTCTTTTACTTTGCCTTTGTTGTTGGTCGCTATCAGAAGTTTGTTCATTTTTGCCTTTCACTTCTCACTTTTTACTTCTAATTTTTCCATCGCCCATTTTGCATGTTCGCGGACAAGTGGCTCATCGTCTTGAACAGCCAGTTCGAGCAGGGGAAGATCATTTTCGTTTGCATTATTTCCAATGGCTACCGCCAAATTACGTAAATATCCACGCCGTTTGGCGCGTTTGAGCGGACTCTTCTTGAAGCGTTGATTAAACTCAACGGATGACAGAGTCAGGTCTGAGGGTAGGACAGGAAGCGGGATTTTCGGCTCGAAGGCAGAATCAGCCGGGGGGGAGAATCGATTCCACGGGCAGACCTGCTGACAGATGTCGCAGCCGAAAATCCAATCCTGCATCAATGGACGCAGTTCTTCGGGAATGTCGTCTTTGAGTTCGATGGTGAGATAGGAGATACAGCGGCACGCATCAATGGTACGGTTGGGGAGGATGCAGTGTGTGGGACAGGCGGTAATGCAGCGTGTGCATGTGCCGCAGTGGTCGGTGATGACGGCTTCGTCGGGTTCGAGTTCGATGCCGAGCAAAATTTCGGCAAGGAAAAAAGTTGAGCCTGCTTTGGGGTTGATGAGGAGGGTGTTCTTTCCAATCCAACCGAGACCCGCGCGTTGAGCAAGTTCGCGTTCGAGGATGGGACCTGTATCTGTGTAATAACGATTGGGAATTTCATGCCCGACTTGTTCTTCGGTGAATTCCACAATTTGCTTTAACTTTGGCGGAATGATGTCGTGATAGTCGTCGCCGAGGGCGTAGGAGGCGATACGAAACGCTTCGCGTGAAGGATGAAGGACACTTGCGCCGCGCGCCAGCGCAGGTGTGAAGGATGAATCTGACCGAGGGAGAGGGGTATAAGGCAACGCCAAAACCAAAATGGATTTGCATTCGGGGAGGATGAGTTTTGGGTCGGCGCGTTTTTCGTTTTGGAGGTAGTGCATTGTTCCGTGATAACCTTGCTTCATCCACGATTGAAAAAATTCGTAATGCGTAGACGGCTGACAAGAAGTCACGCCAGCCAGGATGAATCCCAGCTGGCGCGCTTTTTCCTTGATGGCTTGTTTTAGGTCAGACAAGTTAATTATGAGGTGGGGGTGCGTCGCACACGACGGTATCTCGTTAAATAAGGTGCGCGGCACTATGTATGGTTAGCGTTGGCAAACTTCATCTACGAGCAAATTGGTGTCTTTGCTGAATGTAAAGAAGTGCAGATGCGAATCAGCAGTGATACCTTTAACATTACCACTAAGAGTTATGGTATTTGTGCTTTGGTCTACAGTAATACTTCCTGATGCGTTCATGTGAATACCTTTATCTTTTGTGGCTGTCCAGACAGCGGTTTTGTTACGAAAGATATTTTGAATAGTTCCACTTCTTTCCGAGCCTTGCTTGAAATTAAAGGCTTGAAGTGTATTGTCATAGCCATAGCCTGAATCAATCATAAACGAAGCGTTACCTGTATCTGGGTTGTTATCTGTATCAATTGCAACTCCCCAAGCAAGTTCTGGATATCCTTTTTTAAGTGTGTCCTTGTCAATTGTAATTTCTTCGGGAATTTCTCTTACTTTGAATGCCACTGTAAGTTTTTTTCCATCTAATGTTGTGGAAACAGAAAGAATATCAATGTATCCGGGGATATCATTATTTATCGTACCTTGTACTGTTGTGTTTGGATTACAAACAGGTGCTGGCGTTGGCGTGAATGTCGCAGTTGCCGTAGGCGTAAAAGTTGCTGTTGGAGTGGGAGTGGGAGTTGAGGTAGGCGTATTGGTAATTGTTGGAGACGGAGTAATAGTAGGTCCAAACAATTGACCTGAACCACAACCTGAAAGTAGCAGACTGAACACTATTGCAGATATTGCAATTGCTTTATGTATGAGTTTCATTGTTCCTCCTGCGTTGTATTGAGTACCTCAACAAACTGCCATGTGGTAGCGCAAACCGTTTTTTGTTATGCAATGTGCTATGCCAGCCGCCCAACAATTTGCGCCAGCGGACAGTGAATGGGCGCGGATGCTATACTACTTGGGATCAAGTAGGTCGGACAAATTATTGGACAACAATTACTGCCGTAAGGATGTTTTCTTTTGTGCCAAAGGCGATGCCTCTAGGTGTGACCATTTGCCATGCGCTGGTGTATGAGCCAATTTTGACGGGCGCTTTGAAGTTGATAGAGACATTTATTTCTTGTCCAGGCGCAACTACCGTACCAAATGGTACAGGTTGTCCGCTCATCTTTTCTCCATAAGAGTAAATCAGCCCATATCCGTCGCCCCAAGTGCAGTCTCCAGTGTTTTTTATTGTCCATGTTTTTACAAAATCCTGAGCTGAGACTAGGATGGTTCCATCTGGGATGGTGACATCTGCTACAAACGCATAATTGTCACATAACGAAGCTGGTGTGCCAAGAGCTGCTTGTGTTGGGTCTGTGGTAAAAACTCCTGTTGCAGTCTCTGTTGGAAGCGGCTCAGGTGTGGGCGTTTCTGTGGCAGGCAGCGGGGTGGGAGTAAAAGCCGCGGCTGTGAGTGTAAATTCCGCAACAACGGTGAATGCCGCTGAAGTACGGATGGCAAGCACGTCGGGAGTTGGCACAATGGGGGTTGCGGGCGCGCAGGCGGCCAGAATTAATGCAGCTGCCAATACAAAGATGGTCAATTTTAGTTTCATTGGTCCTCTCTTGCGTTACTATCTTCACATAAATATTTTACAGGATGGACAGCGCGTAACATCGGTAATTATGGATTAAATGAAACCAATCAAAGCGAGATACTATGCGCATATTTCTTGAAAGTTTCCACTTATTTTCCCGTACAAATCTTTAGCATTTGGGCTTGGAAGGGAAAACGAAATGGGATAAACGGTTATTATTTTGCCTCTGCTGTTGCTGTTAATGATGCCGCTTCTTCGGCAGCTTCTCTTTCCGCTTTTGTTCCAATCACGTATTGGATATGCACCATGGAACCAAAGTAATTACCAGCATCGTCTCTTAACTTCCACGCGCCTGTATGCACTCCTGGTTTATGGCTTGCCACCAATTTTAAGGTGAATGTAATGCTCTTTTGCGGGGGGGTAAAGTCTTCAGGTTTCTTGATAATTATGTCATAACCTTTAAAATCGGGGTCGGAGAATGAGGGCATAAAAACGAAAGCATAGCCTTCGTCCCAGGTGCAGGAGCCTATATTTATGTAGGTAAAGTTTTTGTCATACGCATGACTGGGTTCCAATACTGTTCCATCGTAAGGGGCGCTTTCGCCGGTAAATATGCCATCATTACAACCGTTTTTTGTGGGCAACATTCCACCCGGCAGGGTCGGCACAGGCGATGATAAGGCCAACGGAGTTAAACCGGGCAGCGCTGTATTGAAAGGGAAAGGTGTGCCGTTGCCGCCGCCTACTGGCGCAAATGTGGGAGGGACCAGGGGCGTGACAGTGACCGGCAACGCTGTATTGGTTGGCATTGGCGTTGGGGAACTGGCCAACGCAACCTGAGTCAAGACTTGATTAAACGCCTCTGTTTGGATCGCGCCCAGATCCTGTGTGGGTACCGGGGTGGCGCCCAAATTGCACGAACTTAGAATGATAGCCAACATTGTAAATACCATTGGCCATTGTAATTTGCGAAATTTCATATTTAGGTACCTCCAAAAATAGTTAACTTTGTATCATCTCAAAAAGGAGGAGAAACGTCCCGAAGGTTTCTACAAACCAGGGTGGCTTTTCACAAAACCTTCGGGACGGTGCATAAACACCCCGTTTTATTGAGATGATACTTAACTTTATTATAACGCACCTACGGGATGGGCGTATCGGTCGCAGTGGCGGTGGGTGTAGGCGTCATTGGGGTGTCAGTTGCAGTGGGTGTGGGC
>DYDH01000037.1:19429-21061 GCA_020717985.1 Herpetosiphon sp. | reverse complement strand
GGTGTCAGTTGCAGTGGGTGTGGGCGTAAAAGTGAATGTGTCGGTCGGCGTAAAGGTGGCTGTAAACGTTTGTGTGGCAGTAGGCGTAAAAGTAAACGTAAAGGTGGGCGCAAATATCTTTGTGGGAGTAGGTGTAAAAGTGGAGGCGAAAGTGGGGGTAGAGGTGGGCGTAGGGGTGGCAGACGGAGTGCCCTGGCGAATGATTTGGGGGTTAAGCCAGAGGGCGTTATCATTTTTTTGCGCGCCATTTGCACTGACGACAAGAATAAACTTTACCGTTTCGCCTGCCAGCGTATTCAAATCAAGATCAACCGGATAATACTTGCCTTCGTATATTTCATGCCAACTGGCTAATGTTTTGATCTGTCCATTATTTTTGTAATCGAGCCGGAAAATCACGTCACATTTTTTCGAGTCATATTGGCAATTCACAATGGTGCGGAAGCGGTCACCGGACTGAATTTTGAAGGCAGGATACTGTCCGCTGATGATGCCGTCGTATGTATCCTGCGGCACAGTGAGCAGACCGGGTTCATCTTCTGTTGTGCCATTTTCCATGACAGGTGTATTTAATTTTACAACAAAACCATTTGGGTCGCCGTCTGTACCAGGGCACGAAAGTGCGTTGGCGTTGTTTTCCCAGCTTGCCGCGCAGAAGTTGTCCGCAAAACTGTATGCCATGTAGGCGGCGCCAGTCACTTTGACATCCACCCAAAATGCGGTATCTGCCTGTGTGCCGAAACCGAATAACACACCAGACGCATTCCGCAACTTCCAATAGCCGCGATAATTTCCGTCTTTATTGGGCGCGGTCAATGTGACCGGTATTTCGATGGTTTCGCCAGGGTTGACGTTCCTGGTAAGCGCCACGGCGGAAGGTCCGCCCATGGAGTCGCCGCTGTAAAAAACCAGCGAGTAGGATGGAGACCACGAGCATGTGCCGATATTTTGAATGCGCCAGATCTTCACAAAAGTGTTACTACGCGTAATGAGACTTCCATCAGGGTAGGTTACATCGCCGAGGAATTGAATCGCATCACATCTGGATACCGGAACTGGTGTCTGCGATATGGGCAGATTCGTCGCTGAAGCAGATGCCCCGGTGGTGGTTGGCGGGGGCAACCCGGGGGTGGAGGTAAAGCCTGTCGGTGTGCCGGCAGCTTCCAGCGTCAGGGCTGAGGCGGTGTAGAGTCCGTTTAAGGTGGCGAATGTATCCGGTGTCGCTGGACTTGCCGAAATATTACATGCCAACTGAGAGCTGATTATGAACACAACAAACAAAAGTATCGGGAATTTTTTTGAAGACATGGTTTTCTCCGGAGTTTGGTTTTCCAAAGATTAAAGACGAATTCGCGGTATAAATGGTTCCCCGCAAAAAAAGAAGCCAACTCCCGCCGGCTTCTTTTTTACATGTTCATAATAAAGGCGTTTGGAATAGTCGTGGAACGATCAACCTCCGCAGGTTTTGACGAACTCTACATGGGGATATGCCACAGAGACAGGAGACACGGTCACAAGCGCCATCCAGCGCGTGCCAGTGTTGGTTGCAATGTGAAGTTTCCAGCTATGCGATATGGTGGTGGTGGTGGCGGATGCTATTTTTATCGTTTTGTGGTTTGAGTCGTTCCCATC
>DYDH01000037.1:0-19135 GCA_020717985.1 Herpetosiphon sp. | reverse complement strand
TTTTCCGGGGTCCACTTGCTGGGGCAGGTTGTAAACGTATGCGCCGCCCAACAGGTCTCCATCCCAGAAGACGATCTTATAACTGGTATCCCATACACAGGCGCTTGTATTTTTGATTTCCCAGGTTTTTGTAAATTTCGCTTCAGGTTTGAAAATGGTGCCGTCTGGAATTGTTTCACTAACCAGGCTTGCGCTGGCACATTTGGATTTCGCCGTATTGGACGGCAGGGTGGGAGATGCAAGCGGGGCAAGCGGCGTAAGCGTTGGAGAAAACAGCAAAGGTGTTTGGGTAGCAATGGGCGCGGCGGGCGTGGATGTGTTTGCAGCCTGAACCGCGTCCTGGGCGGCAACTGTTTCCGCAACGGCGGTCTGTATACTGTTCATTGCCTGTGCGGCTTCTGCTGTGCTTTTTTCACCGCAGGCTGTGATGAGCAGGGACATCATTACGATTGTGGACAAGAGCGTGTATTTTATTGGTTTGAACATTTTTTCCTTTCTTTATATGGTGATTATTATACTGTTAAACAGAAACGCCCGGTTTTCCCGGGCGCCCTGTATTAATGATTACTAATGTATCACGGACAGGTGAATGAAGCGCGCCCAAATTGCTGGTGATTGGGAGTATCAATGTAAATGTCGATCCAGTATGTGCCGGCAGCCGCAACACTCCATGTGGTGTTTACAGATTGCGTGCCCGCGGCCGTGTAGACAATGGGCGCATGAGTGATGGTGTCTGTTGCTCCATCACTCCATACCCAGTGATAAGTTACAGACCCCGCGCCATTCGCAACAACATTGGCAGTGGCCGTGAATGCCCCGCATACGCCTCCATTCGTAAATGTGACGCCTGTTACGGCAAAAGCAGGCGCTGCCGAGGTGGCTGTGACCGTATTTTGGACTTTAATATCCGCATAAAAGGATCTACCCAGATAGCCGTTGACAATAGGTACAAGGACGCCTCCACTTGTATTGATACGCCAAACACTGCGATAAGTGCCTGTAGCGGCCGGCGCTTTGAGGTTAACCTCAAGATCAATCTCCTGTCCAGGGTTTAATGTGCTGATTGCTTGTGATGCGGGACCGCCCATTGCATCGCCGCTGTCAAACACCAATGAAAAGCCTGTCCAGGTGCATGAGCCAATATTTTTAACACGCCACTTTTTGGTAAAAGTCTGGCTGGGCGTCATAATTGTGCCGTCGGGAATGGTCACATCTGTGACAAATTGCGCGGCATTACAATTTGATGTTGCGGTTGGAGCCGGGGTATTGGTTGAAATAGGCAGGGGGATGGGTGTCAGCGTCGCCGGGACAGGGAGCGGCGTAAAGCTCGCCGTAGGCACGCTCGGAACAGGCGTGGCGCTTAACAAAGCTTCAACTGTCTGTGCGGCAACAGTACTGGCTGCATCTTCAACATTGCTTGAAGGCAGGTTACATGCGCTTAGAAAAAAGGTAATGATTATCAGCAGGTTGAACAGGAATGTTTTCTTTTTCATGTTTTTTCTCCTTCGTGTAAAAAGTATTTTACCGCAGGTTGGCATCCTCCGCATTCCCAGAAGACGCATAAATTTCACCAACCCAAGAGAAAAGAAATGATTCGGCGTTTATTTTGCATCGAGCGTCAGCCTTATTTTTTGCCCTCAAAAAAACTCGCCCGCGAGAATTGATTCGGGGCGAGTCGTGTTTTGATCCAAGCCATTCCTATACGATGCGTAACCTCACCTTGAATATTGAGCCTTGTCCTTCCCCGTCAGACTCCGCCCAGATATCTCCTCCCTGCGCTTCGATCAAACCCTTCGCAATGGTGAGACCAATTCCAAGCCCGCCATAGTGACGTGTTTGCGGAGGTTCGATCTGGTAGAACTCTTCAAATATCTTTTGCAATTTATCAACCGGAATCCCAAGGCCGTGATCCTGCACCCAGATCATCACCTGTTTTTCCTGCTGGACAGCCCCGATGGTAATTTCACTTCCTTCCGGCGAAAAACGAATGGCATTATTGAGCAGGTTTACAAATGCCAGCGCGGTCTTTTCAGGATCCACATGCACAAAGATGGGCGCCTCCTGAAAATCGAGGACCAACTGCATGTCTCGCCGCGCGGCGGAGTACTTGATCTCATCAAGAGCAAAATTCAATACATCCTGGATGGAGATCTTCATCTGCCGCATTTCCATCTCATCAGATTGGAGCAGCGTCAGATTATTCATCTGGTCGAGGAGCGAGCGCATTTGAGACGCCGCGCCAAGCACATGGCTGGCATGGTCTGCGGTTTCCTCCTTAGCCCCCCCTTGCAGGAAAGTCGCATACCCAATGATAATACCCAGCGGAGTCCGCAGTTCGTGGGAAGCCAGGGAAAGAAAATTACTTTTGATCTGATTTGTTACTTTGACCTTCTCCAACGCCTGCTGTGTTGCCCGCAATAAGCGCGCATTATTGATAGCAATCGCCGCATGCGCCGCGGTGACAGATAAGATCGCCGCATCACTTTCGGTGAAACCGCCGTCACTTTTATTGATCGCTTCCAACACGCCCATTGTCCGATCTTTAATAGGCATCGGCACACCGAGTAATGAATTTATTTTGACTTTGACGTGATCCGAAACAAGGGAATAATGACGCGGGTCCTGTTGCGCATTATTCAGGATGAGCGGCTGGTTCGTGCGGAATATCGTACCTGCGAGACTGCTGTCAATGGGGACAGGGATCTCAGCCAATTGCGCAGGGTCCGATCCGGTTGCGGCGGCGAAGTACAAGCGTGGATTCTTTTCGTCATACAGGAGAATGGACGCGGCTTCGCACCCTAATAACTCCGTGGCAGTTGCGGTAATAAGTTGGAGCAAAGCGTCAAGGTCAAGCGTTGAGTTCAATGTTACGCTTAATTCCACAAGACGCAAAAGCAATTTATGGTTACCCTCAAGTTCCTTGAGTTGTCCGGTTTTTATAAGATTAGGCATAAGAATAGTGTACAGTTATTTATTAACGGATTCAAGACCCATTTGTCAGGGGTTTGGGAACCGTTACTGCTATAACATTAATTCGCTCTCAAACCATAAAATTTCCCTAAAAACTTCGAAGGAGTAACAAGGTTAGTGGTGTCATCTGACAAAGCGTCTGTTTTTTTGCGTCTTTAAATCCAAAAGGACTATCCATTTTTTGTTGGATAGTCCTTTTGCATTTATATTTTCGGGAATAACTTATCTATTTATCCCAGGCGTAGTTCGCAGCCTGCGCGCAAACAAAATCACGATCACAAAGGCCAGCGCCATGACCACAAGTCCGGGCAAGCCATATTCATCGGCGAAACCTGTACCGGCCAAGGCGGTGGTGGTGGGCACCACGGTAAGTTGCGCGGCGGCAGCCTGGGTATAAGCCGCACCAACAGTGGCAGTTGCGGCAGCCTGCGTCCCTGCTGCTCCTAGGGGCATCGCCGGGTTGGGTGTATTGGTCAGAGACGGAACACTCACAGGCGGAGTTGCCGTGGGCGGCAATGTGGATGTGGTGGTGGGCAAAATTGCGGCTTCAAATGTAGCTGTCAAAGCTTGATCGATGATCGCATTTGCGGCGGCGGCGGTTGCAGTAGCTGCATTTGCGGCTTCAACCTGTTGAGCGGCCGCACGGCTTCGGGTACTGAACACATACACCGCGCCAAGACAGGCAACGGAAATCAATATGATTCCGCCTAAAATACCAACCGCAATCATAAAAGTACGATTATTATTTGATTCCTCTGGAAGCTGGGCTTCGCCAAAATCATCGGTATTGGTTTCATCGAAAGACATCAAGCACTCTCCTGGTTATTTTGTCATTATTTACCGCACATTATCCCGAACATTCTTATTATTCCATGGGATGTGCTAAATTTTACATCAATGACGTGGATATTATCCCACAACTTCGAGGTTTACAAGAGGCGCAACAACCGTTTCGCCATTCTCAAGTTTGACCTCAGCCGCAGGCGCGCGCAACCCGCTTAAGAGTGTGGTCAGGCCGGGTTTCACTGTAACAATCGAACCAATCATCCCCATTGCAGGCGGACGGCGCATACGGACTTGTAATCCCGCCGCAAAAGTTTCCACTTCTCGAAGAGGAGGGGGGATTGTGGAAGCGGGCAGGGAAATAATTACTTCAGGGCGTGTACCGCCATAACGATCATATGCTTCCGCGTTCACGGTGACGTCGCGTTTGACATTGGTGCTGAGCAGTTTATACGCGGCAGAGTTCATTGACATGGGACCAAAACCATCGGTTACGACAATCGGATAACGCATCTCGCGCGCCAGTGGAATAAGAGATGGATACAAACTTGAAAGGATCAGTCCGCGCACAGGCAAATCCGCCGCCGCTTTTAAGGACTCGGCATCTTTGACCATGCCTGCCAGGATGACAAAGCCGCGCATACTCACATCCAGCCGCGCAGCGGTAAGCACGCCGTCTGGTTTTTCAGCAAGATTTACCAACAAACCTGAATCAATGCGGCCATTGCCCCAAATACCCTGCACCAACGCGCCCGCAGTTTGAATCACCGCGCCGCGGTTCGGGATGATCTCGATCACCGTGCCGGAGATTCCCGCGCGCAACTCCATTTTCGTTTCGCCCACTTCCATCAGTACCTGCCCGCCTCCCACCACGACAACACGTCCCTCACGCGGAGCTGAAACACTGCGCGGAAAAAGTCCCTTGCCGGTTGCAATCTCAGTACTGGCGGCAAGATGGTCATCAATTTTGCATTTTATGAGGCGGTCTGCAGTACCGGGATTCACCCCCAATATCCGCGCAACATCCAACAATACATGTTCGCGCGCCCAGTTTGCTTCGGCGATCACATCATTCGGATTGACCTTTTGATTAAGGCGGACAAGCACCGTACCTGAGATCGGCAAAAGCCGTTCACGCACAACCGAAGTAAGTCCAATAATATGATGTACAGGCGCTTGCATGATCTACTCGCCTCCGAGGGTCCAAGTCCACTTTTTAATGAGTTCACGGCGGCGTACGCCATCGGCAGGCAGGTTCAACGGACGTCCACGCCCATCAAACACCACGCCCAACGCGCCGCCGGTGACTGAGATCGTGCCTCCTCGGCCGGGTCCAAAACCGACATCCGCGCCACGCAGGCTTTGGATGGTCAGTTTGCCGGTCTCACCGCTGGATAACGGCAGGGTTTCAAGGCTCCCATATTTCAAGTCCACGCGCGCTTCGGCGCCGTTTGTATAAGTCAAGGTGGCGCGCAGGACGGGCGTGCCGTAGTTTGCCGAAACAACAGGCACCACCACTGTACCTACGCTAAGAAACGCACCGGACTCGATCACCTGCACAGGGAGGATGTTATTTTGTGCGGCGGCCGCGCCCAATAAGGGAAGCAGGTTATTTTGATCGAGGATAACCGTAGTCACGCCAACAGGCTGGATAGAGTCGAGGAGAAGGAGCAGGCTGTGACCGGGGCGCGAAGCGTCACTCAATGCGCCGCCGCCGGCGAGGATCGGGTCAAAGAGCGGAGTCAAAGTCGGCTTGATGCTGGCAACATTGCGCGGAAAATCGCGGCGCGCAGATTGCATAGCAAGATAAAGAGCCTGTCTCGCAACTGCCTGGGATAATACAAGGTCTTCTTTAGTGGCGGCGATGGCGGACGGATACAGTGATTTTTGATACAGGTAATCGCGCAAAACGCCTTCAGAAATATCAAGCGATGACCAGCGCAAAATATCTTCAAGTGTTGTGTAATTAAGCAAACCTGCCATATTTTCGCCCAACCCAAATTGCGAATATACGTTTAATGCAAATTTGCTTTTGAAACCCGCCGAGATGGTCGCGGCGGATGCGCCAAGATCAACGCTCAAAATGCCTTTTTCTGCGCTGTACACTTTTGCGAGAAAACGCACCATGCGCCCGGTGGCATAGGCGGTTGGTAGCATGTGCCCGCCAGACCACAAATCCAATAAATCCACGCCTTTGATCTGGCGTTTGCGAATATTGACCACCATGCGCGCCAGTTCACGCTGTGCGGGCTCAAGGTCCTCTGTTTCAAGCGAGGGACGCACATTCGGGCTTATGTGCAGGGCAGGGGCAAATGAGCCAACAAGGGTTTTTATTTCTTCCGCAATTTTTTCATTCCCCGCAAACAACACGGCAGGAACTTTTTCCTGCGGCAAAATAAAACTGGCGAGTCCGATTGGCTCAAGCAATTTATGTATCGAGCGCGCCGCGCCGCCATCTGTGCCGCCGGCGATTACGATCAAGTCCGGCCGCACACGCAGGATGCTGTCAATTTGCTGCTCCGGTTTGCGACGGTCGTTCAAGCCGATGGTTTCAACGATCCGCGCATAAGTGGATTCCGCCAGCCTGCGCGCGCTTTCAATCGAGACATCCTTGAGCAAACCGACAAGGACTGTTCTGATGGTCGGTCCTGCGGATATGGTAACAACCAACGCATCCACACCCGACCCGTTGGGCTGACTCGGCGTAATCAGATTGCGCGAACCATCGAGCAGGGACTTCCCCAAAACCATCTGCAGGTTCACAATTGCGTTACGAACGCCTTCGCTCACATCTTTGAATGGCGCTTCGGCGGTGGAGGGCGCAGTTCCAGAAGCCACAAAGCGATACTCGCCTTCGACCACATCGAACATGACCGCACGCGTGTTTGCCGCGCCGACATCTACAGCAAGAATGGAGTTACCATCAACCAGGGATGAAGTCATAATTACAGGAAATTCCCAATGAAATTAATAATGAAATTGATCAGTGACGAGATGCGTTCGATCAACGCAGTCAACGCGGCGGCATACACACCTGCGAATACCGCGCCCAAAGCAATGCCAATAAAGACGCGCCCACCCCACGCCAGCGCTTCGATCACTCCCAAACGGTGCATGGAACCATCCGCTTTGGGACGCGCGCCAAAGTGAAAATATGCAAGCGTAAAGACTGCGCCAGCGAGGATGATTGCGGCATTGGATATTGCTTCAATAAAACCAATGTTACGCGCGCTGGCGGTGTTCAGATCAAACGCATTGATCGTTCCAAGGATTTGCGGGACGAGTGTACCGATCAATGCACCGGCAAGGGTCACAGCCGCGCCCACGCCGACCAGAAATGCCGTCACGATCCGCCCCAAACCTGAGCGGTGCGGAAATATCAAGAGCATCATTGCGCCGAGCAAAGGCACCAGCATTAATCCCATCCGAACCATGTCGCCGGAGGCTATCGCAGACATTAAGGGATAAACGAGACGCGGCATGATAACCTGCCACCAGGCCACTGCGGCAATAAACCCTGAGGAGACGCCAACAAAAATATAGACCGCAACACGAAAGAGCGGGTTATCTCCAAGCACATAACTAAAAATGAGCAGGGTGAATAAAAAGCCCAAAACGCCGGCGATCAGATCGAGAGAGATAACCATGTTATTTAGCCTCCCTCGCCGCAGCGCGGTCACGTAAGCCTAAAGCCAAATTCAATAAACCGCCGCCCAGGATCAAAACCATGGCAAGCAACATGCCAATGCTATAGGCATCCCAATAAGCGCGGGCAGTGCCGGGACGTCCTGCATTATTCTGCTCGAATAATGCCCCGCCGTATAAGCCGCCTACCAAGCCATTGATCTGTTGTGAGGCATAATATGGTTGGATCATCGGCGCGGCTTGCGCGCTGGAAACTACAACCAAAGGAATTGCGCCGCGTTCAGAAGTCGTTTGTTCGATCCATGCCCGGGCAGAATCGGCATTATCTGTAATCAGGACCAATGCCGCAAATTGAGAGAGTGAAGTCACATCCTGTAGTGGAGGCAATGTCCACGCGGGAGTGAGTGTGATATTAAATAACGTTGAACTCTGAGCAAGCGTATAAGGAGCGGTCATGGAGGGATTCTGCGCAAACGCACGGATGCCCATTGGTCCGCCGGGCAGGTAGCCCAAATTCAAATATTGGACTCCGCTTTGGTAGTTATGCCCAGCCAAAGGTCCGGAAATGAAACGTTCAGCCAAAATCGCGCCCATCTCATGGGTGGAAATAAAAGTCATGCGCGGATGATGCAATAGCAATATCTGGTCAAATACCGGCACCGCAGCGGATTCAATCTCCCCTGCACGGGCGGGTTCATAATCAAATATCACCAACACGGGTGAACCTTCCGGAATGGATTGCACCACCTGCAACGCGTCAACCACCTCAACTGGCAGCCCCACAGGCATTGAAAATATCTGTGTCCGCATCAATAAAACGGTTGTCAAAACCGCAAAAAAGAGCAAAACAAGCAGCCAACGCAAGCCGCGCGAAGTTCCAAGCTTGGAGAAGGAACCGATGGGTACAGGCGCGGTCTCCGCCGCAAGAATTTGCTCCAACAATGCCGCATGTGCTTGTTGTTCCTCACTTGCGTGCATCTTGATCGAATATGCTTTTGGTTTGCTTGTGGGAGAAAAGCCCGGCACCGCGGGGAGCACGCCTTGCAAACCAGCCAAAGCGCCGCGCGACTCAAACGTCTTGTCACCAGATAATGATGAAGATGAAATGAGTTGTGGAGCGCCGGCATCCACCGGACGCATGGCTTGCACCCATGAAGGCAGGTCACCGGGCGCAATGGCATCTACATTTGTGATCGGCGCGGGAACGGATTCTGAAGCAGACGAATCGTCCACAATGGAAAGCCAATCGGGCATTTCAGTAAAGAGCACATCTGTATTGGCGTCGGATTGAGCGTCATCTACAAAAGCAGGCGGCGCAGAATCAACAGGCGCTTCCGCCGAGAATGCAGGAACTGCTTGAGCTTCGGGCGGTTCAACAGGCTTGAAGGCATTGAGCCAGTCAGATGTATCAGAAGAGGATGAAACGGAAGCCGGCGCCGCCTGCTCGACAGGCGGCTCATCAAACATGGACGATTGCGGCGCAGCGGCTTTCAACCAACCTGGGATATCCAATGCATCATCATCTTGTTCAGACACGGCGGATTCAGGCACGGCAGGAGCTGAGTCTTGCGCAGGTTGTGTGCTTTCGACAGACTGAAATCCCTTCAGCCAATCCTGATCAGATGAAGATGCGCCTGATTCGAGACCCTTCAACCAATCTGGCGTATCGTCCGCAGATGAAAGAGCCGCTTCAGACTCTCCCAAACCTGTTCCTGAAAAACCAACAGAATCAGCGCCTTGGGTTTTTTCCTGCCCATCCGTGGCAAACAGCCAATCCGGCGTTTCAGAAGAGACTGGCGGCGTGACTGAATTGCCGCTTGATGGTGGGTTGACGTTCTGTGCGTCATTTTCCGAGACCATCGCGCGCAACCAATCTGGTGTGTCAGAAAAAGCTGGCGGCGTGCCTGAATTGCCACTCGACGGTGCGTTGGCGTTCTTTACATCATTTTCTGATTCCAACGCACGCAACCAATCTGGCGTATCAGAAGAAATAAGCGACTCATCAACCGCATTCCCCGAATCAATGAACGCGCCGACATCCGAACCCATCGAATGTAACCAGTCTTGCGATTCAGCAGCAGGTGGAACAGAAGGCGGGGAATCAAATGAAAGTGGTTGTGAAGGATTTTGTTTCATCTGAGAATCACTTGCGCCCGGTAACCAATCAGTCAATTCATCTTTTTCATCAGGTAGTGGGGTTGATGGGGTTATCCCTGTCAACCAGGATGGCACATCAGAGACTGGTTCTGGTTGAGAAAAATCCTTCGCTCCACCAAACTCCACCCAACGCACCTCGGAAGACTCGGTTCGAGACTTTTTTTCCTTCGGCGTTTCGCCTGTAATACCCGCAAGCCAGTCTGGCGTATCGTCTTCATCGGCTTCTTGTTCTTGACGTTGCGCCTGCAGACCAGCCAGCAGGTCAGCCCCAGAGGAAGCCTGGCTGGGTTCTGGTGTTTGTTGCACGGGTTGCAGTACATCATCTTCAGAAGTTTGTCGCGCCGAACTACGCGCCTCCCTTAGCCATTGCGGCAGGACCGGCTCAAGATCAGCTGTACTTTGCTTTGTGGGAATTTGTCCTGGTTTAAGAGGCTCATCCGCCCCTTTAGCGTTTCCAGTCAACGGCAGCAGGCGAGATTGACAATACTGACAGAATTCCTGATCTGACAGGTTGTCTTCTCGGCACACAGGACATTTAATGACATTTGCCATTAGCTACCGCCATAAGGACGGTCTGCGCCAAACAACACACGCAAACCAGTGGTAAGAGCGCCAAGCGCAACACCGATCAGAATACCGCGCATTCCACCAAGCGCCCATACTTGAGTCACCCAGCGTGAAAAAGTGCCAAGCACGGGAATATCGCCAAAAGGCAGGGTGGCCGAGCCGAAAAGAATCAATGCGGCTGTGAACAAAAAGAAAACACTCATCACATCCATGCGGCGGCGCAGGAGGCGGATCGCCGCGTAAAGCAATGAGATGGTCAAAATCCCCATCAGTGCGGCTTCGGTGGGAATGATGATGCCATTCATCACCGCTTTCATGCCGCCATGCTCAGGGCGCAGGATAATGCCGAAGGAAAAAGTGGCAGCCAAACTAATGACAAGAAGCGCGCTGTAAACGCTTCCCTTTTCACTGCGGCGGATTTTGTCAGTATGCACTGATATCAAATTGAAGATTCCCGCCAACGCGGCAACCCCAACAAGGATGATCGCCCAATTCAATAAAAGTGTCTGAACTCCTGTAAGCATGGGGAAAAAATCCTGCAAAAAATATCCGCCCAAAACGGCAAGACCTGAAACAATTGCGATAAAAACAGTGACCACTCGCATTAGATGACCCCCAAAATTTTCGCGACCGCGCCGCCCAATAGTGCAAGGATTACCAGCCAGCGTAATATATCCTGCACTGTCAAGCTGGCCAGATGTGAAGCGCCCGCTCCAAGGTAAGCGCCTGTTGAAAACAACTCTTCACCGATCAAGGCATCCTGCGTGTTCGCAAAAAGCACAGCCTGACCGGCAAGATTATCGCTCGCGCCAACAACGGTCACGCTCTCACGTTCCGATGCTTCGGTAAGTAATGCCGCTTCCGGACCAAAATGCCCGATCAAAATGTTTACAGAGACGTCCTCATCCTGCGAAATATTCATCGCGCCGGCGGCATAGCCAAATGGACTTAACCCAGTCACACGTCCGGTAGTGGGAGCATATAATTCCGCGGCGCCCGCGGCTTGATAACCCGCCTGTAAAGTATCCTGTGAAAGCAAACCAAGCACGGGGTCGCCAGCAGATGCAATCGGGGGTTTGTCACTCACAGAAGTACGCTCTGCGATGTGACGTAACATTGCAAGCCCTGCCAATGCGGAACCGCCGCGCATATCCAGCAAACTCCCAGATCCAAGTGAAATATGCAGGCGCGTACCATCTTCCACGCTAAGTCCCAGCAGACGATGCAGCTGGGAAAGCGCGGGAATCTCGCGAAGTTTTGCGGGAGATTTACGCTTCGAAAGGGTAATCACCAGCAAAAGGAATGCGCTGACCGCGAGGATAATCAATTCAATGATGGTCATAATGATGCCCTCTCCTCAACAAGGAAGGATGCAAACGCGCGCGCTTCCTTGTCTTCTTCCAGGGTTTGAGCCAAAGCTGTTAATTGATCACTCACGATCAGTCCGCGGCCAAAGTACAACGCCTGCGCTCCAAGCAAGGCAAACGGGGTCCCTGCTTCAAGGAGCATTGCGGCAAGTTCGTGAAGTTTATAACGGCGCAAGGTCTCTGCCCAGCGCGGCCAATATTCGCGCGGTGACTTCATATAATGCGAGTATAGCATAATTTTAAGGTTGGCTTACGCCACAGTTCATATCTGGCAATTACAAGTGGGTTGCAATTCAAGGGAAATAATACCGGTTCCAGCTTGTAAAAAACATCCTGGTTGTTCATACAGCGCTCTACAATTGCCAACGCAAAGCCGCAAAGATCTAAACTTCTCTTTGCGGCTTTGCACTAAAAACCTTAATGGGAACCTTTCATAAATATATGAAGGGTAATTGGGATTATTTATTATTCGGGCGAAATTTTCGTCCCGGGCTCAATTTCTGCATCCTTTGGAATCACGACAATCCCATCGCGCACATACCAGTTTCCACGATCAATATCCATGCCGCGCGGGAATGGACGGATAGTCACATGGTCTCCAATACGCACGTTCTTATCGAGGATGGCGCCTTCGATATGACAATTCGCGCCTATGCCAATGGGCGGGCCATCATCTCCACGTTCGTAATAGTCCGACCCCATCATGATGCTATCTTTGATAACGCATCCAGCCGAGATCTGGCTGCGCATACCAATGATCGAATGCGAGATGTCAGATTTAAGGATGCGGCTGCCTTCCGCAATCAGCACGCTGCAAAGTTTACTGTCCTCGACAATGGAACCGGGCAGAAAACGCCTGTCGGTATACATGGGCAGTTTTGGGTCGTAAAAATTGAACGGGGGTTCCGGAGTGGTCAACGCGAGGTTGGTCTCGTAGAAAGAGCGGATCGTTCCAATATCCTGCCAGTACCCATCGAAATCAAAACCGAATACTGAATGGGTCTTAATGGCCTGGGGAATAATATCGCTGCCAAAATCATGATAGCTTGGGAAGTTCGCAAGCAGTTCCATTAGTACCTTGGTCTTGAACATATAAATGCCCATGGAGCCAAGGAATGGGCGCGCTTCATCGTCCCGGCTTATGAATTTATTTTGAGTTTCAATGTCCTTTGGTTTTTCCACAAAAGAGGATATTCTTCCATTTTCCTCCCGCTTTAAAATTCCAAAGCGGGGAGCCTCTTCGCGTGGAACCGGTTGAACTGCCACTGTAATATCAGCCTTGTTCGCCCAGTGATATTCAGCCATTGCCTTGTAATCCATGCGATAAAGATGATCGCCCGCGAGAATCAACACATGTTTTGCCCCGCTGGATAATATCTCAAGGGTTTGCTTCCGCACCGCATCGGCCGTGCCCTGGTACCAGTCTGCGCTTTCGATGGTTTGCTCCGCGGCCCAGATCTGCACCCAGCCGGTATGGAACGCATCAAAATCATAGGTGTTGGTAATGTGGCGATGCAGGGATACTGAATTGAATTGCGTAAGCACCGCAATACGATATATCCCCGAGTTAATACAATTACTGATCGGAATATCAATGAGGCGATACTTGCCCGCAATGGGAACAGCGGGTTTGGAACGCATTTGTGTCAACGGATAGAGGCGCGCGCCGCGCCCTCCACCTAAAATCACAGACAGAACGTCATTCAATGAGGGCATAGTAAGTCTCCTGTGCATATTTTACTGTTTTTTCGATAACTTGTTAATGCCTGACTTTCCGTGATTCATATATTTTCCGCGTAAAGTTCATTTACTTTGGGTGCATTTCAAATGAGTTGAAGGAAAGAACGTCCCGAAGGTTTTCTTGAGAAAATTTATCATTTTGGCCAACCTTCGGGACGGTTTAAACTGAAATGAAACTCACCCATTTACTTTTCACCCATCACTTCCCCCACCGTCTTTACAACAAGTCCATTGGATTGCTGCGCGCCAAGCCATTGCGCAAATTCGGAAAATATTTCAGGCTTAATTGCGTACTGATCGCAGCCATCGCAGACATGGTGAAAAACAAAGATGGCCCAACCGCCGCCATTGTTTTCCACCTCGGTCACATAGCGGACCATTTTGGGAAAGCGTGTATCGCTGACAATATACGGCATGGCGCGCAAGCCATACGCATCCACCGACGGGACCGCCTCAGGTCCGTCCGACACGCCGCGCGCATTGCCATATCCGCAATCCATGACAATTTGTCTTGCTTCATCGGTATAATGCCCGAAGGGATAGGCAAAAGAAGTAACCTCGAAGCCATACGAAACCAAATTCGAACGGTCCTGGCAAACCTCGCGTTCAAGTTCCGCGCCGTTGACGGTCTCAAGGTTGGTGTGACTGAGCGTATGTCCGCCGATCTCGTTGCCGTCATTATACAGATCGCGCAATTGATCATCGGTCATGTATCCGTTTGAGTTGGTAAAACCGCTCACAACATAAAACGTGGCATACAGGTTATTTCCCGCGAGGACGGAACGCACAGCATAATTATCCGCATCGCCGTCGTCAAACGTCAAGCTCACCACGGTATTCGTGAATGAGATAGCCTCCTTTGTTGGCGCAGGAGGAACTGGCGCGCTGTTACAGCCAGCCAAAATAATTAATAGCAATGCAAGCGATCCAAGCGAATGTTTCATTTTTTCAATCAATCAAGAATCTCCAATGGCGACTGATTTTACTTTGGCGGATAAAGCCGGTCAAGCAGACAACCCCAGAGGAGTGGCTAATCTCGTGGGCTTGCCAAAAGATTTAACTACAGAGACCACAGAACTCACGGAGAAAACCTCTTAAAAAACTCTGTGGACTCTGTGCGCTCTGTGGTAAGAGGTCTTCATAGCCCATTCTTTTAGTCACTCCCACCCCAGGTTCGATCTTTACGGAACAACGTCGAGACTCCTGGTTGCGCACAGTCCCTTTTGACCTGTGTCAGAGCATAAGGTAATAACCACCTTAATCTCATGTCCCTTCGGATCATAATTGAAAGCCGGGGCACTTAATAGATAGGTATCGTCCAATCCGAGGGTATCCTTTATGGTTTTTACCAGACAGCCATCCAGGTTCGTAAAGCCATCGGCAAGGTTCACAGCCACAACACCCGTGGACTGATCAGTCACTGAAATATTCACAGACTTCAACGGAATTGAGCCTCGATTTCTTAACATAATCTCCGTCCACCAACTGCCATTGCATGTATCAAGAGAGACATATTCTGCCTTGAAAGCAGGGGACGGCGTGGGAGTCAATGTTGGCAGGGGAGTGAACGTGGGGGTGGGAGTAGGTGGAGGGGTAAATATCGGCAGGAGCAAAGTGGGGCCAATCAGTGTTGCATATTTTCCCCATACCCAGCAATACTCAGGACCCGAATCAGGATTGCGGATGTACCAGTAATTATTGGTCGGGTCACGGCCATATACCTCGGCATATTCACCGACCAATAAAGCCCCCTCCATGCCATAGACCTTGCCCGGACCGTTGCGACAATTGGTAGGGGTTGAAACACTGATCAATGGGATAAGCGGCGTGGGAGTATATTCCAGCGTTGCCGTGAGTGTTTGTGTGGGTGTTTGTGTTTCTGTCGCAGTAACGGTTGGCGGCTCAGTGGTAAAGGTGAACGTTGCCGTTGACTCAAGCGTGGCTGACAAAGTTGCCGTCGGCATGTTTTGTGTAAGCCCGGCAATCACAGTCTGCGCGGCAGACGTGCTGATCGCTCCGGCATCAGGCAAAGCAGGTACGCCGGTACAGGCAAAACCGGCAAACAATAATGCCGCCACTGACAAATACGTTCGATGAGTATGGGACATATTTTTTCCTTGTTAAGAAATGTTACGCACCGTCCCGAAGGTTTGGAAGAAAAACAGGCTTGATTTACGAAAACCTTCGGGACGTTCTGCAAAACGAGCTGTTAAAAACAGGCACATTCAGGACATTCCCCGCCGGGGGCTTGTTCCATTAATATTCCTACTTGTTCCAGATTAACCAGCCTTTAGCCAGCCACTTTTTGTAAAGGTTAATTTTATACCCTTTTGCCGCAAGACCCTCTGCGGAAGCGGCGAACCATTGCTTCAGTCCAAATACTTTTGCCGAAGCTGTCTCCACCGCAGAACGTTTCCACGCCTCAAAGAAATCATAAATCAACTCGCCCTGTACAACGTGGTGAATATAATTTTTGGGCAGCACAGCTTGAAAATCTGTAATATCGAACCCTGTATGAAAGTTGGTGCTGAAAACAAGCGCTTCATTTCTCCACCCATCTGACACCTTTCGCACAAGGTTCGCCGCCCAAATACTTCCAAATGGATTGGATGTGCCTTCGATCATTAACCCACCGGGTAAAACATATTGCGCGAGTCTTTCATACGCGGGGATAAAATCCTTTTCCTCATATTGACGCAGGACATTAAATGCGCGGATCAACCTGACCCGTTCATTTGGTTGTAAAGGCAAGTTGAATCCACCTACCCGGAAATGTGTGATCTCGTCCGCATAAGGTAATGCGGCATCCACGCGCTCCTTATCTATCTCAACGCCAAGAATGGGCAGGGTTGGGTTTACCCGCCTGAAACGTTCAGCGCTTTCGAGCGTGGTTCGCGCATCAAAGCCATAGCCTAGATCAATGAACATGGAACGCTGAAACAGTCCATCGGTCCGCGTGAGAAGCGACGGCTCATAGCGCAGGATAAAGTTATCCACCCGTCGAAGTCGATTCGAGGCAGTCTTCCCACGGGTTGGCAATCCGATTGGTTTTTTTGAAGTAGTGTGATGCACACCCATATCCCCATTATACAAGAAGCGGCCTTGCGGCCGCTTCTTGTTCTATACTTGCGCTCTGTCGGGAGCTAAGCCCCCGACAAAGCAAAAAGACGATGATGTTAGTCGCCGACAGTGGAGTCCGGAAGCTGCGACCACTGCCGCGCGTTGTTTTGAATCTGCTCGTCTGTGAAACGTCCGTGAATAAAGCCTGTTCCAGCAGGGATGAGCTTGCCGATGATCACGTTCTCTTTCAAGCCAAAGAGCGGATCGGTTGTGGAACCGATTGCCGCGCTTGCCAACACTTTGATGGTGTGCTGGAATGAAGAGGCTGAGAGGAACGAGTCGGTGCTGAGAGAGGCCTTGGTGACACCAAGCAACACTTCCTGAGAGCGGGCGGCTTGCTTGCCTTCCGCGAGCAAGGCTTCGTTGATCTTGCGGATCTCAAGGCGGTCCACCGCATCACCGGGCAGGTACTTGGTGTCGCCGGGGCGGGTGACTTGCACTTTGCTCAACATCTTGCGGATGATGACTTCAAAATGTTTGTCGTGGATGTTCTGACCTTGTGAGCGATAGACCTTCTGCACTTCGGTCATCAGGTACATCTGGCAGGCATCGCGTCCCTGAATTTTCAGAACACGGTGCGGGTTGAGTGAGCCTTCTGTTAGCGCCTGTCCAGCTTCCACATGCGCGCCATCCTTGACGAGCAGGCGGGAAGAAGTGGGAACATCTTCGATGGTCTCTTCACGCTGTTCATAGGATACGATGATCTTGCGGTCTTTCTTTTCCACGGCAACACGTCCGCCATGCTGGGCGGTGATGGTGGCTTTTTCCTTGGTGGCAAGGATGTCGCCAAGCTGTACTTCGGTTTCATCCTTGGCTACATATTTCCAATCTTCAGGAAGCACATATTCATCGTGGATCATTTCCGCATATTCAATGTGGACTTCGCGCATGTCTGTATATTTCTCAGACTGCATAATCTTCACCACGCCGGCGATCTCAGCCACAACAGCTTCGCCCTTCGGCATCTTGCGGGCTTCAAAAATTTCTTCCACGCGCGGCAGACCTGTTGTAATGTCTGCGGCACCCTGGGAAGCCACACCGCCTGTATGGAAGGTGCGGAGTGTCAACTGTGTGCCGGGCTCACCAATGGACTGGGCAGCCACGATACCAACGGCAGCGCCGAGTTCAACGATTTCGCCGCGACCCAAGTCAATGCCATAGCATTTCGAGCAGATGCCGTGCGAGAGTTCACAAGTCATCGGCGAGCGGACTTTCATATCGGTCACACCAGCGTTGGCAATTTTGCGCGCCAGGTCATGTGTGATCACGTCATTGTATTCCGCAAGCACTTCGCCGGTATTCGGGTCAAGCACGCGCTCAACGGCAAGACGGCTGTAAATGCGGCTCATAATGGATTGGCCGGCAACGTCGTCTGCTTTGTGGATCCACAAGCCTTCGTGCGTGCCACAGTCGTATTCGTTGATGATGATGTCCTGCGCAATATCCACAAGGCGGCGAGTGAGATAGCCCGCATCCGCTGTACGGAGGGCGGTATCTGCAAGACCCTTACGCGCGCCGTGCGTGGAGATGAAGTATTCCTGCGCGGTCAGTCCTTCGCGGAAGTTGGAGCGGATCGGCATCGGGATGATGCGTCCGGAAGGATCAGCCATCAAGCCGCGCATACCAGCCAACTGCGAGATGGTCGAGAAACCGCCCTTTGTCGCGCCGGATGTGGCCATGATGGAAAGATTACCATCGGGATCCATGTGCTTTCTTACGGCAACACCCACGCGTTCGGTGGTCTCCTGCCAGATCTGGATTTCGCGTTCATTCTTTTCCTGCTCAGTGAGCAAGCCGCGGCGGAAGTCGCGCAGAACCACTTCCACTTGTTTGAGCGCATCTTCAATGATGCCCTTACGTTCCGGGGGAATGGAAATATCCGCAACGGCCAGCGTGGTGCCGGATTTCGTTGCGTATTCAAAGCCGATTTGTTTTACCGCATCGGCCACATCGGTCGTGACTTCCTGTCCGCAAAGTTCATATACTTCGGCGATCAAATCCTTCACGCCGCTTTTGTCAAGTTTCTCGTTGACGAATTGAACCTGCTCGGGCAGAACACGGTTGAAGAGCACGCGGCCAACAGTTGTGTCAACAATACGAATTTCAGGTTCGGGCAGGCGGTCGCCCTTGTCGTCGTACCAGGTCTTCGCGCGGAACTTGATCTCGGAGTGGACTTCCACCTGATTCAAAGCATAAGCGAGTTCCACTTCATCCATATCCGCAAAGGCGCGGCCATCACCACGGTGAATGGCTTTCTGCGACATGGTGAGGTAATACACGCCAAGCACCATATCCTTGGACGGGGAAATGATCGGTTCGCCATCGGCAGGCTTGAGCAAGTTCTTCGAGGCGAGCATCAGATCGCGTGCTTCCTGCACTGCCTTTTGTGAAAGCGGCACATGGACAGCCATCTGGTCGCCGTCAAAGTCCGCGTTGAAGGCGGTGGTGACGAGCGGATGTAATTGAATGGCAGAACCTTCGATCAGGATCGGCTCAAACGCCTGAATACCAAGACGATGCAAAGTAGGCGCACGGTTGAGCATGACAGGGCGGTCACCGATGACGCCTTCGAGCGCTTCCCAAACTTCGGGGCGGTTGCGTTCGATCAAGCGACGCGCACCTTTGACATTCGCCGCATAATTATTTTGAACTAGTCGCGCGATCACGAATGGACGATATAACTCAAGCGCCATGCTCTTGGGCAGACCGCATTGATTAAGTTTCAACTTCGGTCCAACCACGATCACGGAACGACCGGAATAATCCACGCGCTTGCCGAGCAGGTT
>DYDH01000593.1 GCA_020717985.1 Herpetosiphon sp. | reverse complement strand
GCAGACATTGGAGAGATGTGCGAAGGAGAATCCCGACTTTGAAATCACGGAGAAGATGATACCTCCTTCCTTTCCACACAGCCCAAAGCTTGGGGTCGTCGAATACGATCATACAGTCAAAATCCCCGACTTCATGAAAGCATCCCTCTCCGGCCTTCGGGGCTCGGACGAAGCACCGTTGCTGAGAATGTTGCTTGCGGAAGCCCTCAAAGATGAGAAACAGTCCTACTACGCCGCACTCTTAGCTATTGATGCTGGCTGTCGCTACAGTAACTTGCCCTTGACAGGGCTGATGACCAAGGATAAAGCTGAGTGGCAAAAAATGCACCGCAAGTATGACAAGTATGGGGCAGCATGCTACTTCATCGGTCTCTCCCCGGATCTCCGGGGCTACTACTTGCGAACATTATTCTTACGCCAACTAAGTGCCGAGCACCAAAAAACACTATTGCCTAACAATATCGCTAGGGGTGATATTCCCTTGTTATTGGGCGGTTATTCGCTACAGTTCTATCGCGAGTGGGGAAGGTCTTTGGATGCCAGCCACCGCGAGTTTCACGCAGTCATCCTCGGCGATGCCATTACCGACCACGCAACTAAATCCGACAGCCACCGTCTTGTAGAGCTCACGTGCAACCCGGAAATGCTGCAGATGTGGGGTGCCTATCTCGTGAACAGCGGTGATAAGGATTTTCCCGTGGTAGTGAACGCCTTCTTTCGGTACGCAGAGATACAAGAACATAAACCCTTGTTCGTAGACATGGCTCTGGCAACTTTCGTGGTCTGCGGATACGAATACGATGCGGCGAAAGGACGCTACAAGTTGAACGAAGGCGGAAAACGCCTGCTTGACTACGCCTTAGCACACCCATTGCCCAAGATCCTGCCGATTGCACGAGTCCTCAAAGAGCGGTGGGACAAAGACGCCCTGATGAAGATGATTCAAACAAACCATCAGGATGTAAAAACATGGGATGACTTCGAACGCAAAGTGGATGACGTGGAGAAAGAACGGAAGAAGCAAGCAGGCAAGTAGGATACTCGGCGCTTGAGGAGACACGGGTTCTTGGATAACAGGCAATTACATCGCCGCATTTCCCGCGCCAGAGGCGGGCAAGCCCGCCCAGAAGA
>DYDH01000592.1 GCA_020717985.1 Herpetosiphon sp. | reverse complement strand
CTGAGGGCAAGGCGTTCATAGAGACAGGAGGCGACCTGGCGCTTCAACTCCGGCAATGACCAGCCCGCTTGGGAGGCTTCGATTTCGTAGAAGCCGCGCTCTTCGGGATTCTTGATGGTGAGCAGCAAAACGTAATGGGACCAACTGAGGGTGAACGGAGATTTCCGAGACGCTTTCGCGAAAATTGGCAATTGTGCAGAAGCCTTCTGCACAATTTGCGGCGAGCGTTCGGAATAATCCAGATAGAAACGCCGCATGTAGTCCAAGTTCCGTTTTGAAAAACCATGCCCGAACTCTTCAGTCAACCGTTCCGCTAAGGTTCGCATCATCAGCTTACCGTATTCGGCACGATTATTACCCTTCTGCTCATGCGCCACGATCCGCCGCCCAATCTCAAAATTGGTCAGCACCTGAAGCGTGTTGACCGTGGTGGCGGCGGCGTGGCGGGCGGAATGGATAAGGCCGCGCAATTCGGCGATGAGTGGGGCAAGCTCATGGGGCTTGGTCGTTAGGGTTTCTTTTTTCATCGCGTCAACTCCTCCTGCAACCGGCTCCAGTCCAAGGCGCAGCAGTCGAGCAGGGCCTCGCGCATAGCGCGGTCGAAGGCGGGGATGGGCAAGGTTTCCAAAAAAAGTTGCCCGTTCACATAGGGGAAGGGGGCCAGGGAAGAGGCAACGCGCCGTCGCGTGATCCCGAAGATATTGAAGAAGCCGTCCCGGAAACTTTTGGCCTCGGCATCCTCGGAGGTTTCTTCGGCCCACTCCTTGGAAAAGGTGAGGGCGCGACTGCGTATTTCATTCCATGAGAGCGGCATAGCTTGGACACTGGTTCCAAAGACAACTTGTTTGCTTATGAAGCATCACCTACCTGAATCCTGACAATACATTTAATCTAACCCGGGCAGCCCCGTCAAGCTGAAGGTCATCCTGGTTGTAATCTTCCAGAGGGATGTATGCGGGCCGGTAGCCGGCATGGGTGCCGCAGTTATGCAGGAGATAGACAGGCGGCAAACACATCAACGCCAGAGCCTCTAAAAAAATGGGTCATCTCGGAAATCGATGTGTGATTTCCCGAGATGACCCATTTGCCTAATCAACTTTTAAAATTTAATTCCGCCAGACCCACTCGCCCTTAAGTTCAAGCTTGCGGT
>DYDH01000246.1 GCA_020717985.1 Herpetosiphon sp. | reverse complement strand
TGCGGCGGATCAGCACGCCCAATGCGCCGATGGTAAACAGGATAGCCGAGAGGATGATGTAATAATCTACTGGAATCATGGTTTATGCCCTAGCCTTTCGTTTTTCCCGATTGGTCAGCACAATCGCGCCGACCATTGCGACCAGCAGCAAAATGGACGTGATCTCGAACGGCAAAAGGAATTGGTTGAAAAGTGTCATCGCCATCTCACGCAAACTGTCCATTGAATTCGCCGCAACACCAGGCGCGGTAATGACCGTATCCAATTTGGCGCGGGCAAAGATCAGGTAGACTGATTCCACAACGAGTGTCACAGCCAGAATGAAAGCCAGTGGTCTCTGCCACGGCATCGCCTGTGGCAACGGAGCCAGATTTTCCGCGCCAAGCAGCATGATGACGAAGAGGAACAAGACCATGATCGCGCCTGCATACACGGTGATCTGTGACATGGCAATGAACGGCGCGCCGAGCAGCAAATAGAAGACAGCCACCGTCACGAAGTTCAGCACGAGGAACAGCGCCGAGTAGATCGCATTGCGGCTAAACGCCATGCCAAGCGCGCTCGAAATGGCAACGAGGGAAAGGACGAGGAAGACAATTAGTTCAGAGGTCATAAGTACCTTTGGGGTAAATAGTAATTGGTGATTGGTAATTACCATTTACCAATTACTAATCACTTGGGTTCTGCATTTCTGGCACCGAACGAGTAAACACACCAGCGTCCACTTTGCGCGGAGTGAGCATATCGGCGGTTGGGACAGGCGCAAGCAGGGAATCTTTGGTATAGATCGCATCGCGGCGGTCGGTGAAGGTGAGTTCATAATTATCGCCGAGCGTGATCGCTTCGGTCGGACAGGCATCTTCGCAGAATCCGCAGTAGATACAGCGCAACATATTAATCTCGTAGGTCGAAGCATAGCGCTCGCCAGGCGAGAAGCGTTTTTCATCGGTATTCTCAGAGGACTCGACAAAGATCGCATCCGAGGGACAAGCAGCGGCGCAGAGTGAACATCCGATGCATTTCTCGAGTCCATTTTCGTAGCGATTCAACACGTGCCGACCACGGAAGCGCGGATGGACTGTCCGCTTTTCTTCGGGATATTGAACAGTGACCGTCTTCTCGAATAAAAATGAACGGAGCGTTTCAGCGAGTCCACGCCCAAGCTCAATGACAGGTTCAAACACGCCCATTGGATTTTCTCCTCAAGTCACGATAAATAAACACCACCGCAATCAGGGCACAAATAATGGATAGCACGGGGATGCCATAAATATAAAGTTGATTATTAAATTCCTGCGCCAATAAAATGCCAGCAGCAGTGATGAACGCGGTGATAAAGGAAAGCGGAAGCAAAACCTTCCAGCCAAAAGCCATCAAACGGTCATAGCGGATGCGCGGCCAGGTGGCGCGGATCCAGATCATGCCGAACAACAAAACGATCACTTTCAACAGCAAATAGATCGGACCCAGGAACCAGGCTTCAAATTGCCATGTGCCGATTATCCAGATTGAATCCACGCTGAGGAAGGTATCTTTCAGGAACCAAATCTCACGATAACCGCCGAAGAATAATGTCGCGGCGATCATCGAAATGACGATCATCTTTTGGTATTCAGCCATGAAGAACAGCGCAAATTTCATTCCCGAATATTCCGAGTGATAGCCTGCGGTCAACTCCTGTTCGGCTTCGGGCATGTCGAACGGCGCGCGGTTGACCTCCGCCAGAGTGACGATCAAAAAGATGAACGCGCCCACAGGTTGAAGCACCGCAAACCACATATCCTTTTGCGCGTTGACAATGTCGATCAAATTCAGCGAATTGCCCATCACCACCGCAATCGCAAAACACAATCCCAGTGAAAGTTCGTACGAGATCATTTGCGCCGAAGCGCGCACCGCGCCGAGCATGGCGTACTTATTATTGCTCGACCAACCCGCCAGCACAATGCCATACACCGCGATGGACGCGATGGACATCAAATACAAAACGCCGACATTCAAACTTGCAACATGCAAAGTAATTTCGCGTCCAAATAAAATGAACGATGAGCCAAGCGGAATCACCGCCGCAAGCACCAGCGAAGGCACAACCGTCAGAATTGGAGCAAGGATGAAGACCACTTTATAAACATGCGTGGGTGTCAATTCCTCTTTGAAGATCAACTTGACCGCATCCGCAATCGGCTGCAACAAACCTTGAAAGCCCGCGCGGTTCGGTCCCACGCGCACCTGCATCCGCGCCAAGGCTCGGCGTTCGTACCAGGTCAGGTAGGCGAAGCCCGCCAACAAGATCAGGCACAGCACCAAGCCTTTTATCACCCATTCAAGCCACATAGTCCAATCCATTACTTCACCTTCGCAACCACAGGCTCATGAATTGCAAGCCCCATGCTTCTTGGCACCAACGCCACGCCCGCCGAAATCGTATCATCGATCTTCACCGCAACTTCGGCGCTCGTGCCGTCAAAATTAATTTTCACGCGCGCACCCGCTTCCACACTAAATTTCTTTGCGGTCGATGGATGCAGTGTGATCGCTGCGTCGCCGACACGTCCATCAAGCAACTGCGTCGGATTAACTGTCACGCCGCGATCATATAATTTATTGACGGGAACAGCCAGCAATTCATTTTCTTTGGGACGAAGAGCCGCTTCTTTTCTAACCTTTGAGATGTGTACCGCGTCCCCAGCTTGGGCAATCGGGACGAGTTGGACGCCCAGCCCCTGCGTGTTCTCGTAAGTCGTGCCGCCGTAATACAAGTCACCACGCCCAACGATGGGATATTGTCCATGCACTTCGGCAAGTTTTTCGTAACTCAGATCGGTGAACGCATCGAGTGAATTTGCCAGAATATCGAACACCACCGAAACAGATGAACCTTCAAGGATGACGCCCATCTCTTTGGCAAGCTGTGACGTGATCGCAAAATCAGGTTTCGAGTCACCTTTCGCAGGCACAGCCGTGTAGAATCTCTGCACACGGCGCTCGCCTGATGTGAAAGTTCCCTCGCGTTCGGTGAAAGCCTGCGCGGGGAAAACCACATCCGCAATTTCTGCCGTCGCGGTTTCAAGAATATCCTGCACCGCCACGAACTTCGCGCCTTTGAGTGCCTTCGCCAAAGCAGGATCATCGCCCACAGGGTCAGCGCCGACGATGTAAACTGCTTTACCTTTAAGCGCCTTTTCGAGATCAGGCTCGGGACGGAAACCAACTTCCCACGCGCCCTGATCGTTGACTCTCTGCCAAACACCCACCAAACCGTTGTTCGGCTTGCCGATGTGCTCGGTCTCTTTCAAAAGTGTGGCGCAAGCCGAAGCCAGCATGGATGAGCCGTTCAAGCCGAGTCCTTCACTGCCATAAAATACGATGGCATTCTTCGCCTTCGCAAACTCATCGGAAATTTTTGTCTTTCTGCCAAAGTCATTGATCGTCTTCATTTCATCGCCATACGCATAGCGGATAACAAACTTCGCAAATTTATCCATCTTCGTTTCGCGCGGATTTGCAACAATCAGCGTTGCGCCGCGGTCAGCGGCTTGCTTGACTCGCAGCCACCAGATCGGCGCTTCCTGATACAAGTCCGAAGCCACCACGAGGATGGCGTCACCTTTGCCCATATCACCGATGTTCGTCCCCTGCCCCACGCCGACCAGCGAAGTGAGATCGCCGCCGCCCATGTCTGAATACAAAATGGCTTTGCCGCCAGCCGTATCCGCTAGTGACTTCAAGTTGAACAAGTCTTCATTTGCCAATCTGCCAGAAGCCAGCACAACGAAATCCTTTTTGAATTTCAAGAAATTCTCTGCGGCATGACTCACTGCGGAAGTCCACGAAACGCGCGCCAGTTTTTCCTCTTTGCGAAGGAGCGGCTTGGTCAGTCGCTTTTTGCTTTCGGTGTAGTGATGGGCAAAGCGTCCCTTGTCGCACAGCCAGATCTCATTTACTTCTTCATTCTGCCGCGGCATAACACGCTTGACAACAATATCGCCCGCTGACTTGGCTTCACGGCGCGTGTTGAGCGTGGTGTTGCATCCAACTGGACATTGAGTGCAGATCGAAGCCTGCGCATTGAGTTCCCACGGACGCGCACCAAAGCGGAAGTCCGCAGTGGTCAACGCGCCGACGGGGCAGATGTCGGTGGTGTTGCCCGAGAAAACAGAATCAAACCCAGGGGTAGACAAAGAAACGATCTGGGTATTTCGTCCGCGTTCATCAAATCCCAATACGGCTTCGCCCGCAACTTCATCCTGAAAACGGATACAGCGCGCGCACTGGATGCAGCGTTCGCGGTCGAGCCAGATCAACTCGCCGAGCGGAACCTGCTTTTCGAGATGATTCTTTTCATCGTAAATAAATCGGCTTTGGCTGGGACCAAATGCCACGGTCAAATTTTGCAGCGGACATTCGCCGCCCTTGTCACAAACGGGACAATCCAGCGGGTGCGAGGTGAGCAAAAATTCCAACGTACCGCGCTGACCGTCCTTCGCCTTGTCGGAAATGGTCATCACGACCATGCCCTCTGAAACGCGATTGGTGCAGGCGGTTTCAAGCTTGGGCATAAATTGAATCTTGGGCTGACCATTTTCAATCACCGCCTGACCCGTGACACGATCCAGCATCGGGCGTCCGATCTCAACCAGACACATGCGGCACATGCCGACAGGCTCCAGCTTCGGGTGATGACAAAAAACGGGAATGTCGATCCCCACCGACTTTGCGGCGTCCACAACGGTCGTCCCCTCAGGCACGACAGCGGTTATTCCATTAATTGACAGTGTTACTTGTTTACTCATCCACACTCCAAAAAGTAAATGGTAATTGGAGATTAGTAATTACCATTTACCAATTACTATTTACTTCTCACTTCTTACCGCTTTCCTAAAATCTTGCGGGAATCTTTCAATACCCGTCACCACCGCCATTGTGGAAAATTCGCCAAGTGGGCACAGGCACTTGCCCTGCATTTGCTTCGCCACATTGAGCAGCAGACTCACATCGCCTTGGGTGCCCTTTCCAGAGTGGATGCGCTCCGTGATGTTCTGCATCCAATAGGTGCCTTCGCGGCATGGAGTGCATTTGCCGCAGGACTCGTGCTTGAAGAAATGGATGGTCTTGTTGACGATCCAATCCACGCTGACAGTGTCATCGATCACGATCACCGAAGCAGAACCCAGCTCCGAGCCAAGCGTGCGGACGCTGGCGTAGTCCATCGGCGTATCAAGAACTTTGTCATCGACCACGATCATCGAGGATGACGCGCCCGCAGGCATGATGACTTTCACAGAGCGACCATCCAAAATTCCACCGCCGTGTTCGTAGATCAACTGGCGGAAGGTGGTACCGAAGGGCAATTCATAATTTCCAGGTTTGCGCACGCGCCCCGAAAGCGAGAAGATTTTGACGCCCGCGCTGTCACCTGTGCCCATCGCTTTGTACCAGTCTGCGCCATTGGCGAGGATCATCGGCACGTTGGTCAATGTTTCCACGTTGTTGATCAGCGTCGGCTTGCCGTACAAACCAACCAAGGCAGGAAACGGCGGACGCACACGCGGCTGTCCGCGTTTGCCTTCGAGCGATTCGAGCAACGCCGTCTCTTCGCCGCAGATGTAAGCGCCTGCGCCGAGATGCGTATAAATTTTCAGGGAATATTCCGTGCCAAAAAGATTTTCGCCAAGATAACCTGCTTTTTCCATCTCTGCGATTTTTTCATCAAGCAAGGCGGCAATCTGCCAGGATTCGCCGCGCAGGTAAACATACGCCGCCGACGCGCTGACTGCGTAGGCTGCAGTCGCCAGCCCTTCCAAAAATTGCAGCGGATTGTTTTCCAGAATCTCGCGGTCTTTGAATGTGCCAGGCTCAGATTCATCCGCATTGGCAACCACATAATGCGGGAAGGTCTTGTTATCAATGAACGACCATTTTGTGCCAGTCGGGAAGCCCGCGCCGCCGCGTCCGCGCAAACCCGAACTCTTAACCAGGTCGGTCACTTCGGCGGGCTTCATTTTGGTCACGGCATTTTTGAATGCAGCAAATCCACCGTTCTTTTTGTAGACGGTCATCTTGTGGATGTCGGGGATGTCACGATGTCGTAAAAGGATGTGAGTCATAGGTTTTTGGCGATTGGTAATTGGTAATTGGAGATTGGTAATTACTAATTACCAATTACTAATCTCCGCTCTTCAACGCTTCAATTAATTCCATTGTTTTATCAACAGTCATGTTTTCATGATATTTAATTCCGTCGGGACCCTGGGTTTGGAACATCGGGGCTTTGTCACACGCGGCAAGACAGGTCACTGCTTCGAGAGTTACCAAACCATCGGGTGTGGTTTCGCCGACTTTGATTCCGAGGTTGCCGCACAGGTTTTGCAGGAACTCGTCCGCACCGCGCAAAGCACAGGGCAGGTCAGTGCAGACCTGCATCCGATATTTGCCAGCCTTCTCGTCGTGATACAACGTATAAAAGCCGACAATCGAAGCGACTTC
>DYDH01000245.1:6228-6520 GCA_020717985.1 Herpetosiphon sp. | reverse complement strand
ATTTCGATGACGTAAACAAAACGCTCGGTGGATATGAACATTCCAGCCGCAAAGACAAGCGCAGTCATGATGACCCAAACGGACAGATGATCGAAAACCTGCGCGCCAATCTTCCATTTTGCCAGCCGGATCAAAACGAACATGACGACCAGGGTTAGTCCCAAGACCAACAGCCAGAAAAGATAAGGGTGATTGAAGATCAACTGCACATTACGGTGGATGCGGATCTCTTTTAGATAAAGGATAATGGGAAAGTGGATATATAAAAACAGCAATGAGTTTTGCCCAAGAA
>DYDH01000245.1:0-6214 GCA_020717985.1 Herpetosiphon sp. | reverse complement strand
TTATATTTAAAAATTTTTTCCCGCCACGAAGATATAAAGCGCAAAACGAAAAAAGTGGAAAACGCCAAAATTCCGCACGCAAGAAAATAACCGAGGGACATATCCCATTTATTTTCAATATCAATTGGGAAATTTAATTTTTGCAGGATGATTAATATTACGCCAAAGCCCGCCGCCAAACCCGCATTGACATAATTATTGATGCGATAGGCAAACAGCCCAAAGAAGAATAAAAACAGCCACGGAAAGATCGGAAAGATGCCGGGCGGAATAAGCGCGTTTGTGACACCGACAATAAAAATTCCCGCCAGCAGTTTTTGAAGTATAAATTTCAACCCAAAAGTGAGAAAGCCCAGCAATAAATAAACCCACGCACGCGGGCGGAAATAATACTCAATCAGATAGACCAAACTCGAACCCACTGCGACCATCTGAATAATATCGAACTCAGGCTCCTCCAAAAAGCCGGGATCGGTGATGCAGTTGAAACTGAAACCGAGCAGGAGCAAAAGAGCATAGGTCAACAAAACGCCGCGCGGTTTATATTTTTGCGCTTGAAATGCAGCCGTCACCCCTGTGGCGGCAAAGAACAATACAGGCGCGAGTCCGCCCCAGAATTTAAATCGTTCATACCCGCCGAATTTCAAACTTGAATGCGCCACGATCATGACGAGACAGCCAATGCCTTTCAGGATGTCTATGGTGGTATCGCGTTGTAATGTCAATTTCATTTTCGCATCCATGCCGGACGCAGCGCCGCAACTTTTTTATGAATGGGACAATCTGCTTGATGCGCGCCGGGTAAATAGCCGGTGGACATCAGAAATTCGTTGACGATCTCTCCGCCTGTGAAGACAAATGTTTTCTTGAACAACTTTGTCCACTCGTCTTTTGTCAGCGGGTGATTTGTATCCAGCCAGTTTTTGAATGAGCCGAATTCTTTTTTGAGTTCAAGGATCTTCTGCGCGTTGACAATTGCGGCATTGACCTTGAGCCGGTTGCGGATGATGCCCGCATCCGCCAGTAAACGCGCACGGTCATCTTCGCCATACTTTGCGATTTTCTCGATCTTGAACTTATCGTAGGCTGTGTGGAAGTTATCGGCTTTTTTCAGGATGGTGATCCATGAAAGCCCGGCCTGGTTGATCTCAAGCACAAGCCGCTCGAAGAGTTCATCGTCACTCTTGAGCGGGAATCCGTATTGGGTGTCGTGGTAATTTTTGTTAAATGTATCTTCGGGGTGGGTGATGCAATAGTCACAGTATGAGGTCATGCGGGTATTGTAATTTGAATTTCAAAAGTTCGTTAGGAAAATGCCATCACGAAGGGAGTACTTTCCCCGATGACAAAATGCGCTCGCAAATAATAAAAGTCGGAACCAAATGGTCCCGACTTTTGATCCAAGCGAAAAACTTATTTCTTCTTGCCGGCTTTCTTTACCGGTTTCTTCACGGCAGCCTTCTTCGGCGCGGCCTTTTTAGCAGGTTTCCTGGCAACTGCCTTCTTCGCCACGACCTTTGACTTTCGACTTTCAACTTTCTTCGCGACAACTTTCAACTTTGAACTTTCAACCTTGGGCGTCTTATCCATCCAGTTGATGATCGCATCGCCGAACTCGGAGCATTTGATCTCCTTCGCGCCATCCATCAGACGGGCGAAATCATAGGTCACGGTCCTGGCGGCGACTGCGCCTTCCATGCCTTTGACGATCAAATCCGCAGCTTCGCCCCAGCCCATGTAGCGCAGCATCATCTCGCCGGAGAGAATGACCGAGCCAGGGTTGACCTTATCCAGGTCAGCATATTTCGGCGCGGTGCCGTGCGTGGCTTCAAAGATGGCATGACCTGTCACATAGTTAATGTTCGCGCCGGGAGCAATGCCAATCCCGCCAACCTGCGCGGCGAGCGCATCGGAGAGATAATCGCCGTTCAAGTTGAGGGTGGCGATCACATCGTAATCCTTCGGGCGGATGAGCGTGAATTGCAGGCTGACATCGGCAATCGAGTCTTTGATCAACAGCATGGATTTCCACTTGCCGTCACCGTGGGTATCCCACAATTTCATGGCTTCTTCCACTTCGCCTTTGATATCGTTTTGCTGTGCGGGACTCATCATGTCGAAGCCGGGGTCAATGGCTTTGGCATTTTCTTCCACTGTCAGGTTCGAATTCTTTTCCTTGTTGCCCAATATCCATGTCTCACGTTCAGTGACGACCTGGTTGCGGAACTCGCGTTTGGCGAGCGCATATCCCCAATCCTTGAATGCGCCTTCGGTGAACTTCATAATATTGCCCTTATGCACAAAGTTCACGCTCTTGCGTTTATTCAGCAGCGCCCATGCAATCGCAGCGCGGACAAGGCGCTCGGTGCCTTCCACAGAAACGGGTTTGATGCCCAGCCCTGCCGTTTCGGGGAAGCGCATTTTGGCATATTCCTTCGGGAAGGCTTCCTTGAACAATTCCTTGAATTTTTTGTTGTCTTCGGTGCCGTAGGCGAACTCGATACCTGTATAAATATCTTCGGTGTTCTCACGGAAGATGACCATATCCACCTGCTCAGGATGTTTGACCGGCGATGGAACACCCTGATACCAACGCACGGGGCGCAGACAGACATATAAATCCAGCATTTTGCGGAGCGCAACATTCAACGAACGGATGCCGCCGCCAATGGGCGTGGTCAATGGACCTTTGATGCCGACCAGAAATTCCTTGAATGCATCCACTGTTTCATCGGGCAGCCAGCTTTGGAACATTTTGAACGACTTCTCGCCGGCATATACTTCCATCCAGTGGATCTTGCGCGTGCCGCCGTACGCCTTCTCCACCGCCGCATCCAGCACGCGCTCCGATGCGCGCCAGATATCGCGTCCTGTGCCGTCGCCCTCCACGTAGGGAATGATCGGATTGTTGGGGACGTTTAATTTTCCATTTTCAACTGAAATCTTTGCCCCGCCTGCGGGCACTGTAACATTTGTGTATGCCATCTGACTTTCTCCTTTGACTTGTTTTACCAAATTATAACAGCGGACTTTTCCTTTCACCTAATCTCAGGGCAATCGCATTGGGATTAGGTCCACTAGTCTTCGCCAAACTGCTCGAATTTTTTTAACCGGATTTTCATATTTGTTGCTTCAAAAATCCAATTGCTGGAGTGTTATGTTACTTTTCGCTCAATTTGTGTTTAGAATTTTTGACTTTGAGAAAGCCGTACTTAATCCGGCCCCTTCATTCCCGATAAAAGTGAAGCGGTTATAATCCTTGCACATGAATTGTTCTCATCAAATTCAACCTGGAGGTGTCTAATGGATCTCTCGAAGCATGCGTTCTTTGAGGGAAAGGTCGTCCGATTTGAGGATGCAAAAATCAACATAGCCGTGCATGGCTTTTTATACGGGACCACTGTGTTCAGTGGTATGCGGGCTTACTGGAATGAGGATAGGAAGAAGCTCTTCGTTTTTCGTCCATACGATCATTTTCACCGTCTTTTGGATTCAGCAAAGATCATGTCCATGTCCATTCCTTACGATGAACAGGGGTTGATCAACCTCACACTTGAACTCCTGCGTAAAGATAACTGGCAGCAGGATGTATATCTGCGTCCCACCATCTACAAGGCGGATATGGGCATCGGCGTGCGGCTGCACAACCTGCGCGATGAATTCAGCATGTTTGTCACTTCATTCGAGAAGTATCTCGCGAATGACTCAAACGCGCATTTGACCTTTTCATCCTGGCGGCGGGTTGACGATAACACCATCCCGGCGCGCGGAAAAATTTCGGGCGCATACGCCAACTCCGCGCTGATCAAGACCGATGCAAACCGCGCAGGCTTCGATGAGGCAATTGTGTTGGACCAGGATGGGCAGGTTTCAGAAGGTTCAGCGATGAATATTTTCATGGTGCGCGATGGGATTTTGGTCACGCCGCCTTCGACGGATAACATCCTTGAGGGAATCACGCGCCGTTCCGTGATCGAACTTGCACGCAACGAACTGGGAATTCAAGTAGTGGAGCGTTCCATTGACCGCACAGAAGTTTTCATCGCGGAAGAATTGTTCATGACGGGCACTGCCGCCCAAATTGTGGCTGCGACAAAAGTGGATTACCGTCCCATTGGCGATGGCGTCATGGGGCCGATCACCACGAAGTTGCGCGCCCTGTTTGATGACGTTGTCCGCGCGAAACTGCCAAAATATCAACAATGGAATGTGGAAGTAAGTGGGTAATTGGTAAAAAAGTCCGTCGCCAGATGGCGACGGACTTTTTTACTTCTCACTTATTACTTTCTTCAAACTCACGGATTCTTCTTAAACCGTACCAGCACCAGGTTCTTCGAACAATCATTGAAAGAGTCAATTTTAATATTGTCGGAAAGCGGCAGTCCTGCTTGGTCTAAAAGTTGCAAATACAGTTCCCCTTTGGAGGAGATCGGCACGGTTCCTAAAAAGAATTCAAAACCAGATTTCCCATACGCGGGGGCAATACTGCTGACCGTTAACTCAGTTTTCGATTTACCGTTATAGCGCCCTGTAAGGCTGACCGTCATCCTGAGCATATCCGCACTGCTGGCATCTACAACCGTACCGCCGATTCCCTGCCAATTACACGCCGCTTCCGGATGGATGATCGTACTGGCAATGTAAGTGATGGTGGCCGAGAAGGGCGCCTTTGGCGTAGCCGTTGGCGTATGCGTTATCGTCGGCGTAATCATTGAGAAAGGCGTTGTTGAAGGCGCAAGCGTATAAGTTGGAAGAAGAGTCGGCGTCTCTGTGGCAATACTTGAGGGGGTAACCGTCCATGTGGCGTCGAGGATAATGGGCGTAATCGTAGGCGTGGGCGGGGCGAATGGATCAACCAAACTGGGCTTAAAAGGATTCAAAACCGATTGAGGAAAGATAAAGATCGCAACAAAATACGCGCCAATACAAAGCGTGAGAATAAATGTGACGATACTTAACATGTCCCAAATCTCAAGTTTTGCGCCTGGCTTTGGCGCGGACGTTTGATCATAACTATAGGTGGATTTGCTCATCGCATCACTCCAAACAATGACATTGCATATTTTCTATGGGGCTAAAACGATCTCGCTTTTTGTGCGTTGTTCCGCAACCCAATTCTTTAGCGCAAGTTCCTGTACCGTCAACAAAGCATCAGGCGTAAGCGGATGATCGCCGCGTTCAAGGGCTTTGAAAATATGAAAACCCGCATCGGTTGCGATCACGTCACTATATGTGCCGACTTGCAAGGCAAATACTGCTTCGTCAGCTTTGGCGTCAAGCAGATAACCACGCGGCACCCAGCCCAACTCGCCAGCTGTGCTCGGATCATATAAAGCGGACATTTCATCAAAATCTGTGCCAGCCTGCAGTTGTTCCCACGCGGTACGCGCGGCATCCTCATTATAGGTCAAAATCTGGCGCACGTGAATTTGTTCCACGCTCGTCGGCACATCCGCAATGATTTTGTCACGCATCCAGGCCGCTTCGGCAGAGCGTTTCAATGCGACTTTGAACGAAGCATCATCATACCCGTGTGCTGATTGCCATGCGGATAAAGCCTCCGCACCGCCAACGGATTCAGCCAGCGCATCCAGCCTCGACTTTAGGTCTGGTTCTGTCAAATTGAAATTTGCTTCTCGGGCAGCTTGTGACAACAAAACCTGCGCGATCATATCTTCCAGCACAACCTTGTTTGCCTCTTCATCAGACACCGTGGTTCCAATCGCAGTTTGCGCGGATTTATATCTCGCAAGTTCCGCCTGAAATTCAGCAGAGGTGATGTACTCTCCATCCACAGTAGCCACCGAAGGCGGAGGAGTGGCGGTGGGTGGCACAGGTGTGGCAGTCGGCAATTGGGGAGTGGGCGTGCCTGTAGGCGCGAAAGATGCGCAGGCGGAAACACCCAGCGCGAGGAACAAAATCAAAAATCGTTTGATATGCATTCTTGAAATTATACCAATTAAAAAAGTAGGTCACGTTTCAAACGTGACCTACTGCAAAATCTTGAGGGAGCTTAGGCTTAGTAATCCATTCCGCCCATGCCGCCAGGAGGCATGGCAGGAGCGTTTTCCTTCGCAGGTACATCGGTGATCAACACATCGGTGGTGAGGATCATCGCGGCGATGGAGGCGGCATTTTCGAGAGCGCCGCGCACAACCTTGACCGGGTCAATGACGCCGGCTTTGATCATGTCGGTGTATTCGCCAGTGAGGAC
>DYDH01000244.1 GCA_020717985.1 Herpetosiphon sp. | reverse complement strand
AAGTCCGCGGCCCGCGTTTTCCATCATCTCGGCGTAAGGCAAGCCGTTTGCGTCTGCTTCTTTTTCAATGTCACGCATCTGCGCAACGGTTACGAGTTTCACTTCAGAGTCTCCAAAAATATTTTTTCAAACTTGCAACATCATTATATAACAGTCATGCAATTATTTCGCAGATGCATACTTAATTTTTGCATACGGAGCCACACACCCGCCTGGCGGGAAATCCACAGAGATGTGACCTGATATGAAAATAACAGTAGCACATCTGCTTATCCGTTTTGCGCGCGGCAATCCGTTCCCGAATCCGCTTACGCTGAACTTTGAGTAATTTTCATCCTTCGGGGTGAAATCCTTTCATGAATACTCTGTGGCAAAAGAAGATTTGCAAGAGATCCATTGAAATTGACTTTTGTCATTGATTGACAAGCACTTCAAACACTTGTACAATTTGAAACAGAAGGGATGCTTGAACAGGAATTATATATAAAAAATAATACGGAGCAAAACAACTGCGAGAAAAGATTGCCTAGGCAATCGCTCTTGCCGAAGCTGAAAAAAATAAATTAATCCACTACATGGCATTATGCTGAAAAGTATTTTCAGCTTTTGTGATTCCTGTTAGGTTTTTGTCCAATTCGACACAAGGAGAAAAAGTAATATGAACAAAAATGCACAGTTTTTCCGTAAGTGGTGGGGGTTGTTGGTGATAGGCGTTCTGCTCGTTTCCGCCCTGTCAGGTTGTGGTTCTCAAGAGAAAGTGCTCAAGATTGGGTATATCACCGAGCAGACCGGCGTGGATGCCTACGTTGGGGCAGCCTCAGTACCTGCCATGCAGGATTATGTAGATGAAATCAACGCCAAGGGCGGAGTTGGCGGTTACAAATTGGAATTGGTTGTCTATGATACCCGCTCGGAAGTACCCGATGCCGTGACAGTTGCCAAGCGTTTGATGGATCAGGATAAAGCCGTAGCTATTATCGGACCTTCATGGTCATCCGCTGGTATTCCTCTCTCCGATATTGCTGACGCCGCCAAAGTGCCGATGGTCGCCACAACGGCATCCAATGTCAATGTGACTGTTGCTGAAGATGGCGCACTGCATCCCTACATGTTCCGTGTCTGCTTCATTGACCCGTATCAAGGCTATGCCCAGGCTGATTTCGCCTACAATAAACTCGGCTTGCGCAAGGCTGCCTTCCTGACCGATATTGCTTCACCTTACACAGTCGGTCTGCACCAGTTCTTCAAAGACCACTTCATTGAACTCGGCGGCGAAATTGTCGCAGAAGAAGGCTACACTCAGGGTGACGCCGAATTCCGCGCACAATTGGCAAAGATCAAGGATGCCGGCGCCGACTTGCTCGTGGTTGACGCCTACACATTCAAGGATATCGGTCTGGCTGCCCAGCAGGCGGAAGCGCTCGGATTGAAAGTCCAGATGATGGGCGGGGATGGCGTGTTCGTTCCCGAACTGCTTGAAATGGCTGGACCGCAACTCGAAGGAGCAATCGTAACCACCGGTGTTTCCGACATTGCTCCCGAATTCGCCGAATTCAATAAGACGTTCCAGGCGAAGCACAATGTTCAGGCAAACATCTACACCTACTATGGTCTGGATGCGTTGATGGCGATTGAACACGCCATCGGTGAAGCCGCCAAGAAGGGTGATGTCACCCCCACCGCTGTCCGCGACGCGCTGGAGACCATGACCGATGTGCAGTTGTTCACCAGCAAGGTTACAATGGAACCCGATACGCACAATCCTCATAATAAGCCGCTGCTGATCATGACCATCAAAGACAGTCAGTGGGAGCTCACTGAGACCTTCCAGCCAGAGTAAAAACTAAGAAGTCTTCACCGGGGGTGTTTGCAACGCCGCAAGCACCCCCATTTATTTTTTTTCGAAAGGGAAGCAATCTTATGGAATTATTCGTCCAACAACTGGTGAGTGGCATTTCGATTGGCGCGATCTACTCCCTGCTGGCAGTGGGCTATGCGCTGGTGTACAGCGTGTATAACTTCACCAACTGGGCATTCGACGGCTTCATGGCATTTGGCGCTTTTATGGCGTTCACAGGGATCACCTCCCTTTTTATGCCCTTCTGGCTTGCCGCACTCTTTTCAATTATTCTCACCGTCATTCTCTCGGTGGGCACCGAAAAACTGGCGTACAGCCCCCTGCGCGCCCGCAAAGCGCCGCGCCTGTTCATGATGATCTCCGCCATGGGCGTAAACCTGGCAACCGTCAACATCATCAACCTGATCTACGGCGGGGTTTTCCGCAAGTTCCCGGTTACCAACCTCCAGCCCATCTTCATTGAAGGAGTTTCCATCGGGCGCATGGACCTGATGGCGGGCGGCATTTCCTTTGGGGTTTTGGCGCTGCTGTGGGTTTTCCTCTATCGCACCAAATGGGGACTTGGAATCCGCGCCAGCAGTATCGACATTATGACCGCATCCCTGATGGGTATCAACAACAACGCGGTAGCCATCATCGTCTTTGCCGTTACTGGTGTGCTTTCTTCGGTGGCGGGGGTCTTTTACGGTATTAAGTACGCCGTATTTCCGATGATGGGTATCGTCACCATCAAAGCCATGATCGCCAGTATCGTGGGTGGACTTGGCAGCCTGCCAGCCGCGATTTTAGGAAGCATGATTCTGGGTATCCTCGAAACCATGGTTTCGGGCTACATCTCTTCCACTTATCGCGACTTGTTCTCCTTCCTGTTCCTGATCATTATCCTGTTGTTTTTCCCAAATGGATTGATGGGCAAGAGCAGCGGCGAAAAACTATAGAGAGGATGGCGAGATCATGGGTTATATCAACACAATTATCATCCTCGGTGGCATCAACATCATTGCCGCATTAGGCGTGGCAATCCTCACCGGGTATACGGGCTTGTTCACCATCGGACACGCCGGTTTTATGGCGTTAGGCGGCTATATGAGCGCCATTTTCGTCAAGGAGCTTGGTGTTCCGTTTCCCATTGCGCTCCTATTGGGCGGAACCTTCGCCGGGCTGTGCAGTTTCATCATCGGATACCCTGCCTTTCGCAGTGAGTTGCGCGGCGATTATTTTGCCGTTGCCACGCTGGGATTTTCCGAAGCAACCCGTCTGCTGTTGAACAACACCAGGAGTCTGGGGGAAAGCATCAATACCGCAGAGAGCGGCATTGGGATGGCGTTCAAATCCCTGGGGCCGTTACTGGTCAAACTTGGCGGTGTATTCGGTTACATGAACCTCCCAGGTCCGACCAATGTTTTTGTTGTGGTGGTTGCAGTCATTTTAGCGCTATTCTTCGCCCACATGTTCGTCACCTCGCAGTACGGCAAAAACTGCATCGCCATCAGCCAGGACGAAGTGGCGGCGCAAATGATGGGCGTCAACCTGTTGAAGACCAAAATGACTGCTCTGTTCATCAGCGCCTTTTACGCGGGCGTGGCGGGCGGATTGATGGCTTTCTACTTCGCCTATCTCACCCCGTCCTTCTTCACCCTCACAAAATCGTCCGACCTGCTGGCGGCGGTGGTCTTCGGCGGCATCCAATCGCTGATTGGACCCGTCATCACAGGGTTCATTCTGGTGGTTTTCCCCGAATTGCTGCGAAGTTTTGCTGAATGGCGTTTGATCATCTACGGCTTCCTGTTCGTGATCGTGATGATCTTCCGTCCGCAGGGCTTGTTGGGATACGTGGAAATGAATTTCTACTTTGTGCGCATCTGGTGGAATAAAATCCTCCGCCGCGGACAGAACTCAAAGGAAGGATAAGCCGCCATGAGTTCAGAAATCCTTAACGTAAAAAACCTCACAGTTGATTTCGGCGGCGTGCGGGCTGTCAACAATGTTTCGATCATGCTTGAACCGGGTGAATTCGTCGGCTTGATCGGACCCAACGGAGCAGGCAAAACCACCATCTTCAACCTCATCACCAACGCCATCAAACCCACTGCCGGTGAAATCGATTTCAAGGGCAAAAATATTCTCGGCAAATCTCCCGACCGTATCTGCCAGTTGGGAATCAGCCGCACCTTCCAGAATATCCGCCTGTTCCCGCAAATGACTGCCTACGAAAATGTGGAACTCGGCTTTCACAGTGCGCCGCAGTATTCGCTTGCCGAAGCCTTTATCCGCACGCCGCGTGCCCGTAGAATTGAAGTTGACACCCGCAAGAAAGCCATGGAACTGCTGGAAATGGTCAACTTGAAGGAACATTCACACGCGCGCGCATCAAGCCTGCCCTATGGTTTGCAGAGGCGGCTGGAAATGGCTCGCGCCATGGCGACCAATCCCGAGCTTTTGCTTTTGGATGAACCCGCCGCAGGTATGAACGACGACGAGTGCAACGACCTGATCAAACTCATCCGCGAGATTCATACCACCATGCACTACACGATGATCATGATCGAGCATCACATGAACGTGGTCATGGATTTGTGCCGCGATTCCCGCATCTACGTGCTAAACCTCGGCTCGCTGCTAGCGGTGGGAACTCCCACCGAAATCCAGAGCAACCCCGACGTGATCCGCGCCTATCTGGGAGAACCAAAAAATGACTGAGAAAACGCCCATGCTCGATATTCAAGATCTGTCCGTTTATTACGGCGGCATTTGCGCTCTCAACCAGGTCAGCCTGCATGTGGACGAGGGCGAGATTGTCTCGGTCATCGGCGCGAACGGGGCGGGCAAATCCACACTGATGAAAACCATTGTGGCCATCAAATCCTTCACGTCGGGAAAGATCATGTTTCAGGGTCAGCCGCTCAAGAAGGAAGCGCACGAGGTCATCAAGGACGGCATCACCCTCTCTCCCGAAGGTCGGCGGATATTCTCCCCGCTTTCTGTGCGCGAAAACCTGATGGCTGGCGCCTACACCCGCAATGACCGTCACGAGATCGAAGCCACCATGGAGGAGGTCTTCACGCTCTTCCCGCGTCTCAAGGAACGCATCAACCAACGCGGCGGGACTCTCTCCGGCGGCGAACAGCAAATGCTGGCGGTGGGACGCGCACTCATGTCCAAGCCAAAACTGCTTATGTTGGATGAGCCATCACTGGGCTTGGCTCCAATCGTGATCAGTATGATGTTTGAAACCATTGTCCGCTTGAACAAGGAATTGGGGTTAACCATTCTGCTGGTGGAACAAAACGCCTCGATTGCGCTCTCCGTTTGCCAGCGCGCCTACGTGTTGAAGACAGGTACGATCAACATGGAAGGCACGGGACAGGAACTGCTCCACGACAAACGCGTGATGGAAAGTTATCTGGGTATAGCAAAATAAACTACATACCATCAAACAGTCACTAAACCAATCCCCCCGAATTTTCATAAAATTCGAGGGGATTGGTTTATCGTTTCAACATGGCTCAATGCAAGCGTTCACACTAAGGGTTTATCCTGCTCTTTTGCCCCATAAACCCTCAACGATATCACTCAAACCTAATTCAATCAACTTCTCCATCGATGGCTTCCCGCTTTCCTTGTCCCAACCGCGTGCTTCGTAATACGCTTCGAGCATGGCAGGCAGATCAGGGACAAATCCCGCCGCGCCGCCTTCCTTATACGGCTTCAAAAAAGCCTTGGGCAATTTATCGTTTGCGCGGGTCAGCCCCATGCGATTATTGATGGCGCGTTTAATATTCCAGCCGCGCTCGCCAGACCTCATCATGTCTTCGAGAGTCCATGTGTAGCCGCATGCCGCATTGACCAAATCCACCTGCATCTGCGGGTCAACATTGGCAAAGATGCACATCACCACAGCGTTGAAAAATGTACGCCAATCCTGATGCTTCGCCACGTTCGCGGACTTTTCAGCCTGCGCGTGACGGTCAAAATATTCGATACCAAGTTTATCGTTGGTGTGACCAAAATCCACGAAGAAATAATCTGACTGGTTATGACACGCCCCACGCGGACTGGTGGCATAAGAAAGCGCCATGCCTGAAACCCCGCGCGGATCATGATACGCGGTTTCCAGTCCGTTCACTTGTACGGCTTCGTCTTCCGCGCCAAACGCCGCGCCAAATTGACGTGAGCCGCGCGAGAGCAATTCACCGATCCCCTCACGGCACGCAATCAGGTCAATCAATTGACGCACCGCCATGAAGTTTCCCCACGTCAGTTCAAGTCCGCCCGTATCCGTTTTTGTCAGCTTGCCCATTTCGTACAAATGAAATGCCAGCCCGATCGTGTTCGCACAGCTGATGGTATCCATGCCGTATTTATCGCACATCTCGCCCAAGCGCACGACTTCATTCAAATCATCAATCAACAGGCTGGGACCAAAGCCCACAACCGTTTCGTATTCGGGTCCTTTGCGTTTCTCGCCGTCGCCCAAATTCACAACACGTCCACAGGCGATCACACATCCCTGGCAGGCGCTGAATCCCACCAAAATACTTTCAGCCATCTTCGAGCCAGAGATATTGTCCACGCCTTCGAACTCGCCCTGATGATAATACTTCGACGGCATTGAACCCAGATACCCCGCATAATTCGCCACACCTGCCGTGCCAAGCTCGTGAA
>DYDH01000591.1 GCA_020717985.1 Herpetosiphon sp. | reverse complement strand
CCGAGGTTGAGTAGGCAGTCGAGGTGCTGCCATGCTCAGTGTCCACATTTCCGAGACTGACCGAGAAAACCTCCAATACTGGCGGTATAACCATCCCCATCCGCGGGTGCAGCAAAGGATGGAGGTTCTTTGGCTCCGAAGCATAACCGATTCGCCAGAAACCATTGCAGCTTTCACGAACTTAACATCAGCCACTGTGCGCAACTATTTGCATCTCTATTTAGACGGCGGGATGGATGCGCTCAAACGCGTGAACTGGGTCGGCCCAACGAGTACGCTCGAGGAGCATCACGCCACGATTGAGGAGGAACTTCGTCAACGGCCGCCCGCTACTCTTGCAGAAGCATCCGAACGCATCTTCAAGATCACCGGAATTCGTCGCAGTCGAGAGCGCGTGCGGCAGTACCTTCACAAGATCGGAATGAAGCCTCGGAAGGTGGCGGCGATTCCAGCCAAAGCGGATATTGCCAAGCAAGAAGAGTTCAAGACGAAGCAACTGGAACCTCGCCTCGAAGAGGCCAGGATAGGCAAACGGTCCGTCTTCTTTGTTGACGCTGCGCACTTCGTCCACAGCGCGTTCTTGGGAGTGCTATGGTGTTTTGTTCGCATGTTTGTCCGTTCTCCATCTGGAAGGAATCGCTTCAGCGTCTTGGGCGCTTGGGAGGTAGCGACACAGACGCTTCACACAGTCACCACCGACGCCTACGTCACGGCCACTACAGTTGTTTCCCTGCTCCTACAGCTACATGCATCCACCCATCTCCCTATCACCGTCGTAATGGACAATGCACGCTATCAGCATTGCCGGTTGGTGATGACTACGGCCGCAACGCTCGGAATTGAGCTGCTCTTTCTTCCACCGTACTCGCCAAATCTCAATCTCATCGAGCGTCTCTGGAAGTTCACGAAGCGGAAGGTCCTCTACGACAAATATTACGAAAACTACGACGCATTCAAGACGGCAATTCGCTCGTGCCTGACCAAGGTCCCGCTAGAATACAGGCAGGAACTCATCTCCTGGATGGCCCCTAGTTTCCAGACATTCTCAAA
>DYDH01000590.1 GCA_020717985.1 Herpetosiphon sp. | reverse complement strand
TGTTGAGATGATGAAGCTGACGAAGAGACAGATTTAATCCCCCGTGATTTATGCTACACTGAAAAAACGCAGTACCGCATAACTTGCTATGAGATCAGTTGTATGAGATCAGTTGGGCGAGAGATTTGCCCAGCGTTGCTCCAATTTAGCAAGTTGAAGTCCAGACTGTTTTGCGGAACGGGTATGCAGTCTGAAACGATCACGGTGTTGACGAAGACGTTGCCGCTCGTCCATGAAATCTTGAGGCGCAACGTGGTTGAAAGCCAGGATTGTATCTTTCAAAGAAACAGGACGATGGAGTAATTCCCAGGCGCCGCTTCGTTGCAGGATGCGACGTGTCAGACCTTTCTGACCAGTCGTACGTAACAAACGTCGATTGAGATCGCGGAAGTCACTTTCTCGGTCATTGTTGGTACGAGGTAAGTCGGGCATATCGTAGCAGTGGAACAGGCCAGGAGCATAGCTGAAGGTGGTCTTTTGGATAGTTCTAAAAAAAGGTTGTAAGCCAGGTTTGCTGTTGCTGATGATTTTTATTTGCTCCAAGTAAGCAAACAAGGTTTGCTGAACCTGAGCTGCCGAGCGCGACGATTTTCCTGTCGGATCCAACAAGTCAGCAATCTGCTCCAACCAATCCGCCGCTTGGCGTAGGAGCGTGTAATTCGTTTGGACGATCTGAAGTGCCGTGAGCAAGCCCTGTTGCACTTGCGCCAATTGAGGATGCTCATGATGAGCGCTCAATCGTTCCAGAAGGTCTTTGACTTCAGTGAGACATTCAAACATTTCGATGCCAGCCAGACAAAAAGGCGGACGCCCTTTTAAGGTCAAAAGGTAACGGATGCGCCGAGAGATGTCCTGAAGAATAGCCTCTTGTTCTTGCACACCAGGGTCGGGAGACATATCCTTGGGTGTCACGGGCGAAGGCAGCCCGCCTGTGACCGTCAAAACTCCTTGTTTTTCGACCTTTTCTTGCCGAATTAATGCTCCGATCGCCTGGCGCACACCTTGCCGCAGTTCGATTTTCATGGCTTCGTCTGCCGCGCTCATCGGTTCAGCCGCATTGCCAAGATAATGCATCTGGCAAAAAGAATGTTTCGCACTCGAAAACACCTCGGCTATCGCGGGCGCCAGACCGCGCTCGCGAAGCGTGTCACTCATCACCGCCGTGACTGGCAAACCCA
>DYDH01000589.1 GCA_020717985.1 Herpetosiphon sp. | reverse complement strand
AGCGCTGATTAGGTATTCCTATGCTTTAGCATTTGGAAATTGAAGCGCGCTCAACTTTGGAAATTCATCCTGCTGGGTGTGATTTTGGAAATACTGAAGGTGATTATACGCTTGCGGCAACCGATTGGCAAGAAAAAATGCAAGGGCATATTGGCAGCAGGGAATCGTGAAGCGTGACAGCGGAAAGATTCCGTTGCCAGATGGACGAGTAAGGCGAGAGCAAGAAGCAGGTCTCATGGGGAACGGGCAGCAGGACGCGGCGCAGTGCAAGGAGCCAGGGAGCGGAGGAAAACCATCTGCATCCCGCAGGCAGGACAAAGGATTTTTGGAGTAACAGGCGCAGAAGGATCGGTTTCGACGGGTGGATCGGTAGATGGAGGCTGGGTCTCTTTTGAAAGCAGTTTTTGCGCCAACGCCAGTACTGTGCGGCGATTGTGAGCAAAGAAACCGAAGTAACGGACTTTGACAAAGCCTTTGGGCAGGACATGCTGGAGGAAGCGTTGGATGAACTGCTCGACCGAGAGAGTGCAGCGTTTGAGTTGTCCGGTATCGGATTTGCGATATTCAAAAGTGACTTGGGACTTCTCCATGCAACCCTTGTCAACGAAGTTGATCAAACGGCGGTTGCTGATGGCAACGCGGTAGATGTACGGAGCCAGATACTTGAGAGCGGCTTGTCCATCGCCAACCGGCAGGCAATGGACAACCCAATCCATCTGCCAAACCTTGTCCGGGATTTGCGAGAAGAGCGGCGACTTTCGCAGGAACCGCTGAAAACTGGCGCGGAATAGTTTGGAGAGGGCTTTGACGGGCAGGAAAAAATTGGAGTGCGATGGAAGCCAACGATTTCCATTCAAGCCTCCGCCCGGAACGAGATAGTGAACATGGGGATGATACGCCAGATTGCGCGTCCAGGTGTGAAGCACGCCCACCATCCCGATCTGCCCGCCCACGAAGCGCGGGTCTTTTGCCAACTGCTGAGTGGCTTCGGCGGAGGCTTGAAACAAAACAT
>DYDH01000588.1 GCA_020717985.1 Herpetosiphon sp. | reverse complement strand
TCACGCCGGTCGAGGAGACTTATCGGCGTTTAGCTCTCGCTTGGGGCGTGACGCCATCCCTTGTCCCCTGGGCGGATACGATGGAAGAGATGATCGGGCACGTGGAAACCGCCTTGCGCGCGAGCGGCTTGGTCAAGCCGGGCGGACAGGTGGTGCTGGTCTCGGGTTTCCCGGTGCGCGATTCCAGGCCGCCGAATATGGCGCTGCTGCATACAGTGAGGTGAGTTCCATCTCTCCCGTGTGGACTCTCACCCAACCAGGCGGCATCCGTTCTCCACAAGAGACTGGTCAATCGTGCCCCACGCCCACGCAAGGGACATGGTCAACAACGGCGCGGGTGAGACATGCTGGGTTTGCAAAATTTCCGCGAAGCAGGCGCGGACGCGTAAACAAAATCGGAGCCTTTCGACTCCGATTTACTTTGTAACTTTTATAAACTCGTCTGGTGAGACTTTCGCCTGTTTGAGAATACTATGCAATGTTCCAATTGCCACTTCGCCATGCAGAGGGACAACACAACCAATACTCCCCTCTGGCGTGGACTTTTTCATGACAACATGGCTTCCACGTTGACGAGCCTGAACAAAGCCAAGTCGCTCCAACGTGCGGATGATTTCCTTCCCAGACAGATGTGGCAGATTAGGCATAAGTTGCCACGTCGAAGGTGGTCAACATTGGATGGCTGGTTTCTAGCAAGGGAAATTCTTCCAGATAAAGCTCGGTTGCTTCTTTGAGATTGGCAACCGCCTCTTCGATAGTTTTCCCCTGGCTGACCGTTCCAACTTCGGGACAATCTGCCACATACCAAGCATCTTCTTTGTGGATTACAGCAGTAAATGTTCGGGTCATCGTAGGTCTCCTGTCTCTTGCTCAAATTATACCTCACTCAAAAACCTGCCGAAGGCGTTGCACTGACCAAAGGTGACGAAGTGACTTCCATGAACTGAGGCAGGGATTTATCCCGCCGCATCGAACACCACCCACGCGTTGATGGAGCACACAGACACACCCGCCGAAACCCAGAATCCGCCGCAGGCGTCGCACTGAACTTGTCGAAGTGGACAAGTCCACCCAGTCCGAAGCGACTCCCATTTGCACATCGTCCATTCGTGAATTCGTGGCTTTTCATTCGTGGATGGCTTTCCCCC
>DYDH01000243.1 GCA_020717985.1 Herpetosiphon sp. | reverse complement strand
TGATATTGATGGCGAGATCATTGTGGCTGATAACGGCAGTACAGATGGTTCGCAGGAGATTGCCATAAAGGCAGGCGCAAGGGTTGTAGCAGTCACACAAAAAGGATATGGCAGTGCGCTTATGGGTGGAATTGAGGCGGCACAGGGTGAATATGTCATTATGGGCGATGCGGATGATAGTTATGACTTTTCAAACTTGCAGGGTTTTGTAAGCGCATTGGATGAAGGCTATGACCTTGTAATGGGCAACCGCTTCAAGGGCGGAATTATGCGCGGCGCAATGCCTTTTCTCCATCGCTATTTGGGTAACCCCGTGTTGAGCGGCATTGCCCGATTGTTTTTCAAAAGTGACATTGGTGATTTTCATTGCGGCTTGCGCGCATTTAGAAGAGACGCGGTGCTGGCGCTTAACCTTCAAACCACTGGCATGGAATTCGCGAGTGAAATGATCGTAAAAGCCACAATGAAAAGTTTGAAGATCAAGGAAGTTCCCACCATTTTGTATCGTGATGGACGCACTCGCCCGCCGCACCTCCGCACTTGGACGGACGGCTGGAGACACCTAAGATTTTTGCTGCTCTATAGTCCACGCTGGCTGTTTTTTTATCCGGGGATAACGCTGACAGTTTTGGGCGTTCTTCTTTCTGTTTTTCTCCTTGGCGGACCAGTACACATTGGAAGAATAACCCTGGACATCAATACGCTTATGTATGCCACATTCCTGATTGTCCTGGGTGTTCAGGCGTTATTTTTCTCCCTTTTCACTTATGTTTTTGGCGTTAATGCTGACTTGCTGCCAAGGGATAATATGACAGATAAATTGATTCAACGTATCGCGCTTGAAAAGGGTATTCTCATTAGTCTGGGCATGATCCTGCTGGGACTCGCCATTTCCATTGGCGCATTAATTTATTGGGGCGAAAATTTCTTCGGCAATATTGACCCGACATTCTCCATGCGGCTAGTCATCCCGGGAGCCGTTCTGTTTAATTTGGGATTTCAAACTTTTTTTGCCAGTTTCTTCCTGAGCATCCTGAATACAAAACTCAAATAAAAAGTTGCCTGCAGAATCAAAAAGTCCGCTGCTCATTTTGGGCGGTGGACTTTTTGATTATTATGATGCTCTTGCAAAAGCAGTTGCGCCAAGTATCAGGGCGGAGAGAATTAGGTTTACTCTCAATAAGATCATTTCACGGCGTTGTAATTTTGCAAGGTCGCCCGCATTCGCATTTTCTTTTTTCATCAAGGTGCGGTGGATGGCGGGGAGTACTTCCCAGGTTTGGATGGCGCTGGTAATCACCATGACGGCGGCCAAACTATGCTTGATAAGAATAGCCAGTGACCATTGCGTGCTGGTGGCGAGAAATCCGTCATAATGCGGGTTCGCGCTTAATTGGAATAAACCTGTCACGAGCAATAATCCCATGCTGAACCATGCCAGGGGTTCGAGTCTTTTTTGCAGGGCGGAGATAAAACTGAGTTGGTCGCCCAATTTCAAGGTCCGGTTGGCTGCGGGGAGAACAAGTAGATTGATCGCGGCGAGGCTTCCAATCCAGGTGACTGTTGCAAGCATGTGCAGCCAGTACATCACCGCCATCACCCATGCTGGAGGTGCAATCATGGTGTTGCTACTGTTGGGACAACAGGGACTTCAGCCGTTGGAGGGATTTCAGTGGGGGGGTAGCATTGCTGAAAAGCCTGATTGGAGTGACCGGCAGAGGTCTCATCCAAGTTGCCGATTCCTGCGGCAACTTGATATTGTTCATAGGCCTGACAATAAGCTTGTTGCTCGTAGAGGTCATCGCCGTAGCGCATGGCTGAAATTTTCAGGCGGTCTGACCCTGTCATTGTGCCATCCCACATGGAAGGCCAGCCAGTGCCCACCTGACTGAAATAATCGTAGGCTTGTTTCCAATCCAATTCCCAGAAACTCGCGCCGGTGATGTACATGCGCGCGCCTTCGCGTAATTGAACAGATGTGTTATCGAGCGGTCCGAATCTTTCCGCAAGTGTCAGATAATAAATACCGCCTTCAAGGTTGCCTTCCTTGGTAATAAGCGCGTGCCCCTGATTTCGCAGGGCAAAATAATACATGCCATCCACTTGCGCTGTTTTATAGGTGGGATCAAGTTTGCGGATGCTGTCAATTGCGCTCAATGCGTTAGCCCAATCCTGCGCCTGGATCAGTTGTTGTGCGCGCTGGTAGGCGCTTTCTGCGCCGCTGAAATCAGGCGTGGATGTCAGCGTGGGCGCGGCGGTGGGGGTGGGAATGGAACTGATTACCAATACCTCGGTCAGTTTTTCTTGTGCGCCGGGGTAGCTGGGATCTTTTGAGATGATGTATTCGAGGCGTTGGGAGGCGGCTTCATAGCGCTTAAACTCAATATCCACCAGTGCGAACGAAAATTGTTCGGAGAGTTGTTTTGAAATGATGGATTCTTCCACCGCCTTGCGATCATCAATGCCGGAAGTGTATCCGCCGAATCCGCCCAGCCCGACCAGCAGGACGAATCCCAGGATGCCGATGAGAATGGAAAGCCAGCGCGATTTTTTCTTGATTGGCTTGATCGGCTGTGTGTCGTCCGCTTGAGGTTGGGGAGGTGTTGTAGATTGTGTGTTTTCAGTTTGTTCAGACATGGCGGTTATTATACTTCCGTTTGAAATGGCGAAAAAATTTTCTTATCAGACCCTAAAGGTCTTTAAGACCTTTAGGGTCTCTCAATCTTATAACTTAAGCAGCATCTTTGCGTCTGACCAGACAATTGCCAGGGCGACGATTCCGCCGATGAACATTCCCAGCAAAGCGGTTGATATTGCGCCGCCAGGCATGTACACTGCCAAGCCGTAAGCTGTTACGCCTCCGACGACAGCGGCGATCATCCCTTTGAGCACCGCTCCGCCCACGTGGATCGGCTCATGCGTTCGTTTGGACAGCCACCCAAAAAGGATGATGGCTTCTATTAACAGCGCGATCTCTGCAAACGCAATAATCGGCGCGCCGATTTCCTTGAAGAAGGTTAGCCCAACATACCCAATCCCCAAAAACATGACGAGGCGCAAGCCCACAGCATAGAGCGGGAACATCGGTTCCTTGCGGGCGTAAAAAGCGCGCGCCGCAATCTCGTGAATGGTGAAGCCTGTCAGGGTCATCAAGTAGGCGCGGGTTGTCCATGTGACCAACGTGGAGGTGGCTTCGTCGAAGCCGAAAACTCCGCGCACCAGCGGATGAATTCCGCCAGCCATGACCGCCGCAATCGGGAGCGTGAGCGAGATCAAAACCCGCAGGGCGCGTTCAATCGTCGAGCGGAACTCATGCCAGTCGCCGCGCGCCGCGAGTTCTGAAAGCGCGGGCAGCATGGCGGTGGCAATCGCCGTCCCGAGGATTGTTTCAGGCACTTGCATGATCATCCAGCCGTAGGTCAGCGAAGTGACCGCGCCCACTTGATCTAAGCGCGAGGCTAAATTGTCGCGTGCCAGAACGATGATCTGGATTCCGCCCATGGTTAGCAAACGCGGAGCCATCAACTTCAAGGCTTCGATCAGCCCTGTGTGACGCAAATTCAAAGACGGCGTCCAGCGGAAGCCGAACTTGAAGAGCATCGGCACTTGAATCAGCAAGTGCATTGCCGCGCCGATGATGACGCCGTAGACCAGTCCATGCACGCCGTAACGCGGCACAAGAAAAATCGCGCCGAAGATCTGCCCGATGTTGTACATACTGGGCGCCATGGCGGGAAAAATAAAATGCTGATTGGCTTGCAGTGAAGCCATCACCAATCCGCTGATCGAAAAGATGATCGTGCCGATTAGGTTCAAGCGCATCAGTTCGGCAAGCAGTGTGCGTTGCTCTTGCCCAAAGCCAGGGGCAATTCCAAGTTTGGCATCCACAATTGGCTGGGCAAAGATGGCGATGAGAATCGCAAATGAGCCTGTCACTAAAAACGCAACATTCGCTACACGCGAAAACAGATCCCATGCGGCGGCGCGGTCTTTGGTGGTGAGATACTCTGTCAGCAATGGAATGAACGCCATCGCCAGCGCTCCGCCCGAGATCAGCGCAAACAGCACGTCGGGCAGATTGTTCGCGGCGTTGAACGTGTCCAGCAAATGCACCGAATCCGAATACTGGCGCGAGATAATGCCCGTGCGGACAAATGCGAGAACTTTATCTATCAAGAAAAAGAACGCGATGATCAACGAATTGCGCGTGAGGCGCGAGAGTTTGCTCATAAATTAATGGTCGCTTGAGATCATTTCTGCGCCAGGCAGTTTATCGGCAAGCAAATGAATCTTGTGTATCAACGTCGGCAGGCATTGCGGACAAATATATTTTGTTTCATTCTTGAAGGTCAGGTGCAACAACGGAATAACTTCATCCGTGCGTTCGCAGTTCAGACATACTTTTTTGTTTTCTTCGTTCATGGGGTTCTCCTTTTTAATATGTCATTGCGAGGAGCCGTTCTTTGGCGACGAAGCAATCTCACCCCAATTGGGATTGCTTCGGGCTAAAAACAAGAGCGCCCTCGCAATGACATGACATTACAACGTACCTTTATACATCCCGCCATCCACGCCCAGCATCACACCTGTGATATAAGAAGCGGCAGGCGAGACAAGGAAGGCAGCGGCATTCGCAAACTCTTCGGGCTGACCCAGCCTCCCAAGTGGACTCTGTGCCGACTGCTTTTTCGTTTCTTCCTCAACCGATGATTTGTTTGCTGTTGCCCGGGCAGTCATCAACTCTGTGACTCTTTCTGTCTCCGTCCAGCCGGGCAGAATGGAATTAAAACGAATGCCTTCATTGCCGAGTTCGAGGGACAGAGATTTGGTCAACCCAATCGTCGCCATGCGGACACTGTTCGACAAAAGCAAATTCGCAATCGGCTGTTTGACCGAGATCGAAGTTACAGTCAGCACGCTTGCCGCCTCCGAATTTCGCAAATATGGAAGCGCAGCCTTTATCAAGCGGACATGAAGCATCAATCCCAAATCTACGCCCTTTTGCCATGCGGCTTCATCGAGTGAATCAATGGACCCCGGCGGAGGTCCGCCCGCGTTGGTAATGAGAATATCCAGCCCGCCAAAGGCTTCAGCCGTCTGCTGAATTAATTTTTCAGGCACATCCGCCAGACTGACATCGCCAGCCAGCCCAATGACCTGAGCGCCTGTTTCCTTGCTCATCTTCTCGGCAACAGCCTTTATCTTTTCCTCATCCCGCCCGTTGATGGCAACTTTGCAGCCTTCCTTTGCCAGAGCCAGCGCAGCGGCGTAGCCAAGTCCGCGGGACGAGCCTGTAACAAGGGCGCGTTTGTCTTTGAGTTTTAAGTCCATTTTGTCTCCTTCAGGGTGGTATATAAGTACACAAGTAAATTAGGTAAACAAGTATACGTGTCTACGTGTTTATCTGTGTACCTTTTTACATGATTTCGATCTTTTCATCAATAATCTGACCATCTTCCCAATTCGCTTCCACCCATTTTGCCACACTTTGCAGGGATTGTCGCAGGGTCACCGCATCGGAATTGACCATCGCGCAGGTGATGACCGCCTCCTGCCATTTATCCTGTAAATCCATCTCTGCCACAGAGACGTTGAACTCGCGGTGCAGGCGCGAAATAAGCGGCTTGATCCGTCCGCGCTTTTCTTTGAGCGAGGCGCAAGTGGGGAGGTGCAGGTGGATGGTGAGGGTGGCGAGCAAGTTTGAATTTTGGATTTGCGATTGGAGATCTTTTGGAATGGTTTTCAGATTTATGGAATGTAAATTCGTCCAATGCCGAGATAGTTTTCAATGTTCAAAATAATCTCAACAAGTCTTTCAGCGCACTGTTCGCGGTAGGCGCTTTCTTCGAGGCGGTCAACGATTCCCACGGTAATGACAGGCAGGGAATTTGGCGTATTTTCATCCCGAATGGTTTGCTCCAGTGAGTCCACGCCGTCCTTATTTCGATTTCCGGTGAGCAGGATCAATTGCTTCGTTTGTGAAAAACGCCATACGTCTCGGTCGTTGCTGTCGATTGGCAGTCCCACATCATCAAAGGTCAGCATGGGAATATCCAGTAATTTGAGCCAGCCTTCACTTCCCATGGTTGCCCAAAGCAATATTCCCTGCTTTTTCATGTGATGGTCAAGAAGAACTTTCATGGTTTGTTTTCCGCATGATATTGTTCCCGCAATTCTCTCAACTTCGCGCGGATAGTTTCCCGTTGTTGGTAGGTCTTTCCCATCACTTCACGGTTGTGTTCTTCCCAATATTTGCGGTTGCGTTCTGCAGATTGCAGAACTTCCTGGTACTCCTTTTCCACTTCCTCTTTATGTAAGTGGATGTAATCGAGAATATCCAGCATTTCCTCGTCAGTCAATTCGTAAATATCGCGGATATTTTTTAGGGAATTGTTTTTCTTTAACTCGTCCATAATGTAATACAAGGTCAGACGAGTGCCTTTGATGGTCAGCCCCTGTTCGGTGCGGATGATGGTGCGATTTTCGCGCAACAAGGGCGTATCTGCTTTTAAAAGTGTGTCCACCAGTTTTTGTGAACGTAAAACAGCCAATTCACTTTGCAACTGTCTTATTTC
>DYDH01000587.1 GCA_020717985.1 Herpetosiphon sp. | reverse complement strand
TTTAAGTCGTAACTCTTTTTTAGCAACCATGCAAACAACAGGGAATATGAGATGATAAACAACCCTGGATAAATGAAGTCCAATGGTAATTGCAAGGATAGGTATAAATCCCGTCCTTCTGGACCGATGGTATTTAAAAGAGATATTGCGTATTCTGTTGTATATCCAGAAGGAGAAACGTCAAACAGCTTCATTTCTGGAGCAGACGTTACCACCTTTGGTATTGAGTAAAAAAGAATTGTCAAATAAACAATCATGTTGATTGAAAACAGAAGAATGACATTCCTGCCTGTCGAGTATTTTTTGATTATTTCCATTATGTTCATTTTACATCTCAAAAAGAAGGGAAAATATCCCGAAGGTTTCTACAAATTGGGGTGGCTTTTTCGCAAAACCTTACCGCACTGGCGTGCGGCGCAAGTGTCGGGGCGACGCTGCCTAAATCTTTTTTTCTTCCTTGCACCATTCGATGGTTGCATGCATCGCATCTTTCAAGGAAGTGCCCTTCCAGCCGAAGGTCTTCTCAGCTTTGCTGGAATCCATAATAAAGGGTTGATTCCACTCGTAGAGCATTTCCACTGATTCGCGCAATACGGGCATAAACAAACCCAGCATACTCATCATCATCTTGCCAGCCGCCATCACCTTGACCTTCTGACCAATTTCCTCTTCCATGATTTTGACCAGTTGAGTTTGCGTGACAGGCGCGGGAGACGGTGCAAACCAGATTTGCCCCAGCGCTTCTTCGTGTGTGCCGAGGGTCGCCAGTAATTTTCCAAAATCCGCGATATAGGAAAATGTATGCGGCTGATCCATCTTTCCCATCAAATTGATGGCTTTTCCTGAAAGAGCGGGGCGGATGGCGAAGGATGTGACTGCATTATCATCTGGACCAAAAAAGTTGGAAGCGCGTCCAATTGCAGCGCGGATTTTGCCTGCGCGATGTGCGTCCATGACGGCGGTTGCCATCGCACCACGCACCTTTCCCTTTTTGGTGTGCGGCTGGTATGGCATGTCCTCGCGGATTGGCTGTCCGTGTGTGTCGCCGTACATGTAAAGATTATCGCCGACAATAAATTTCGCGCCGTTGGCTGAGACAGCATCAAGGATTGCCTTCTGCATCGGCGGGAATTTCTCAGCCCATTCATGATATT
>DYDH01000586.1:1007-1189 GCA_020717985.1 Herpetosiphon sp. | reverse complement strand
AGCCCCACGCCGCTATCTTCCACATAATATGTAGTGGGACGCGTGCGGTCATTGAGATATTGCACACCATGCACCGTCATCCCGTGAATCATGGAATTGGCTTTCTTATCCCATTCACGCACGTGGATTACCCCGTAAAAATTCCGTTCGACGAAAAGCTCGTTCTCGTAGTTGTTCAACCC
>DYDH01000586.1:0-991 GCA_020717985.1 Herpetosiphon sp. | reverse complement strand
ACACCGATCAGGAACGACATGCTCATCACGCGCGCCTGAAGGTTGACCTGCCCAAATAAACGCGGCAATAACATCACGACCAAAAGGACAATGGTGAGCAGCCATGCCAGGTAAAACTCCCAGTATCCTTTAAAGATGAACGGCGCAACCAGGTTCACAAAAATGCCACCTGCCGCACCGCCCAGGGAAACCATCAAATAAAAACCCGTCAAATGGCCGGCATGGGGACGTAAACGATATAACTCGCCGTGACATATCATGGATGCAAGGAACAACAAAAGGCCGTATATTGCGATCTGAACAAGCACGTTCAACGAGCCGGCACGGATCAACGCCCACAGCATGGCGAGGCTCGCAATGCTGAATAATAAAGTGTATAAGCGTCGTTCATAAAAACGCGAATTAGAAAACGCAAAAATGAACGAGAGCAGGTAAATGGCAAGCGGCACGATCCACAAGAATGGGATCACCGCCACTTCCTGCGATACTTGATTGGTCACGGATAAAAGGAAAAGCGATGCTGTGCCGCTCAAAATAATCCACAACACGCGCAATGAAAATGATGGCTTTTCAGTTGATAAAACGTGAGTCAAAACTGCGCCTTCATCACGGGCGTGATAACTTAATATGCCCGCAACCAAAGCAAAAAGAACAAATCCGACTGCCCACGCCCAGCCTTGCTGCAACAATGTCAATGAAGGCTCGATCAAGACAGGATACGCCAGCAATCCAAACAAAGACCCTACATTGGATAGTGCATATAATCGGGCGTAAGACTGTTCGGGAAAAACACGACTAAACCATGCCTGCATTAAAGGTCCGTTGGCGGCGAGGACAAAATATGGCAGACCGACAGACACTGTTAGAATCAGGAAAATATCGAAGACAGGAAAATTTCCCGCCATGGGACGCATGTCAGCGGCGGGAGTGATCGGGGACGGCCACCCAAGCCCGAGCGCGGTCAGAAGCGCAAGTGTTATCCCCAGTAATG
>DYDH01000585.1 GCA_020717985.1 Herpetosiphon sp. | reverse complement strand
GACAAAAGCGATCGGCGATATTATCAAATTTTTGTTAAGTCAATTCAGCAATTACCCAAAACAATAGACGTTATCACGGTTTAATAGAATCGGCATTGTAATGCCAGGGTCTGAAATTCAAGCGGAAATTGTGCAAGCCGCAGCAAGTTTCCATGGCCCGATCTTGAAAGTTATCTTTCCGGTTTCGCAATTGGTCCTTAACAATCCGATAGCGCTTGACGCCACCAATGGCGTGTTCGACCCGAATGCGTAAGCTGGAAATTTGGCGGTTGTTTTCTTTTTGTTCGGGAGTGAGTTCTTTGCCGCGTGGTTTCTTCATGGGTTGGATCATGGTCACGTTTGCCAGAGCAAAACCCTGGAAGCCGGTATCCTGACACAGGCTACTCCCTTTCGGCAAGGTCAGGCCTGTTTCATCCGCTATTTTCTTGTCGTGCTTCTTGCCTTCGCAGGTCGGGGTGAGCAAGATAATCTTGGCCTGTCGATTGACCAGCACATTGTTCTTGATGCAATGGCGTTTTTTCTTACCGCTGTAGAAAATGCCTTGGATTTCTGGGTCTTTGGGCCTCTGAATGGGCCGTTCCGTGCCATCTTGGAAGAAAAGCTCCCCTTTTTCGTCCGCCAAATGCAAATCCTGAACACTGCGAGCAGGTTTCTCGCCTAACGCCGCCAAGGCTTGGCTCAAACAAGGATGCAGAATATGGATCCACTTGTTGGCTATCGGTTGGGGCATCCTGTAAACCTCTCCAAAAATGTCCTGGGTCGTCGCTTTGCGCAAGTACATCAGTATAAACAGCAACTTATCTTCGATCGTCGGCAGAGGACTGTTGCAATACTCCACATAACGGCGCTTCCAGCGTTTTTTCCCTTCCAGCGTATATGTTGCTATGTGCTTCAGAAAACTCGTCTGAAAGGCCGGCAGCAGCGCCTGAAATTCTTCCAGTGTGGACCCAGTTAATGCATGAAAATGCTTATGTTTTTCAGAAAGTCTGGCATAATTGTCCATTGAGGGGTTCCTTCCTTAGTCTGGTAGTACAGCTTTGGAAGGATACCCCTCATTTTCTATCTCCGCAAATTAAACCGTGATAACGTCTATTGAAAGAGCGCGTTCTTCCATCAACCAACTAATGGCTCAAGAACAAACGAAATCGACAAAAAAAATTTTCAAATGGTTCGCTCCCATCATATCTTTCC
>DYDH01000584.1 GCA_020717985.1 Herpetosiphon sp. | reverse complement strand
TTGAGGGCTTGCAGTTCGTCAAAAGCCATACGGGTAGCCTTAAGATACAAGTGTGCCCGCAAAGCAAAGTGATTGAGATGTCGTTTGATTTTCAAGCACTCCAATTTGAAAGTCGCATAAAGGACAGCGAAGACATGATTGTTCTGCGTGACAACCCGACGCACGGGCGCTTTGCCCAAAGCAGCGTTTTGTTTGAGTGATTTATGGAAGACTTCCACCGGCCATCGTTTTTGATAGGTCGTTAGAATCAGCTTCCGCGTGACCGTTGTATCACTGCAAGCCAGATAGAGAATTCCCGTGCTACCGTCTTTATTGGTAAAGACCTGTCGCACGAACAATACAGGAAAAGGCACGTCTTTGAGCCAGCCTGTAAATAGCGTCTCGTCTTGCCAGGGCAGTTCGTCAATCGGAGTAAAGCGGTTGGCTTGATAATCTTCTTCGCTCACAGCCACCAAACGGTTGGTTTTCAGCGCACACACAAAGTCTTTTTGCAGCGTCTGCTTGATATGGCACATGTTTTCCTTGGACGCAAACCAAGTATCGAACAAAACAAAACGAAACAACAACTTGTTTTTCATGCAAACATCAAGCATCGCTCTCATCAACTCGTTTTTTGTGACCAGACTGGCTCGTTTGCGCTTGCGCGTTTTGAGGTCACTGTACTCGACAGGCTTCTTGATCAGCTCAAATGCCACTGGAATAGATATATCCTCCACGTAATACAGGCAGTTGAGCAGATTGAACCCTTGCACAGCCCGACCTTTGCTATGATCATAATGCCAGCACATCACTTCATTCTCGTCCGTGTATGGCTTTTCTTGCACGGTATCGTCAAAAATCAAGACCGCGTCCTCCTGTTCCACTTTCCGTACCGTGGTCTTGACTTCCAGCCATAAGTCTTTCGAGGTGTACTCATCCTCGGACAGAAAGCGAGTAATCTGATCGTGGCTTACTTGTCCGCTGACCATCGCCGAAAGACCCGTCGCCGTTGCATATCCAAATGTGCTGAGCAAATAATCTGTGTATAGTTCCAAATATTCTTTGTTCATACCCAAATCTTACCAAGTTTTTGTTGCACTCACTGCGTAACATCA
>DYDH01000242.1 GCA_020717985.1 Herpetosiphon sp. | reverse complement strand
CAGGAGCGCCTGTAGTTTCGGTTTCTGTGCCGCATCGCTACACCCACTCGCCGATTAGTGTTTCGCGACTCGAGGATTGGAAAGGCACATTGAATTTGTTATACATGGCTTTGCAGAACATTGACACGTCGCTGGTAAAATCAAGAGCATGAAACCGAATTTCCCAGACTTGAATTTACTCCCCCAAATATTTAAAAAATATCCTGATATTCAGGCGGTGTATTTGTTTGGCTCGGTGGCAGGCGGAACTGCAAATCCTCAAAGCGACATTGATCTCGCCATTCTTCCGCGCAATTCATCCTTGCGCGAGAAAAAATTGGATATTCTCGCCGATCTGACAGGACAAGGCTTTAATAACATAGATGTCGTCTTTTTGGACATCCGTGACATTGTTGTCCGCTTTGAAGCGGTTCATCAAAACCGTCTTATTTATTGCGCCCAGGGTTTTGACGCAGGCTCGTTTTTTTCGTTAACCATCCGCCAGTATTTTGATTTTCTGCCTTACTTGAAAATACAGCGCGAAGCGTACAAACAAAGGATTCTTGAGAATGGTCATTAAGTCCGAAGTGATTCGTAAACGTCTGAATAAACTGGATGAATACCTGCAGATTCTGTATGGGCTTCAAAAATACACACTGGAGGAATTTCTGTCCGATCCTGAACATTACGCAAGCGTTGAGAGGTTTCTTCACATGGCAATCGAATCTACAATAGATATGGGCGGACATATCGTGTCGGGGCTTGGTATGGGCGAAGTCAATTGGTACAGCGACATTGCGGCAATTATGGAGGAAAAGGGTTACATCTCGGTTGATCTGCGCGAAAAGTGGATTCGTATTGTGGGCTTCAGAAATGTTCTTGTTCACCAGTATGTTGAGGTTGATCGGAGAATTGTCTACGATGTGTTGCAGAATAAATTGGGCGACCTTGAAGAATTAAAAAAGGTTTTTGCCACTTTTTTATAAATGAAAATTATGCAGGCAGATGGGATGTAAAAACATGAATGGTCAAATAGCATTACTTGGTTCAGGCGAATATCTCCCTGTGATGGATGATGTGGATCGTTACCTGCTTGCAAACTGTGGCGTGAATGGGCGCAAGCCGTGCGTTGTGTGCCTGCCAACTGCGGCGGGACAGGAAGGTGAAAAGAGCATCTCACGCTGGTCAAAAATGGGCGAGGAGCATTTCACCCGCCTTGGGGCAAATGTTCAAGCGCTTCCCGTCATTGATGCAAAATCAGCCAACAACCCAAATTATGCTTCAGTGGTGGAGAATGCGAGCATTATCTATTTTTCAGGCGGCGACCCTTCCTATCTATACAGAACCATGAAAGACAGCCTGGTTTGGAAATCTGCTCAAAAGGCTTGGGTGAATGGCGCAGTCTATGCAGGCTGTTCTGCTGGCGCGATGATCCTTGGCACGGAAATGCCCGATGTCCGCGCTGCGGGAATCCGCTCTACCATTGCCTTTGGCATCCTGCCAATTTCTTCCCTGTTGCCGCATTTTAATAAAATGCATTTGTTTGGCAAACCGCTGGTTGCCACACTTCGACGGCGATTAAGAGAAGGCGAGATCATGATCGGTGTGGACGAAGATACAGCCATTGTTGGAAAAATAAACGAAGAATGGACCGTGATGGGCAAGTCACAAGCGCATGTGTTTACAAAAAATGAAAGTAGCAGTTATGTTGCGGGCGAAAAATTTACGCTCAAGCGACAGTCGCCTTAAGAGGAATTTATGAAGCAATTATTGAAAAAACTCACCGAAACTTTTGGACCTTCAGGTTATGAAGATGCTGTCCGCAACTTGATACTGAAAGAAGTGAAACCTCTTGCCGATGAAGTGCGTGTGGATGCATTGGGTAACTTGATCGTTCGCAAAAAGCCGTCTGCGGGCGCGAAACCTGCGCTGGGCAAGGTCGAAGCGAATCCAAGGAAGATCATGCTCGCCGCTCACATGGACGAGATCGGTGTTATCGTCAGCCATGTTGATAAAAAAGGTTTTGCGCGCTTTACCAGTGTAGGCGGGACCTTTGGCAGGTACACACTTGGAGCGCGGGTCCGCTTTCTGAACGGAGTCACTGGCGTGGTTGGATATGACCGCCTGGAGCAGATTGATAATTGGCTTCCGATCAACAAAATGTTTATTGATGTGGGCGCAACCAGCAAAGAGAATTGTCCTGTAAAAATTGGAGACATTGCGGCATTCGAGCGTACCTTTATCGAAATGGGTGACCGCCTCGTTGCCAAGTCCCTTGATGACCGCGCGGGCGTGGTGGTTTTGATCGAAACTTTGCGCGCGTTGAAGCCTACGCCGAACGATTTGTATTTTGTATTTACCACACAAGAGGAAGTCGGCACACGCGGCGCGGGTGCGGCGGCTTTTGGCATTAACCCCGATATTGGCATCGCAGTGGATGTGACGCCTACAGGCGATACGCCCAGTTCATTAAAGATGGTCATGGAACTTGGCATGGGCCCGTGCGTGAAGTTCCGCGATGTGGGCATGATCTCCGATCCGCGTGTGGTGGATTGGATGATCAAAGCGGCGGAAAAGGCAAAAATCCCATATCAGCGTGAAGTGCTTTTGCTCGGTAGTACAGATGCGAGAGAAATCCAAATTTCACGCGCAGGTGTGATGACGGGCGCGCTGTCCATCCCGGTAAGATATGTCCACTCAGCTTCCGAGATGGTGGATATCAATGACCTGAAGAATTCGGTGAAGTTGCTGATGGCGATGTTGAGCAAACCCGCCGTATTTTAATTGGGGATACATGCAAAACAAAAAGGGTTTGGCGATGAAAAGCCAAACCCTTTTGTTTTAATCTTGTGGTATTTTTATTTATCTGTATCCTCTTCCTTCTTTGCCATGCCGGAAAGAATGATCGCAATGCCCGCTCCGAGGGCGAACATGCCCATCGAGCCTGCGCTGGAATAATTCGTCAGCCCAACCAACAGGACAAAGAAACCGACCGCCAGCGCAACCTGAACCTGCCAGACGGCTTTTTTGTAGGCTTCCATGGTGAAACGTCCAATACCAAAGCCGAGGACGGCAAATCCCAATGCGCGGACGATAAAACCGATGATCGAAAGAACTTCTGTGAATGTGTCCATGTAAAACTCCTTTTTGATTTTTTACAACCAAGCCCATAAACCCCAAAATAAGATCATCACGATTCCGATCCCAAATCTCGCCAGAAAAGACCAGCCCCAGCCTGTCATCCATGCCTTGGTATTGTCGAAGGCAGATTGCCTGTCTTTAATTCTTCTCCATTCGGCGAGGAATAGCCCAACAGGCGAAGCAACCATGCCTGCCAGTGGCGTGAAGAACAGGCTGACCACGATTCCCGCCGCGAAGGAAATAATGATTGAACTCCATGGAATATCCTTGTCTAGCATGTGTTTTGCGATGATGATGTTGTCCACGATATTGCCGCCGATCATCAACAGGGTAATAACGACGAAGAGCAGCCAGCCGACCCACGTCATGTTCCCGCTCATCGCCTGGATAACGGCATAGACCAATGTCCCGATCCACATTACGGTCAGACCGGGGAAGACGGGGATCATCAACCCAAGCAGACCCATCAGCAAGGCAAGGAAAGTCAATATTTCCAGCAGTGTTTCAAAATACAGTTTCCAAAACTCGGGGTCGGTCATGGGTTCCTTCCTGTACCTGACATTCACTTCAAGAGACCAGTCAGGTCTGGTAATTGATTTATGGTTTATCTTACGTAAAAAGACCTGACAAGTTTCCACAAAAGCAAACCTGTCAGGTCTGATAAATTATTTGATCACATCGATTCCGCCCATCCACGGGCGCAGGACTTCGGGGATAACAATCGAGCCATCAACTTGCTGATAATTTTCCATGACCGCGATCAATGTACGAGGCAAACCCAGACCTGAACCATTCAGTGTGTGCAATAGTTTTGCCTTGCCGCCATCCGCGGGGCGATATTTAATATTTGCGCGGCGTGCCTGAAAATCAGTCACATTCGAGATGGATGAAACTTCCAGCCATTCGTCACAGCCCGGCGCCCACACTTCAAGATCGTAGGTCATTGCGGCGCCGAAGCCAATGTCGCCGCTGCACAACTGCTTTACGCGATAGGGAACGCCCAGCAAAGCGCAAGTCTCTTCGCCATCTTTGAGCATCTTTTGATGTTGGGCTTCTGATTCTTCAGGCTTGCAATACGTGTACATTTCGACTTTATCGAATTGATGTCCGCGCTTGATGCCGCGCACATCACGTCCCGCGCTCATCTTTTCGCGGCGGAAGCAGGGGGTATATGCGGTATAAAGTTTTGGTAGTGATGCTTCATCGAGGATTTCGTCCATGTGCAAACCAGTCAGCGGGACTTCGGCAGTCGGCACAAAGTAGTAATCTTCTTCGTGGTCTTTGTATAAGTTATCGGCAAACTTCGGCAATTGACCCGCACCATACACCACCGCCGATTTCACCATGAATGGCAAATATTCTTCCTGATATCCCTGGCGGATGTGCAGGTCGAGCATCCACGCGATCAAGGCGCGTTGCAGGCGCGCGCCCGCGGCTTGCAGGACGTAAAAACGTGAACCGGTCAGCTTCGTGCCGCGCTCAAAGTCGAGGATGCCAAGAGCAGGTCCGAGGTCCCAGTGGGGCTTCGGGGTGAAGTCAAACTTGCGCGGCTCGCCAACTGTCTTGATGACCACATTCTCGCTGTCGTCTTTTCCATACGGAACACGCGCGTCGGGGATGTTTGGAAGCGAAGCGGTGAGCGCGTTCAATTCGATTTCGACTTCGCTGACCTGTTTGTCGAACTCTGCGATCTTGTCGCCGACTAAACGCATCGCCTCGATCTTGGATTGTCGGGCTGTCGCATCTTTCATCTGACCGATTTCTTTCGAGACGACGTTGCGCTCTGCCTTGAGCACTTCAACCTGAGAGAGCAGGGTGCGGCGTTTTTCATCCAACTGTAGAATGGCATCCACAGGGGATGCGTCCATCTGGCGGTCTTTCAACGCCTTACGGACGACATCGGGTTTTTCGCGAATAAGATTGATATCCAACATGTTGCACCTCCAAGTGCATTTAATAGAATACGCCCCAGTCCATTGCAGGACGAGGGGCGTCTCGTGGTGCCACCTGCTTTCATTACGCTGGTGAGAGCTGTAATCTTGGCTTGCACTATAACGGGCGCAATCCGATTCTCTTATGGAACGTGGAATTAAGTCCGCGAAACCTCTGCGAGAATAACGCTGGCGAAGGGGATTTCGTCATCTGGCTGATCGTCTCACACTATCCGACGACTCTCTGAACAGTTGAATGATTACTTGTCTTCGTGCTGGTCTTTGTAGTTGCGAAATTATACCCTCACAGGGAGGGATGTCAAGAAACGTTTACAGTACAATCAACCTGGAGGACGACATGCAGGCATTTATCAAACAACCAGAACATATCCCATTTTTTCTCAAACTGGGCATCTTGATCTCAGAACGCATCACCGGCAAGACCATGCTCCCCGCGCGGATCTTGGCCTGGTATCCCAAAGCCGCCATTGGCTCGGGTGTGATGGAAGCATTGGTCGCGCACGAAGATGGGGACATGAATCAGCGTATGCTCAAGCTGATCCGCATGACAGCATCATACGCGGCGGCTTGTCCCTTTTGCGTGGACATGAATTCGTATGAATATCGCGATGTGGGCATCACAGATGAGGAAGCCGAATCCCTGCGCGGAGATTTTGAGCAGGTGAACACCTTTTCTGAACGCGAGAAACTGGCAATTGCTTACACCCATGTCATTTCCCAGACGCCGCTGAAATTCCACCCTGATCTGGTCGAGCGGGTCAAATCTGCTTTTACCGAACGCGAATTTGTCATTCTTGCCAGCACCGCCGCACAGGTCAATTACTGGGCAAGGTTGATCCAGGCGCTGGGAATTCCGCCCGCTGGATTTGGGGATGAGTAGTTTTCTACCTCCCCAATTCAATCAAAACGCATCCCCCATCTTTTGATCTCAGGTGTAGAATCATCAAAACCATTTTTCATAGAAGAGGCAACGTATAATGAAACGCAACACACTAATCACCAGCATTGTATTGATTGTAGTCGGCTTCGTCGTCGCTCGAATTGGGGATAGTTTATCCACAATAACTGATGCTGGAGTGGTACAGGATAGTAGCTTGATGCCAATTGGCGCAATATTGTTCGTCCTTGGATTCCTCGCCCTGTTCGTTGCCATCATCTGGTACTTGATTGACTTTATCCGAAGCCGGGTAAAGAAGAGCTAGATGGCGATATAACGCAACCATGCCATAACAAAGACCTCCGAGGTTTCGCGCAAGCGTCTCGGAGGTCTCACTTTTTACTTCTTACTTTTCCCTAACTCACTTCCCCATCTTCTTCTTCATCGCCTCAGTCAAGGCAGGGATAATCGCGAACAGGTCGCCAACCACGCCAAAGCGCGCCTGATTGAATACGGGAGCATCGGGGTCTTTGTTGATGGCGACGATGACCTTCGAGTTTCTCATGCCGACCAAATGTTGGATCGCGCCGGAGATGCCAGCCGCGATGTACAGGTCAGGAGCCACAACTT
>DYDH01000241.1 GCA_020717985.1 Herpetosiphon sp. | reverse complement strand
CGAAGCCAACGCCTCGGAAGTCCTTTTTAATTCGATTATTATTTTCCGTCCCATTCCCCGGATTCGTATTTTTCCTTTATTTTTGCCCAACGCATATATACCTCCATTTCGCTTTCATCAGGCTCAAAGGAAAATCCAAGTCCTTTTACCAATTGCCAAGGGCGTTGGTGCGTGAATATTTGACATAAGAGGCGTGAGAGTGTAGGTTCGGTTTATGCCTAAACAAAAACACACAATCACATCCAAAAACATTATACCGTTAGGACTTTCGCTTTTATCCGTCAATCCTCGCTAATCTTTTTAAAGTTTCGCGAGGATTGACTCAGATTAGCGGACTATTTTTTGAACGAGCAAAAGTCCTGACCGTGTCAAGAACTGGTCTGAATATGATAAAGCCTTGGCGCAACGCCATCTTTATTGCCATGCTCAGTGCATGGAAGCCCTTCGGGCTGGTATGTGAAAACTTTTGGGGCGACAGTCACCTTTACATCTCAACGATACAAGGTTGTTCTTCCTTAACAATGATGCTTTCGCCATTCACAAATGTGATGGTCGTTTGTTCCAGTCCGCGCACAATGGTGAGTCCTTTATATTTGATCGTCACAGACCAGGGGAATGGATTTTTGCCTTCGAGTTTTACTTTAGTGGCGGAAAGAATTGTCACCCCCAATGTTTGCATGAACAGTCCCACAGGCGCGAAGCCATGTAATGAATTGCGTTCGCCAATGCCCGCGCCTTTTTCCGCGTGATAGCGTTGATAAAAGGCGTGGTTCTGTTTTAAGTTTTGGATCACCGCGTTCATCAGATGCACGGTCAGGCGCGCGGCTTCGGCGCGGAATCCGTATGCGAGCAGTCCTTCGCCGATCAATTGATTCCAGGGGAAGGCAACGCTCATCGAGACCGCATCAGCCTCAGGGTCGGGTGAGAGCGGAAGCGAGGGTAATCCGAACGGGCGGTCGAATCTATCCGCTGTCGAAATGTTGCGTCCGATCAACGCATTAGCCTGCTGTTTTTCGGGGACGCCTGCCCAAAGCGGAAGCGCCAGCGTGATGTCTTCGCCTGAGGTGTCTATCAGTTTCACGATGATCTTGTCTTTTTCATCCAGCCCGGTCACACTGACCCTTGCCAGGCGCGTAAATGTTTTTTGAGTGGTGGCGACCAGCCCGCCCGTACGCCATTGGAACTGATGCCCCAAAATGGTTTCGACTTCTCCTTTGGTCTTGGTGAAGTATTCACAGACCTCCACCTCGGGGCGCTTCGCGGCTGGACTTTTGGTCTGGATCTCGATCAACAAGCGGACGCCACTCTCGAACTCCGCCGCGGGGCGCACGCGAAGTGTGCCATCTCCCTTTCTTTTGGCGATGACCCTGCCTGTTGAGACCAACCCTGTTTCGCGGTCGCGATATGAATAAAAACTTTGATTCGCATTCCAACTTGCGTTGATGGCTGTTTTGAGCAATTCCGCCTGCGCAGTTACAAGCACGGTTTCCTCATCAGGCTTGCCAAGTTTTTTCGCGATCTTCACAACAGACTTTGCTTCGCGATACAGCATGGCTTCCAATGCGGGGCTGTGTACCAGGGAGATATCCAGTCCTTGTGACCAGGGATTCCAGACATCGAAAATTGGGTTGTCGTCGAAGCCTGTTTGCAAAATATGGTCCCACTCTGGCGCGCCGTCGTGGTTGCGGTCATGCGCCGAGGAGAACCATGCCCAGAAAAATTTAAATAGCTTTGGATATACATCCGCGAGAAATGCATCGTCCTGTGTGGTTTGATAATATTTCCATGCCAGGCTGGCGAGCAGGGGAGCGGCAATTAATTTACTGCGCTGTGCGGCGAGACCGGGTTTGCCGTCCACTTCACCGTCTTCGTTTTGGGTGGAGAGGAAATTGAGAATGAGATTTTTTGTCACCTGCGGCGCGCCGTGCAAAATGCTGGAGATGTAGTAAGTCTCCAAAGGAGATTGTCCATTCCACGAAGGCGGGTAATCTGCGCCGTCGCCTTTGCGTGAGAAACCATTGTCTATGTGACGCGCATTTACAAAGGACGGATTGGGCAATTGCTCACTGCCGCTGAAGAATAATCCATGTGCGGCTGTCTGACTAAATGCGAGCGCGGCATCCCAATCTGTGTCGCCAGTGCGGATGTCCAAAACTTGTGAGGCGTCCAGCATTTCAATGCGGGCGCGTTCCGCATCCCAGGAGCGTGCGGCGCTGCGGCGCGCCAATTCAAAGGATGTGGCAACGGTATCGAGAGCGGCTTCGGCGAAGCTGATCTGTCTGGTTGAACCAGGACCAAGTTCCAGTTCAACCATGAGCGAGGGCTGAGGTCCGGGTCCGTGTTTGGGTCCGCCAGTCATAAAGACGACAGGCGCGATTCCGCTGGTTTGTCCCGCTAGAGTATTCACTAATTGTTGTTGGGTGGGGACAATGGATTGACCGTCCAGTGGAGTGAGCGCGGCGCATACTTCCAGTTTGAGTTGGCGCACGGCGTTGCTTTTGTTGGTCAGGGTGACACGTCCTGCGACCGCATGGGATTCGGGTACCCAGAACTCGGTTGTGACATGCAGGGCTTCGAGGGGAACAAAATCGAGGGTTAGGAAGTTTGGATGGAAGCGGCGGAGTGACGGTTTGGCGATAAAGGTGTTAGGGTCTGTGACAGAGACATTGTTTTCTGTGAAGCGCAGGTACAGGCGCATTGAGCGCGCGCGCAGGCCAAAAGTGGTGTACAGTGAAACAAAGGCGGGGTCAGCCGCGCCGAATTCCACTTCCCAAATATGGTCGTTGAGGTAGTCGGGCTGGCATAGGCGGGCGTCCGCCGCAAGTGAGAGGTAAAGCGGGTCCCCGAGATGTAATGACCAATCGCGCATGGTGCTTATTGTACGAGCGAAATGGCGGGAGGTCAAACGGGTATAATTTGGGTAGCGGATTGCTGCGCAAAACGGATCAACGGATGAGCGGATGGATTTTCTTTCGTCTGTGTTAATATAATTAAGAGGAGAGACACAATGGCTGGACTTTATTTCGAGGAATTTTCGGTTGGACAAAAGATCGATACAGTGGGTCGGACGGTGAGCGAAGGGGACATTTATAATTTTGCCGGGCTGACGGGTGACTTCAATCAGATCCATACCAATGCGGCATTCGCCAGCAAGACCCAGTTCGGTCAACGCATTGCGCATGGACTTTTGGGATTGTCCATTGCAACCGGCTTGATCATGCAGACGGGATTTCTGGAAGGCACGGTTCTGGCTTTCCGCGAGATCAGCGAGTGGAAATTCGTTAAACCATTTTTCATTGGCGATACGATCTCCGCCGAGTTGACGATCACTGAGACCAAAGCCCTGCCGCGCATTGGCGGGGGCGCGATCATTGCGGCAATTGCGGTGAAGAATCAAAATGATGAAATATGCCAGCGTGGGACGTTGAACCTGTTGGTGTTGAGCAAGCCGAAATAGATTTACGCAACACGTAACACGCAATATTCGTGTTACGTGTTGCGTGAGAGAAAACCCATGAGCAATGACGATAACGATCGATTACGCCGAATTTTAAGATCGGAAGAAGAAACGCAAGGGGTCTATAATCCTGCGCCCGTTGAACCACCCTCCCAGGCAACCGACAAATATTATCATCCCGCATTGGACAAGGACAACATGCCCCTGCCGCGCCGCGTGGATGAAGTTGACATGGAGGGCACACGGGTCACTCCCGCGGCGTATCAGACGACAACCCGAAACCAACAGCCGCCACCCAAGCCTGTTGTGACCGCCCCAGTTCTCCCGTCACAGCCCCGCGCGCGAAACGGGCAGAGTCGGAAGAGCCCATCAAAATTCAATATCAAAAGTATCAACTGGCAGGGAAATATGGGATGCTTCCTGCGCGGCTTGATCGCAACAGCTTTTGTGGCTGTACTCGTTGTTTTGTGTGTGGGTTCATATTTCGTCTATCAATATTCCGCCATCGCCAGCACACTGCCTGATGTGGGAGACCTGCGTGACCGTGCTTCAAAGTTTGAAACCACCCGTATTTTAGACCGCAACGGGCAGGTACTTTACGACATCCTTGACCCCAACGCGGGACGCCGCACATATATCCCGCTTTCAGAAATTTCCCCAAGCCTTCTTGCGGCAACCATCGCCACAGAAGACAAGGAATTCTATAGCAACCCAGGCTTCGACCCGATTGCCATCGTCCGCGCCTTGTGGCAGAACTATGTCACCGGCGGACAGGGCGGCGGCGCATCCACCATCACCCAGCAGTTGGCGCGTACGCTGATCCTCTCTCCCGAGGAACGCAGTCAACGTACAGTGACCCGCAAAGCGCGCGAGATCATCCTCGCCGCTGAGATCACACGCCGTTATACAAAAGATGAAATACTCGAACTGTATCTAAATGAAATTTATTATGGCAACCTGGCTTATGGTGTACAAGCTGCTTCTGAAACTTACTTTGGCAAATCAGCCAAAGACCTGACGATGGGAGAAGCAACTTTTCTGGCGGGCTTGCCGCAGTCACCTGCCATATATGATATTTATACCAACCAGGAAGTTACGTTGATCCGCCAGCAGCAAGTGCTGGTGCTGATGTTTGAGATGAGCAGTCAGCAGGGATGTATAAAAGTCAGCAACAGTGAAACACCAGTCTGTGTCGACCCTACTGTTGCTACGCAAGCCGCAGACGAGATGAAGATTTATGCATTCCGCGCGCCTTCGTTTGACGCGAAGTATCCACATTGGGTTAATTTCGTCCGCGGACAACTTGAAGAGCTATATGATGCGCAGACCATCTATCGCTCCGGCTTTGTGGTGTATACAACGCTAGACCCTGTCATGCAGGATAAAGCCCAGCAACTGGTCACAGATCAGGTTGCCGCAATGGTGGATAACAATACCCACAACGGCGCGCTGGTTGCCATTCGCCCTTCCACAGGGGAAATTCTGGCAATGGTCGGCTCGCCCGATTTCAACAACGATGCGATTGCGGGCCAGATCAACATGGCAAACAGTCCCACGCGTCAGCCTGGTTCATCCATCAAGCCATTCACCTATGTCGCAGCTTTTGAAAAAGGCTGGACTCCATCCACCCTGATCTGGGACGTGCCGACAAAATTTCCCGATGGCGCAAATCCGCCGTATGAACCTCGCAACTATGACGGCAAATTCCACGGCGGACTATCTGTGCGGCTCGCGCTTGCCAACTCATTCAACATTCCCGCAGTTAAGACATTGGAATTCGTTGGCATTTACGATGACCCGAATACCCCGCAAAAAGACGGCTTGATCGCCATGGCTGAAAGGCTTGGCATTACCTCGCTCACCCGCAATGACTATGGACTTTCCCTCACATTGGGCGGCGGGGACGTTAGTTTACTGGATATGACATCCGCGTATTCTGTTTTCGCCAATGGCGGTCAACGGATGCCTCCTGTTTCCATTCTCAAGATCACGGATTTTGCGGGTAACATCATCTATGAATATAAACCACAGGCTGGCGAGCAGGTCATTCGCGCCGAACATGCGTATCTTATATCTTCCATTCTTTCTGATAACGAAGCGCGCAACTTTACCTTCGGACGCAATTCAGCGCTGAACCTGTCCTTTCCCGTGGCCGCAAAGACAGGCACCACCAATGACATCCGTGACAACTGGACAATGGGCTATACTCCCGACCTTGTCACTGGCGTGTGGGTTGGCAATGCAGATTACACTCCCATGCTCAATTCATCAGGCTTGAGCGGAGCGGCGCCGATTTGGTCGCAATTCATGGAGTTTGCCGTGCCGTATCTCACCAACGGTGCGCCGACCCCATTCAATCGTCCATCGGGAATTATTGATAAGGTGGTCTGCAGTCTCTCAGGCACGGAGCCATCCGATTCATGCGGCAATCAATATACAGAAGCGTTTGCCTCTGATCAGCCTCCGCTTCCGTCAAGTAAAGACCTTGCCCGTCGCGTCGAAATTGACCTGTGGACGGGGCTCGAAGCATCCGACGCTTGCGAAGGTCCCACCGAAGATGAAATGGTTTTGAACGTCACCGATAAATGGGCGCGTGATTGGCTGGGAACTGACGATGGACGTGCCTGGCTCGAAGACCACGGATTGCCATCCAAGCCTTATTTTGCGCCAGACCGTGAATGTAAAGCCGATGACCCGCAGCCGATGATTGAAATCAAACTCAATGATGGGGAAGTCATCACATCTGCGATGCTGGAAATCAAAGGCTCCGCCGGCGCGGACGGCGGATTCAAAAAATGGGTGCTTGAATACGGTCTGGGCGCTGACCCCGCCGCATGGACGGCCCTCACCGAGACCGACAAACCAGTAGAAAATGACACACTGTATTTATGGAATTTATCCGGCATGTCGAATGGAATTATTTCATTGCGCCTGACTTTGATTGGCGATAAAACGGAAGTGGAAAAGCGCGTCGCAATTAACCTCAGCCTGCCCATTCCCACCGTGCCTTCGCCCACGCCAATGGCCACGGAAACTCTCGCCCCCACCCTCGCTCCCATTCTTGCCCCCACTCTCATCCCAACCCTCGTGCCAACTCTTATCCCAACCCTCGCCCCGACAAAGACTCCCACCCAAATTGAGAAGCCGACCGAAATACCAACCGAAATACCAACTGAAACACCGACAGCAATTCCGTAAAATCATGGCGTCAAAGGTCATCTAGCGCTGCCATTTTAAGGCTGCACAACATTGTATCGTTGCGAGGCGGGTACCC
>DYDH01000240.1 GCA_020717985.1 Herpetosiphon sp. | reverse complement strand
ACCGTATTATTTTCGCAAGGCAACCGACGAAGGGTTGTTCAAATGGTTCAGCGAATTGATCCGCAAAGCCGTGCCGGCGAATAAATATCTGCTCGGCTATCACATACCCAGCGCGGCAGGCATCGGCTTTTCATTGGATTTGATCGCCCGATTAAAAGATGCCTTCCCCAATCAATTTGCGGGGATTAAAGACTCATCCCACGATGAATCCTTCGCTGTTGAGTTGGGCAAACGCTTCGGACAAGACCTGCTCGTCCTCAACGGCACAGACTCACATTTTCACCACGCATTGAAGAATCACGCACAGGGAGCCATCACCGCCGCCGCCAATTTGATCTCGGAAGATTTATGCGAAGTCTGGGATTTATTTCAAGAAGGCAAAGACCCATCTGAAGCGCAGGCGCGAGTCACAAAGCAAAGACACATCCTCGAAAAATATATGCCCTTCCCCGTTGTCTTGAAAGCCATCATGCCGCACCTGCTTGAATTACCACGCTGGTCAGTCAAGCCGCCGCTGGAAGAGTTGAACGAAAACAAATTAGAAGAAGTGTTGAAAGAATTTTCCAGGATTTCATAATCATCGTAGGGACACAGCGGCGCTGTGTCCTTACTTTATCATCAGGTAAAATATTCGAATGAATACTTGGCGACTACTTTACACTCCCCCATCCAACGGCTCGTGGAATATGGCCGTGGACGAATCGATCCTTGAGCATATTCATCGCGGCGAGACGCAGCCCACTTTGCGATTGTACTCGTGGAATCCTCCGTGCCTGTCTTTGGGCCACGCGCAATCTTTCGCGGATGTGGATATGGAACGGGTCAAAGCCAACGGCTGGGAAGTTGTCCGCCGCGTGACGGGGGGACGGGCGATTCTGCATACTGACGAATTGACCTACTCTGTGACAGGCGGCGCGGACGAACCCGTCCTTGCAGGCGGGATTTTGGAATCGTACAATCGTCTCGCACAGGCTTTAATGTTTGCCATGCACGAGTTGGGATTACCTGTGGAGATAAAAGAAGATGCAGGTCGCACCTCTGGCGTGACATCCGCGAACCCTGTTTGTTTTGAAGTGCCGTCCACTTATGAGATCACAGTCAATGGGAAAAAATTGATTGGCTCGGCGCAGGCGCGGAAGAAGGAAGGCGTGTTACAGCATGGCTCCCTTCCACTGACAGGCGATTTGACGCGAATCTGTCAGGCATTAATTTTCAAAGATGAAGCCGCGCGAGAAGTAGCGGCACAAAGACTGCTGGCGCGCGCGACGACAGTCGAGTCCATTATCGGCGTGGAAACTGCCTGGGAAACAGCAGCCCAAGCCTTCGTCCACGGGTTTGAGGCGCAGCTGGGAATCAGCTTTCAGCGTGGCGAAATGTCCCAATCCGAATTTAAAAGAGCGGAAGAACTTGTCAACGAAAAATATGCAAATCCAGCATGGACGGAACGGTCATGAAAAATTTTCTGATTTATGGTTCGTACGGTTACACAGGAAGTTTGATCGTGGAGCAGGCGGTGAAGGCGGGGTTCAAACCGTTGCTTGCGGGGCGTGATGAAAATCAGTTGCGCGCACAGGCAGAAAAGTTTGACTTGGAGTATCGCGCATTCTCAATTGAAAACAGCGCCGCGCTCGATGCGGCTTTGCTCGAAGTGGATGTGGTGTTGCATTGCGCGGGACCCTTCGTGCTGACCTTTCGGCAAATGGCAGAGGCCTGCATTCGCACAAAGCGGCATTATGTAGACATCAGCGGCGAGATCGAAGGCTTCGAGGCGCTGGCGGCGATGGATGCGGACGCGAAGCACGCGGGCGTGATGCTGCTGCCCGGCGGCGGATTTGATGTGGTGCCGTCGGATTGTTTGATCGCGCATGTGGCAGAAAAACTTCAGGACGCGACACACGTTGAACTTTATATCAAAAGTATCGGCAGTGGAATCTCACGCGGCACGGCGCGCTCTGGAATCGAAAACAGTCACCGGCAGGGACGAATCCGCCGCGACGGAAAAATTATCAGCGTGCCGAATGTGTGGGGAATCAAAGATGTGGATTTTGGGCGTGGAGCTACGCGGCTGGTTTCAATGGGCTGGGGCGATGTGAGCACAGCGTATCACAGCACGGGCATTCCCAATGTGACCGTGTACATGGGCTTCCCCGCCGCGATGGTCAACATGATGCGGCTGACTCGGTTTGCAGGTCCGCTGCTTTACACGCGCGGCGCAAGGGACTTTATAAAATGGTTCATCGGAAAATTTTTCGCGGCGGGACCCACACGCGAACAAAACGAAAAAGGGTTTAGCCTGTTGATCGCCGAAGTGACAGACGGCAAAAATGTTGTGCGGGCAAAATTGAAAACTCCCGAAGCATATCATCTGACTGCACTTACGTCTGTCGAAATCATGAAGCGTATTTTGGGCGATAATTACAAAGCGGGTTTTCAGACCCCAAGCAAAGTGTATGGCGCAGATTTTATTTTGCAATTTTCTGGAGTGACCCGCGAAGACCAGTAATTTTCTTCAACCACGAAGTGTCACAAAGGGACATGAAGGTTTTACTTTGTGACACTTCGTGTTCATTCACGATAAAAAGAGTGAGCTATGAAAAAATTTCTTTTTTGCTTTCTTGTGATCAGCCTTACGGCGTGCGCAACAACACCCGCGCAAATTTCCCCAACTTCTGAATCACAATCAACAAAGGAGGTCGTCATGTCATTTGAGATTTCCAGCCCCGCATTTGCAAGCGGAGAAGCAATTCCGTCCAAGTTTTCCTGCGATGGCGATGATGCATCCCCAGTTTTGACATGGACAGAGCCACCCGCTGGCGCCCAAAGTTTCGCACTGATCCTTGATGATCCCGACGCGCCGATGGGAACATGGGTTCATTGGGTCGTGTACAACATCCCAGCCTCGACCCGTGAATTGGAAGAAAACATGCCTGCCGTCCTGGAACTCAGCAACGGAATTATGCAAGGTTTTACCTCCGCTGGGACAATCGGCTATCACGGACCCTGTCCGCCTTCGGGGACACATCACTACTTCTTCAAATTGTATGCGTTGGATACCCTGCTTTCGTTACCAGCCAAGACTAACAAGGAAAAATTGCTCACGGCAATGGAAGGTCACATCCTGGCGAATGCGGAATTGATGGGAACGTTCAAGCATTAAGCCAATAGGTGACAGTCACTCGCTTCGCGAAAGTGACTGTCACCTGATTCAAGCAAAATCAAATTATGAAAATTCATCCTCTTATTGAAAAAGCAAAAGAACATGGCAACCCGATCATCGAGGGAAATCAAGTCACTTTCGTCTGGCAGGGGAAAACTGCGCCGCGATTAATAGATGATGTCCACGGCTGGGAAGAGCATCCGCAAAAGATGACGCGCATCGAAAAGGGACTGTGGGCATATTCGATGGAATTGCCGACAACCGCATATCTTGAATATTCGTTTTACGAGCCGCACACGAAGAAGCGTGTCAAAGACCCGTTGAATGGGAACACAATTTACAACGGCTTGGGAAGTGACAATTACTTCTTTTATATGCCAGACCATTCCCCCACCACGTTGACCGAGCGCAGAAAAAATGTTCGGCACGGAAAAGTGACTCATCATCAGGTTGAGACATGGATGCTCGCAGATGATGGTCAGCGTGACGTGTATCTTTATCGTCCGCCCGTGAAAGAGCCTGTGCCACTGCTCATCGTTTACGACGGCATGGATTATCTGGAGCGCGGAAAATTAAATATCATCGTGGATAATTTGATTCACGAAAAGCGGATTCAACCGATTGCGATGGCGTTCCTGCAAAACGGCGGTGACCATCGTGGCGTGGAATACGCCTGCTCCGATGCGACCATCATGTGGCTGGATAATATCATCCTGCCGCTAGCGCGCAAAAAGTTAAATTTACTGGACACCGCAAACAATCATGGCGCGTATGGCGTACTCGGCGCATCCTTCGGCGGACTGATGTCTGTTTATACCGGCTTGCGAATGCCTGAAATTTTCGGCAAGGTCATCAGTCAATCGGGTGTGTTTGAATCAGAGGGACGCGATTTCGCGGCAGTGGATTTTATCCGCGCTAAACAATCGCGCGAAATCAAGATCTGGATGGACGTCGGTCACTTTGACTGGCTGTTGGAGGACAACCGACGCCTGCAACCCATTCTGCAGGGAAATGGCTACGAGGTCACATACCGCGAATTCAGCGGCGGACATAACTACACCTGCTGGCGGAATGAGTTGGGAATGGCGCTGAAAGAAGTGTTTGGAAAATAAAAAGACCCTAAAGGTTTTCGCAAAGCGAACCTTTAGGGTCTTTCTGACTTAAGTTTTATCTTCTATTTCTCAGGAAAGTTGGGACATCCAGATCGTCGCTGTTGATGGATGGCTGTGACGCAGGTTTTGATTCAGCCGATGACCTGTGCTCAATGCCCACACTGACAGACTCGCTTGGGCGTGCAAAAAGCGAATTGGAAGCAGACATCGTCCCGGCATGAGAGACAGGCTTATCGTTACGCAGGGGGCGTTCCAATGTGCGCCGTGGGACGCCGCCAGCCCGTTCAAATCCAGTTGCAATGACGGTACAGCGGATCTCATCGCCCATTTCCGGATCAATGACTGCGCCGAAGATCATGTTGACATCGGGATGGGCAGTTTCGCGAATGATTGCCGCAGCCTGATTGACCTCAAAGAGAGTCATGTTCGGTCCGCCGGTTACATTGAAAAGCACGCCGCGCGCGCCGTCAATAGTGATATCGAGCAATTGACTGGAAATGGCCTGTTCAGCCGCAGTCTTGGCGCGGTCATCACCAGAGCCGCGACCGACCGCCATTAATGCAGCGCCGCCTTCAGACATGATGGCGCGCACATCGGCAAAGTCGAGGTTGATCAAGCCAGGAATGGTAATGAGTTCGGAGATGCCTTGAATACCTTGATGCAAAACCTCATCCGCCATGCGGAAGGCAACCTGCAAGGATGATTTTTTATCGGCAAGTTGAAGCAGGCGGTCATTGGGAATCGAGATGAGGGTGTGGGCATGCTCTTTCATTTTTGCCACGCCCGCTTCGGCAGATTGAGTACGCTTGCCGCCTTCAAAAGTGAAGGGACGTGTGACCACACCAATGGTCAGCGCGCCGCATTCCTTGGCGACCTGCGCCACAATGGGAGCAGCGCCTGTGCCTGTGCCGCCGCCCATACCCGCAGTGACGAAAACCATATCCGCGCCTTTGAGCACGTTATAGAGTTCGTCGGATGATTCTTCGGCGGCTTTACGGCCGACCTCAGGATCACCGCCTGCGCCAAGTCCGCGCGTGAGCTTGTCACCAAGACGCACGCGAATGGGCGCGCGCGAAAGTGTCAGCGCCTGCGCATCGGTATTGGCGGAGATAAATTCAACGCCCTGAATACCTTCTTCCATCATGCGGTTGACAGCGTTCTGACCCGCGCCACCCACACCGATCACTTTGATGCGGGCGAAGGCTTCGGAATTCGGATTTCTTTTGTTCGAGTCCATTGTGTTCCTCCTGGCAAGGATATGCCATATCTTAAACGAGAATGATGATTTTTAAAAGGGTAAATTAGTTATTGGTTGATTAGTTACTTAGTTACTTAGGATTAGTTTCCCTAATTGCCTAATAACTAATCAACTTATCTCTTCACGGTAGTAAACGTTTCATCCAATTTTTGATTGAGTCAAAATCCATACTTTTCTCTCCTCTCGATCTGCGTCGGTTTCTGGTGTCGTTTGAAATAACAACATCGTGTTCTCTCATGGTGGCGGCCCAGCGCAATAAACCAACGCTTGTGGAGTACGCGGGCGAACCTAATTTATCTACAAGTCCGGTCAGGTTATCCGGCTGCGCAGTACGCACGGGCATTCCCAATACCTCACTGGCAATACGTTTGATGCCGGGCAATGCGGAAGTGCCGCCCGTCAACACCATGCCTGCGGGGAGCAAACCGTCATAACCGGAACGTTTTATTTCCTGCATGATCAAATCAAAGGTCTCTTCGATGCGGGCTTCGATGATATGCGCCAGGTCCTGGCGATTGATCTTGACATCATGATCTTCACCAAACGGGCGGATGGAGAAATACTCTTCGCTTCCAATTTCTGACCGAAGGGCGTGGCCCTGCTGCTTTTTCACTTCCTCCGCCTGAGATAGTGGAAGGCGCAAGCCGTGTGCAATATCCTGTGTAACGTGGTTGCCGCCAACGGCAAGAACCATCGTGTGCCAAACATCGCCATTGACATAGATCGCGAGGTCAGTGGTGCCGCCGCCTATATCACAGACAGCCACGCCCATTTGACGCTCCTGTTCGGTCAATACAACTTCCGCAGAAGCAAGCGGATTCAAAACAAATTGCTGAATTTGAACTCCCGCCGCGCCAACGCATTGACGAAGGTTATCCACGGTTGCCCCTGCCGCGGTGATGATATGCGTTTCAACTTCGACTTTGTAACCATGCATCCCAATCGGGGTACGCACGCCTTCCTGTCCATCCACGGTCATGCCGCGCTGAATGACATGTACGATCTCGCGGTCATACGGAATGGCAACCGCCTGAGCCTGTTCGAGCGCACGGGCAATGTCTGTTGCGTCAATAATTCCGCCCGGCACACCAGTGGCGCCGCGGCTATTGACTGATGAAACATGCGCGCCCGCAAGGCTG
>DYDH01000583.1 GCA_020717985.1 Herpetosiphon sp. | reverse complement strand
ACCCAAGCCGATCTGCCAGGGCTCGGGATTTCTCAACCAGTTCATCCCGCGTTTCGATGCCGAAGATCCGGGAACCGCCACTACCATGTTCCTTGAAGAACAGGTCGTAGAGGATGAAACCAAAATACGACTTGCCCGCTCCGTGATCGACAAGGCAAATGTCCGGGTGGTCTTGTTGGACTTCTTTGAGAAGAGGTTCGATGAACTGATAGAGGTGATTGACCTGTTTGAGTTTTCGCCTGCTATCCTGGTTCATGCGCCCGTCACGGGTAAGGATGTGTAACTCTTTCAGCAACGCAAGGGATTGGCCCGGCTTTATATCGTGTTTTTCAGGCATTAAAGTCATTTTTATTGATAATTACAGACTTGCAAGAGCCATAAAAGTACTTTCTCTGCGGAATTACAGACAACTTTGCTAAGGTTGTAGGAACACGGCTCGCCTACCACAACGCAAAATACTGCGCATGTGCCTCCCATAGCCAACCAGCGTGGTGGCGCTGCAGTTACTCCCGGTGGTCTTAACAAATGTGCGGTTTGGCACAGCGCTTTTGTCACCGAGTTTAGGGTCAAAGATTGTAAATTCATTTAATAGATAAATAGCTTCGGCGTTTGTGTTCCATACAACATCGCCAGGTTGCAAGAGAACGAGAACAGGTGGATACCAATGACTCCCGTTGCAATACGGCATCGTCAGAACAACAGGACGATAATCTTCATGAAAAACCGAAGTTACACTCGCCTCTGCCTCAATAGTACGTCGTGCTTGTGATAACTCGCCGATAAAATCTAATTTGTAATCAGTTTTATCGCCAAATCGATTGCTGGCCTTTGCCATCTGAATAAATGTCCCAAGAAGCATAACATCACCGACAAAATGGGTACGCTCACTTGAGAGAATGACATCATCGCCATAACGCTGAAGAACCCGGAAAGCTGCGGGTGCCATGCCGCGATTTTGATAAAATCGATCAGTATATTCGTTAGCTTTGATAGGCTCGTGTCCTGCAAGCAGTTCCTTGGTAACAGCCATAAACTCAATCAAGGAGGGGGCGGGGAAAGGCCGTGTCGCAAAACGTGCTATCCGTTCACCTAACGAATGCATATTCATTTCGTGTGGCGTTAGCGTTTGAAACAAAAATCCATTACCAAAGATGATTTTGCAGACATCAGTGAAGGAAACCCCCCTTTCTTTTGATTT
>DYDH01000239.1:366-6731 GCA_020717985.1 Herpetosiphon sp. | reverse complement strand
AGAAAACGCAGATTTTTTCTTTTTTGCATCAGCGAAAATCAGCGTTTTTCAGCGTCCAAATAGGCTCTTTGCTTATTACCGATAAAGTCTATTAAATAAAAAAAGGGACTCGGCAGATGCTTCGCCGAGTCCCTTTTTACTTCTTATTCCTACTGGTTACTGATTTCCGTCATACTTCTTCGCGTCTGTGATGGCTTTGCTCACATTCACAAACGGAAGCAGGATCAACCCCATGATGAAGAAGAATATCAACGAAAGAATGGCATAACGCAAATTGCCAAAAATCTGATTTGCAAGACCAAACACCAACGGTCCGATCCACGAAGTGCCGCGTTCGCTGATCTCATAGAATGAGAAGAATTCCGCTTCCTTGCCATTGGGCACCATCTGCGCAAACAGACTGCGGCTGATGGCTTGTGACCCGCCCATCACCAGCGCGATGAAAATGCCGAGGACGAAGAACTGCGCGGTTGCAGTGGGACCTTTTAATCCACCGTAGGCGTAGATCACCACACCTGACCAGATCACAAGGCTGACAACCACTGATTGCTTCGCGCCGATCCAACCTGCAAGTTTGCCCCAGAATAAAGCTCCGAAGAACGCCACGAACTGGATCATCAAAATGACAGCGATCAAGGTCTGTTGTTCAAGTTCCAGCCCGCCCTGGATCAACGGCGCGGCGGCAAAGGTCGAGGCGACAGCGATCACAGTCTGTATGCCGTCGTTGTATAAAAAGTATGCCAGCAGGAATTTCAACGTTTCAGGGAAATGTTTCACTTCACTAAAAGTTTTACGGAGTTGCTTGAAACCAATGCTGACATAAGTTTCCCCAGTGGGGAGTTGACGCGCCGCGCGGCGTGATCGCAATCTCCCCCAGGTCAAAAACGAAAATCCCAGCCACCAAACGCCCGCCGACGCAAGGTTAATACGCACAGCCAGATCACCAGGTACGCCAAGGTCTTCGCTGAATGTGAAGAAAGCCAAATTGAGCGCAAGCAAAATTCCGCCGCCCATGTACCCCATTGCCCAGCCATACGAGGAGACTCTATCCCGTTCATCTTCGCTGGCAATATCGGGCAGGTAGGAGTTATAGAAAACCATCGCCGCACCAAAAGCAAGATTGGCAACGATAAAAAGCACGCCGCCCAGCCACCACAATCCGCCAGTGACAAGGAACATCAAGATCGTTGCCAGCGCACCGATGGTCGCAAAGATTTGCATCATGCGTTTACGCAAATGAGAATAATCTGCAATCGCACCGAGGATGGGCAGGAACAAAACCTGCATCCCCACGGAAAATGAAATGCAGTACGGGAGGAAGGAATCAGGCGCAACGGGAATCCCTAAAAATGAAACGGTTGTCGTTCCCGCCGCTTCTGCCGCAGTCCGCGCCAGCGATGCCACGTACGGTCCCAAAAACACCGTGCCGATGGTTGTGCTGAACGCAGAATTCGCCCAATCGTACATTGCCCAACCAAAAATTTCTCTTCTGTCATTTACCATTGCAATTTCTTTTGCCATGATTTCTCCGTGTGTTGAAAATAGGTGTAAACAGGAACACGCGCCAGTATAAGCAGTTTCGGTTTCAAAGTAAAGAAATTGTTATTGTCGCATTAAGATGGACGTGCTATGATTGGCGGCTGTGCGGCTTTTTTGGATGAAGAAAAGCGCCGCAGCATTCCCAACCTTCAACCTGATTCTACCCAACAGGCATTTTCCACGCTGGAGCATTTACCTTATGTTTGAAACTCTCACTGGACGACTTAACACGATCTTTGACGGACTGCGCCGCCGCGGCAAACTCTCTGAAGCGGACGTGGATGCCGCCATGCGTGAAGTGCGCCTCGCGCTCCTTGAAGCGGATGTGCATTTTAGCGTGGTCAAAACTTTTATCGCGCGTGTTCGTGAACGCGCTGTTGGCGCGGAAGTATCGAAGGCGCTCAATCCTGGTCAACAGGTTATAAAGATCGTCAACGATGAATTGATCACATCCCTTGGTGAACCTGTCGGGTTGAATCTGACGGGACCGAAGCCGCGTGTCATTATGATGGTCGGTTTGCAGGGTGCTGGTAAAACGACGGCCGCGGGCAAACTTGCGCGGATGATGAAGTCAAAAGGGGAGCGCGTTCTACTCGTCGCAGGTGACCCATATCGTCCTGCCGCTGTGAAGCAACTGCAACAACTTGGCGAACGTCTGGACGTTGAAGTCGAAACCGACCTTTCACTCACGCCGCCGCAACTTGCAAAACGCGCCGTGGACAAAGCTGAAAAGGGTGGATTCAGCCTGGTGATCGTGGATACAGCCGGTCGGTCGCAGTTGGATGCGTCGCTGATGGATGAGTTAAAAGCCATCGCCGCGAATGTCAATCCAGTGGATATCCTGCTCGTCGTCGACTCCATGATCGGTCAGGAAGCGTTGAATATTGCCCAGGGCTTCAAAGATGCCATCAATCTTACAGGTCTGATCCTGACCAAAATGGACGGCGACTCACGCGGCGGCGCGGCAATTTCCATCCGCTCGGTGACCGGCATTCCGATCAAATTTATCGGTACAGGTGAAAAACTGGACGCAATTGAAACCTACGACCCCTCGCGTTTGTCCTCCCGCATTTTGGGTATGGGCGACATGATCGGCTTGATCGAGAAAGCCGAAGCTGCCTACGAAGGGCAGGACATGGACGAGCAGGCTCGGCAGGCTCAGAAGATGATGAAGGGACATTTCTCTTTGGAGGACTGGCTCAATCAAATGAAGCAAATGAAGAAGATGGGACCGCTCTCACAAATCATGGAAATGCTCCCCGGTCAAATGGGACAAGCCGCGCGCGGACTTGACCCAACCATGGTGGAAAAATCATTCAAGCAATCCGAAGCCATCATCCACTCGATGACCGTGAAGGAACGCCGTGACCCCGATATTTTGAACGCGTCCCGCCGCAGGCGAATCGCCGCCGGCTGCGGCATGGATGTGCAGGATGTGAACCGCCTCATCAAACAATTCCGCGAAGCGCAGAAGATGATGAAGACGCTGCAAAAGACAGGCGGCAAGGGGCTGGGAAGGATGTTTGGATAAAAATGAAGGTCACGCATTTGCGTGACCTTTTGATTTAGACTTCAAAATTCCCGACCCAAATTGCCCAATCTACAGCTTTTGCCAGGGGAGTGTCTGCTGTTATAAGAGGTATCTCCAATTTCTGAGCCAGAACAGCATAACAGGCGTCGTAAGCCGTTAGATTTTTTTCGTTTGCAAGCAGTAATGCATCCTCGATTAAATCTGCTGTGGATGTCGATTTCAAGGCGAGTTTGTTTAAGTCTTCAAGGTCAGCCAGTGAATCCTCAATTGGACGTTTGTATCGCCGTGTATACTTAAGAAGTATGTTGGCACATTCGATATAAAACAGATCGGGTACATGAATTTCTGCCTGGGGATCTTCTGCCAGCTTTGAAAATAGGCTTTGAACTTTGTCTGAAAATTCTTCCTCGACAAACAACTTAATCCCAACACTTGCATCCAGTACGCATCGAAGAATAACCTCGCTCATCTTGTGCGGTCCTCTTTTAGCAGTGCAAGAGTTGACAGGGCATTCTTGGGTGCTTTGAATCGTCTGCGTTGAATGGAGCTTAATGTTATTAGTTGACTCTTACGGCGTTCTTCATCTTCCAATGCTTGGGCAAGCATGGTGATAACCTGTGCGCTTAGGGAACGATTGCGCGCATTGGCTAGTTGTTGGAGACGGCTGTATAAATCATCGGGCACACTGCGGACGTGTAAAGTGTTCATGGCATTATTTCCTTTCCCTGAAAGTATAGCATAGCTGGTTGCGGAGTGCAACCAACTATGCTAGTTGATGTGCTTGCGACAAGCCGCACGCGGACTTGACCCAACGATGGTGGATGCACTGCCCAAAGGTTTGCACCAGCGGGCAGTGCATGGATGACGTTTGGGAGCAGGAAAAACTCGAAGCCACGTGTACGCGAAATGCTCAATGTGAAGCGTGATGACCGCAGGTGGGCTTCAACATTTTTCAGAGAAGAATACCCTTACAGAAGTATCACGCCATTTTTTTCTATTTTAATCACCAGTGTTCAACTGGCGGAAGTTTCAAGTAGTGTGAGAATTCGAGCAACCGACGCTTCCATTGTGTCATTCGATGTATCGAATATAAGCCAGCCCTGTGACCTTAGCGTGGTCTCCTGCTTATCGAGATCCGCATAAACCATTCTAATGCCGTCGTCCATGTGATCCCGAAATTCTGACGGAGGTTTACGGGCATGGTTGCGGGCTAGGACGACGGATAACGCTGGCTTGAGAATAATCGGGAGGACATTTGGACTATTTATGAGTGTGGTGTACTCCTGCAATTGCGAAAATGAATCCCAAAAGTCATCTATTGCGACCAGAAAGTTGGCTTCTCGATAACTCAATGCCATGTCTGTTGCGGTTTGCCGCGCAAGTTTAAGTTGATGGATCAATTCTGGCGTCCAATTCGGTCCCGGATGGATGACGCCGCCTTGTACCATCGTCCGAAGGTCATCGACTGGAATGTGTACGCCTTTTGCACTTCGCTCTGCAATTGCGCGCGAGACGGTGCTCTTGCCTGATGCTGGAGACCCGACGATCAGGAGTATGTTTTGCATTGGGTGGATGCTCCCTTTCATTAAATATTCCATACGCAAATTATACCGCCCTCAAATCCCAAACAATATTCTCCCTTTTTCTCTGGTAAAATACCCGTCTGTGATTTCAGCCCGCAACCTGTGTGTTCCTTGCACACAACCTCTCTTGCCTGTCTGAGACGCAAAACATCTTAAGGAGAAAGTAAAAAATGGTAAGAATTCGTTTACGTCGTATTGGTCTCAAAGGCCAACCCACGTACCGCATCATCGCCGCGGACAAAGAATCCCCACGCGATGGTCGCTTTTTGGAAATTTTGGGCGTGTACAATCCGCGCACCAACCCCGCCACTATTCACATCAAGGAAGATCGTGTCTTCCATTGGATGAAGAACGGCGCACTGCCCACCGAGTCCGTAGCGCAGATATTCAAGTCTTCTGGCACACAACTCCGCTTTGACCGCTTCAAGAAGGGCGAAGCAATCGAAACCCTCGTTGCTGAAGCCGCCGAAGCCGAAGCCAAGCGCGCCGCTCCCGCTAACACACGCAAGAATTAACTTTTATTATGTCATTGCGAGGGCGATAGCCCGAAGCAATCTCCTAATTAGTGGGGGATTGCTTCGTCGCAAAGTGCGCTCCTCGCAATGACATGAATAGGCATTATTATGAAAGACCTGATTGAATTCATCGCAAAATCCCTCGTGGATCATCCCGAAGAAGTGCAGGTTCGACAAAGCGGAGGCGGCTCACGCATCCGCATCGAACTCAGCGTGACAAAGGATGACATGGGACGCGTGATCGGCAAAAGCGGAAAAGTAGCGAACTCCATTCGCAACCTGCTCCGGGTGGCCGCCGAACGCGAAGGCAAACAAGCTACACTGGATGTAATGGAACCCTAATGCCAGCAAAAAAGCAAACCTCAGGCTCGCCGGCAGGCGAGCCTGTCTATTTAGTGATCGGCTATCTCCGCCGTCCGCATGGTGTGCGCGGTGAGATCATCATGGATATCCATACCGACTTCCCCGAGCGCATCAAATCGGGGCGGAAAGTTTTGATCGGCGAAAAATATCAGCCTCTTACGTTTGACACTGTCCGCCCACATGCAAATGGCTTGCTCGTCAGTTTTCTTGGTGTAGATACCCCCGAAGATGCGGGCAGGTATCGCAATCAATGGGTGTATGTCAAAGCGTCGGAAGTCCCACCGCTGCCTGATGGCAAACATTATCAATATGAATTAATTGATCTGGATGTAGTGGACGAGAACGGGAATCCGCTTGGCAAGTTGGTTGAAATATTGGAAACAGGCGCGAACGATGTCTACGTTATTCGGGATGACTCTGGCAAGGAGATTCTCCTGCCCGCCATACCCTCGGTCATACTGGACCTGGACATGAGTCAGCGTACTTTGAGAGTTCATCTGCTCGAAGGATTGACCTAAAACCCTTGACGCCGCCGTGACAGGCGGCGTTATACTATCCACATGGACGACAAAAAATATTGGGTTGGCTTTAACTTAATCAAAGGTATTGGCGCGGTGCGGATGCAGGGATTGGTCGCGTACTTCGGCGATCTTGAATCTGCCTGGGGCGCTGATCCTGCCGCTTTAGCCGAATCAGGTTTGGGCGCGAAAGTGATCGAACGTGTCCTCGCGGCGCGTCAAAAAGTTGACCTTGATCAAGTCTGGGCGAAGATAGAATCGCAGGGGATAAAAATCCTGACATGGCAGGACGAAGCATATCCAGCAAGACTAAAAG
>DYDH01000239.1:134-331 GCA_020717985.1 Herpetosiphon sp. | reverse complement strand
GGCGAATATCTGCCTGACGACCTGTTTGCGGTTGCCATCGTCGGCACACGCCGGGTGACGCCGTATGGTCGGCAGATCACCGAAGAGATTTCGGCATTCCTCGCATCGAACGGAATCACAGTAGTCAGCGGACTCGCGCGCGGCGTGGATGCGGTTGCGCATCAAACCGCGTTGAAGACAGGCGGGCGCACGATCGG
>DYDH01000239.1:0-97 GCA_020717985.1 Herpetosiphon sp. | reverse complement strand
GAACATTTGAAACTTGCCGAACAAATGATGGAGCGCGGCGCGATCATCAGCGATTACGCGCCCGGAACGCCGCCGGATGCCTCCAATTTTCCGCCGC
>DYDH01000582.1 GCA_020717985.1 Herpetosiphon sp. | reverse complement strand
TGGCTGCAAATGCTAACCACAAATTCCATTAGAATCAGGAAAATTGCCGTGCCTCCCTTGAAATGCCAGGGGATCAAGACAAAATTGGTCGAATGGATCTTCGACCATGTTTCGCTGAACGAAAATGGGACTTGGATCGAGCCTTTCATGGGATCAGGTGTTGTAGGGTTTAACGTGCGCCCACCGAGAGCACTTTTCAATGACATCAACCCCCATATCATCAATTTATACAATGCCATCAAATGCGGAGAAATTACAGCAGGGACCGCGAAGGAATTTCTCGTGAAGGAAGGCGACCTTCTCAGGCAACGGGGCGAAGCGCACTACTACGAAATCCGGGAACGATTCAACCAGAGCGGAAGTTCACTTGATTTTCTTTTCTTGAACCGCGCTTCGTTCAACGGCGTGATGCGTTTCAACAAAAGCGGTAAGTTCAATGTACCCTTCGGACACAAACCCAACCGCTTTGCCCAATCCTACGTAACGAAAATTACGAATCAGATCAAACACGTCAGTCAGGCTCTCAGCCTGTATGATTGGCAATTCGTTTGCGCTGACTTTCGCGAGATTCTGGAAACAGCCACCGGAGACGATTTTATTTACTGCGATCCGCCCTATATTGGCAGGCATACCGATTATTTTAATTCCTGGACAGATAAAGACGAACAAGACCTATACGATTTGCTGGCAGGAACCAAAGCGAATTTTATTCTTTCCACCTGGCACAGCAACCGCTATCGCAAGAATCAAGCCCTGGAGAAATACGCGCAGAAGTTTACAGTATTCACCAGAGAACACTTCTACCATGTAGGGGCAAGCGAAAAGAACCGCAATCCGATGCTCGAAGCGATTGCCATGAATTATGACCCCGAACCGCAGATGGAACTGATCGCTGTCGGACAATTGGCGTTATTCGAACAAAAAGCATCCTATGAATTCCATAAAGTCGCGCTCCATGATAAGTGAGTTTAGCGCCAAGCAACGAACGACTGCCAACCCAATGACACTTCCCTTCACCCCCCGCCCCGCCCAATCCCAGATACTCGCCTACACCGGCGGCAAAATGGGCATTTCCGCCGTGCCCGGCTCCGGCAAGACGCACACCCTGAGCGCCCTCGCCGCCCAACTCATCCGCTCCGGCGCAATCGCCGACGAGCAGGAAGTGCTCATCGTCACGCTGGTCAACTCGGC
>DYDH01000581.1 GCA_020717985.1 Herpetosiphon sp. | reverse complement strand
ACGCCTATTAATACAATACAAACCGCGCTAACTGCGAGGTTTATGGGTAGACCGCAGAGGATGACAAACCATGAAAAAAACGCTCGCATTACGAGAACATACGCTGTCCCTCGGGGAGGAAATCGCGAACAGCGTCAGCCACGGTGTCGGTTTACTGGCGGCAGTGGCTGCCGCCCCGGTTCTTGTTTTTTCTGCAGTCCATAGTGGCGGCGCAGCGCGAATTGTGGGCACGAGCGTCTTTGCGGTCACGATGGTGCTGCTGTACCTCATATCCACGCTCTACCATGCCTTGCCAAGGAATCGGGCCAAGCGAATATTCCAGATTCTTGACCACGCAGCGATTTTCCTCATGATCGCTGGCACATATACGCCGTTTACCCTCGGCGTGCTCCGCAGCACGTGGGGTTGGATGCTGTTCGGGCTTGTGTGGAGTCTGGCCCTTGCCGGTGTGATACATACAGCGGTCGGAGGAATACGGTACCCGAAACTCTCGACGTGCCTGTATTTAGCCATGGGCTGGCTCATCCTTATCGCGGTAAAGCCATTGTGGCTCCGTGTGCCAACGTGGGGTCTGCTCTGGCTATTGGCAGGTGGCATCGCGTATACGGCGGGTGTTGCGTTCTATGCGGCCAAGCGGGTTCGCTACAGCCACTTCGTTTGGCACCTGTTCGTTATCGCGGGCACCGCGTGTCATTTCATCGCAGTGCTGCGGTACGCTGCCTAACCTCTATATGGCCTTCGGTTATCAAGAAAAAAATCTCCCATAGATCGGAGAGTTAGAGAAAAATGAAATCCGTCTTTGTATTCGACGTTTTGACAAGTAACCCGTTTGTTCCGGCTTTTGGTTGGATACCTTTTTTTGAACAGCTAAAAAGGGTATCCTCCGGTAAGGTATGCTATCAGTTTTTGATTCGCTCGCATTAATTGCTCGCTTTTGCCGGTGCAATCGTGAGTGTCAGCACATAAAGCGTCTACACCAAACCCTCTAGAGGCGGACAGGCATCTATAGAGATTAACTGAATGGTCAAAGTGTTCTTTGACAAACAGCGTGCTGCCTTTCAGTAAAGCGGCAATTTTGTATGAACCGAAACAGCGAGCGAATACCCCGCCATTTATGGCGGGGATGAAACGTCATCCTTTAAAAAGTGGCGCATCTGGGTTTTTAATGGG
>DYDH01000238.1 GCA_020717985.1 Herpetosiphon sp. | reverse complement strand
TGGGATGGAAACTTGAATGACCAGCGCCAGTCACGCGTGAAGGTGAAGTAATCATGCTTGTTGTTGATAGCAGCGTGTGGATCGATTATTTCAACGGTGTAAAAAATCTGCAGACTGATTTTCTGGACACCGTTCTCGATAACACCCCGATCATTATCGGCGACTTGATTCTGGCAGAAGTATTACAAGGCTTTCGATACGACCCCGACTTTGAGAAAGTACGCCGCACATTGGGGAAATTTATACAGGAGAGCATGGTCAACCCCGTGCTGGCGGTACAAAGCGCAAGAAACTATCGCCTCCTCCGGCAAAAGGGAATCACTGTCCGCAAGACGATTGACAGCCTGATCGCTGCATACTGCATTGAAAACGATCATCAATTATTGCATAACGATAGCGACTTCGATGGTTACGAAGAGCATCTGGGGCTGCGCGTTGTTCATCCGTAGGAGAAGCGCCGAATTGGATGCTCACTGCGCCCGACTCTATAGTCTCACCCGTGACGAACTATGCTACACGCCTTAGGCGTCGATCGAAGGAGAAAGCCATGACAGAAGCAAATGTACTTCCATGGATTAAAGTCAATGAAATGATGAATGACGAGTATCGTCAACAAGTGGTCAAGGATGCGCTAAGTCACTACCCAAAGGCTTCCTCGGAATTAAATAAATTCGCATCGTCTCCTTGAAATCATACGCCGCCTTGCGTCCGGTTTCGTACACCTTGTTGATTTTGTGTACCAGAACTTGAAGTCCAGTGCTCGTGGAAGGTCTTGGTCAGTTCGTAACTGGTCAGGATGACACCTCGCATAGCACGTGTGAGATGAGGAAAAGCGCGGTGCTCGACCGGGTTCCACTTGGAGCAATAAGGAGGATAATGTGACAATGTGACATCCGTATTTCCACACTCAACTGATCAAGTTCAAAAAACAAAATGCCCGCGAGACTCTCTTATGGTTCCAGAATTTACTTGCGGCAAACTTGTGGTTCCAGTCGTGGCAAACTTATGGGTAAAGTCACATTATTTTGAATTATCTGCTCTGATCTGCCTTTTCTCCTTGACTTCAACCAGTCGGTTTACATTTTCCACCACGAAAACAAGCTTGCATGGGGAATGAAGTAAATTGTGACATTTCCCCAAGACCAAAATCAGCTCCATTTGCAAATCCGGCATCATATCAACGATAAAGCAAGAAAATCTCAAGGGCCGGTCAGCATTTTCATAACCGTATCTTCGGTAGGATTCATGAAAATCTCGTAGCTGGCTGTCAAGGGGTCTGTTTCCATGATTGAATCCGAAGTAGTCTGTTCATATGTGCTGGCAAAAGTACGCCAATAACTCTCAAACGACTCCAATCTTTTATGATTAGCGTTGTACACTGGCGTGTATTGCATCATCGCGATTACGTTTGGCTTCCCAAATTCCTTTTCAAGTAAAGCAACCCTGTCCCTCTTTTCAGTATCCGAAAGATTGGGATCCTGCATGACCTCGCTGGTTTTTGTAAAAAGCGCCAGTTTGGTTGCGTCGTTCTTCAATTCATCAGGCAACGAGGGTGGACCATCCACGGGGGAAAGCCAGAACCAGTCTCCATCGCTTTCTGATATCCATCCATATATGCCCGATGATGTTTCCACTTTCCACAAAATCCACTCATAACTGCAGTAAGGACCCCCTACAATATGTACAAGTTCCTTATCACTCGCGTATGCGAGGATACTGTCACTTACATGCACATCAGGATAGATTCTAATCCGGACTGATGTGTCGCCTCCCGTCAAGTAGGCATAATCCCCGTTATACAGACGGGTTGGCAGGCAGTCCTCGAACGGAAGATAGTGCAGGCGGGACCTTGCTTCCTTGAGATCAACTTCCATCTCTTCCACTGTAACAAGAACCGCTGTCACTGTTTCGCCAGATTCTATGATTGCTGAGGTTGGGATGAGATCCGGTTCCGTTTCCATGTCTGTGCCTGCACAGGCAGCGACGAGGAATATCAATAAGAGATTTAGATATAATTTTCTTCTCATATTCTCTTCTCCGATGGAATCAACACCTTTATTCTTCAACAGGCAGGTTTTTGCACGTTTGATGGTATGGCTGGTTATACACATACCTGTTCCACTCATCCAATGTCAGGTTGCGCGGCAGGTGTTTACAGGCCTGACTGGTTATGTCATCCACCATCCAATGCCAGACTCGGACAGTACGATCGACACTACCGGAAACGGCCAACCGGCCATCAGGGCTGAATACAGATGCAGGTGCAGGCGAGTCATGCATGGTCCGCGCCACCTCCTGACCGGTCCGGGCATCCCAAATCCTTGCTGTGCCATCCGCGCTGCCGGAAAGCACCCATCTCCCATCCGGACTAAAATTCACACTTCCAAGCCACCCACCATGAGTCATGCGGGAAATTTCCCTGCCTGTGGATACCTCCCATACACGGGCACTATAATCCCAACTCCCGGATACAACCCATTTCCCATCGGGGCTAAATTCCAGGTCAATGACTCTTTCCTGATGTTCCATTCTGGATAATTCTGCGCCGGTCGCCACATCCCACACCCGTAATGTAAAATCCCTGCCTCCGGTGGCTATTTGCTTGCCATCCGGACTAAAGGCAGCCACTCGTATATCGTCATCCTGAGACACTCTCATAACTTCCGTGCCTGTGGTGATCTCCCAAATACGAGCTGTATTGTCCTGCCCGGCTGAAACTGCCAACTTTCCATCCGGACTGACCGCAACAGACAAAACGGAATCGTCATGTTCCACCCGCACAATTTCAACCCCACGTGATATATCCCAAACTCTTGCGGAGCCATCATAACTGCCAAAAACAAGCAACTTTCCGTCCGGCGAGAAGGAGATCGCGCCAACGATCTCCTCGGGGGCATCATTATTGGAGATGCGGAGGAGATCTCTTCCCGTTTCCACCTCCCACAATATCACGGTATTCGCCTCGTCCCCAGATGCAATCAATTTGCTGTCCGGAGAGAAAGCCAGGGTGTAGACCTGATCTGAATGGGTCATTCTGGAAATCTCCTGTCCGGTCATAATGTCCCAAATCCGCGCTGTGTTGTCATAACTTCCCGATGCAACCCTTTTTCCGTCCGGACTGACCGTTACGATATTTACCTCGCTGTCGTGAACCATGCGTGCAAGATCACTGTTTGTGGTGGATTGCCAGATACCGGCCGTATCGTCCTTGCTGGCTGTTGCGACCATCCGTCCATTCTGACTGAACGCGACTCCCAGCAGGTCGTCGCGATGCAACATCCTCGTCAGTTCCTCCCCTGTGACAGTCTCCCAGATACGGGCGGAATTATCAGTACTTCCAGTTACAACTCGATTTCCATCCGGGCTGAACGCCAGGGAGGTAATCGTTCCATTATGTGACATTTGTGATACGGCTCTGCCTGTGGAAGTTTCGATGATTTGTAACATTCCATCCCTTCCGGCAGAAGCCAGCCATCTTCCATCAGGACTGAATGCCGTGACAAAGAAGGGATAAGGTTCCTTGTCTGCGAGATCCTCTCCAAGATGAAGCACGCGATGGATCTCGGTTCCTGTTATTGCATCCCATAGACGAACAGAATTCTCATGCCCCGCCCCGCCGAAGTTCCCTGTGCTGGATGCAACCAACTTGCCATCCGGGCTTACAGCCACGGACAGTACAAAATCGTTATGAGTCATGCGCATGATCTCCCTGCCTGTGGAAGTTTCCCACACTCTTGCCGTGTAATCCCAGCTTCCTGTTATGATAAAAGTGCCGTCGGGTCCAAAAACCACTGAGGAAACAGGTCCATCATGAACAACCTGGGCAATCTCCCTTCCTGTTTCCACATCCCAAATCCTTGCTGTATCATCATCACTGGCGGAAGCCACCATTTTTCCGTTTGAAGAAATACTCACAGCATTAACCCAGTTATCATGAAGCATTCGCATGATCTCCCGGCCTGTGGCTACGTCCCAGATGCGGATCGTCTTATCATAACTACCGGACACGATTTTCGTGCCATCCGGGCTGAATGCCAGGGAGGAAACAAGAGCATCATGCTTCATGTGTCCGATGGCTTTGCCGGTTTCCGCATCAATAATCCGTATTTCTCCATCGCGGTTCGCAATTGCCAGCCGCATATCGTTCGGGCTGAACGTCACGACGGTTACGTCGTTATTGAATGCTTCCTTGTGAACCAGTTCAGGAAGCAATGCCATTCCATCCCGGATAACTTGATCCCCACCTTTTGTCGGTTCCCGTAGCAGGGATTCAAGTCCCAGCAAAGTACTAATCATCCGCCCTGTGCTGCCAAATTCTACATTATCCTGGGCCTGTGCCAGCAAAAGTCGGGCGGTAGCCAGTTGTGTTTGATGCTTTGCTTCATCCGCCTGGCGTCTGGCTTCCATTCTTGTAATATTCCAGCCGCCCAGTACAGCCGATAGCACCATCAAAACCGCAGTAATGCTTGCAATTACCCACTTTCGTCGGTTCTCCTTGATTAAAATCTCCTTACTTTGCAGGTTCACACACGCTGTCAGATAATTTATTTCCTGCTGGTTCAATGAAATATTTCGTCTATCAGGGATGGAGACCGCCTCCTCCAATCTTGCCCCACGATGCATGAGCAAACTTGCATCCTTGTTTCCCAACTCCCATTCCTGTGCAGCCTGGCGGATTCCCTCCCTTAAGCGCAAGGCATCCCTGTTTTCATTTAACCAGTTTCGTAGTCGTGGCCAGTGACGGATCAGCGCCTCATGCGCCACCTCAACCTCGTCGTCATTCACAATGAGCAGGCGGTCCGTTGCCAGCTTAGCGATCAGGTCACGCATATGAATTGAATCCGCATCCAAGGGAGTCAACTCACCAAGTTTTACCCTCTGGCGGGTATCGCGCCCCTCATCGCCTTCATCCAACCGAGTCAGACGCACAAAGATATCCCGGATATATTTGCGCTCAAGCTCTGTGGCTTTACCATACACTTCCTCGGCGGTGCTGGCGATGGCCTGCCACACGCCACCGAGTTCCCGATATTCACTTGCCCTCAGCCAATGTCCGTGCCTTCTTTTCCACAATATCCATAAGGTGTGCTGCAACAAAGGCATTGCTCCAGGTTCGCCTGTCACGGTATCCAGAATCTGTTGACTCAGATCGGATTCAAATCTTAACCCAACCCTCTCCGCCTGCCCTTCCATGGATTTGCGAAGTTCCGTGGAGTCCATGGGTGGGACGATTACCTGATGGCTTTCCACTTCATCCTTCAGCGGGCGATGGAAAGATACCTCGCCAAGAAAGTCCGCCCGCAGGGTGATCACCACACGATATGCAGCGGATGATGCAAACTCCAAAAGATGGGAAATGAACTCCTGTCTTACCTCATCCTTCCGGGTGAGGGTGAATAGTTCTTCAAACTGATCCACCACGATCAATGTTCGGCGTGAATGTGTCTGCCTTTCCTTGCCGCCTCCTTCCAGAGCCTTCTCGATAGCCGATACCGGGTCCCCGCCTGGTCGGAAAATGATATATTCATCTCCCAGCGCAGGGATGAGCCCTGCCATCACCAATGAAGATTTGCCGCTGCCAGATGCGCCCAAGACCGCAAGAAAGGGATGCTCATCCAGTTTTTGAATAAGTTTCCTGGTCAACTCCTCTCGTCCAAAGAAAAACTCTGCATCTTCGGTGCGAAAGGATTCCATTCCGCGAAAAGGGGATCGTGAATCATACGACTGGGGTTCCTGCCCAAGACATAAACCATTGAAGGATATATCAAGAACTTCCATACTCAACCCATTGAGGGTTGCCAGGCTTTCCACGCGTTCCCTGCGGCTAAAGTCGCTAAGCGCGCTCATATCTGGACCAAGCGTGGCGCGCAAGCGGCGGGTTACCGCCTCCTGCTGCACTTTCAATATCGGAGCGCGTTCCGGGAGAAGCGTCTCCAATATTGTGAGCCCGAGGTTGATCTCGTCCTTGGTGAGGTCCCGATCCAAGTTGCCCAGGAGTGACCGTCCATTAAGTCGATCCAAAGCTTCTGGCGTGAGTTGTACTGTATTTTTACTGCCCAGAATGATGATTGATTGGTTAACATTGCCCCCGATGGCGATGGTGCCTTCCGTAAGTGCCTTTTGTAAGAAGGCAATCTCCCCTTCCGATGCCGTCCCGTTCAGAAGATTTGCAAGTGCTTGTTTCGTTGTTTCATCCATACCATGCTCCTTAACTCTTTCGAACCTCGAACCTGTTTATGAAATTATCGGTTCTTCCATCGGCGTAAAACGACAGTTGTGAGTAAATAGACAGCAAGGGATAAGAAATATTCCGTTATGGACGATCCAATTTTCTGGCATTAAACGTCCATTTCCATCTCGAATATCTTTATGGAGAAAACATATAAAAAGTATACTCCACCCAAAAGGGCGTGGCAAGAAAAATCACCGGCGGTCAGCGGTGACAAACCGAATTAGAACGAGGTTGACAAGAGCGTTGGAGGGAATGAAGAGCAAAGTCCAGAAAATAGAGGCAAGGCTGGACCTCCTCGCAAGCATGGTAATGAAGAGGACACATTAGTTGATATTCAACGTAAGGGGAAAGAACATAATATTTTGAGGAAGAGAGCACAAACATCAGTCGGTGGAATTCGCTGAAACGGGTCCGCAACGGTTGCCAACACCCGTTCCGACTGAATGTTGTGCCCGCACAAATCGAGAAGTGTCAAAGCGGATCTGAAAGTTACCTTGTCCCAGTTCCAAAAACTCATCGAAAGTCAGGAAAAGGTTGTGCCAGACTTTTGGCGGCACGCAGACGGTCGGGGAA
>DYDH01000580.1:1022-1114 GCA_020717985.1 Herpetosiphon sp. | reverse complement strand
CAGATACTCCTTGCAGTTGGTTTGGGGTGGCATGTGCGGCTGGAACGAATGTGACAAGATTGTCTCTGGGGTGGGATAATTTATCCGGCACA
>DYDH01000580.1:0-958 GCA_020717985.1 Herpetosiphon sp. | reverse complement strand
GTGGCGCAATTCCAACACAACTGGGAAGCCTGACAAATCTCTCGTGGCTGGACTTGTCAGGCAATCAGTTGAGCGGCGCAATTCCAACACAACTGGGAAGCCTACCAAATCTCTTACTCCTGTGGTTGAATGATAATCAGTTGAGCGGCGCAATTCCACAAGAGCTGGGAAGCATGATATCTCTCTGGTGGCTGAAGTTGTCTAACAATCAGTTGAGCGGTGATATTCCAACACAATTGGGAGGGATGACAAATCTCATGTACCTGAATTTGGATAATACCCAACTAACCGGGGAAATCCCGGCTTCGTTTGTCAACCTTACAGAGCTCGGAAATTTGACCCTGGACTGCGGATTGACATCTTCCGATCAAACCGTTATTGACTTCATAACCAACCTGATTCCTGACTGGCCGACTCAATGCCAGCCGTCAATTACAAGTGTGACGCCCGATTCCGGCTCCGTTTCGGGCGGAACAAGCGTAACGATTAGCGGCGAGAAATTCACTTTTGCAACTTCAGTCACTTTTGGAGGAGCCAGCGCATCCTTCACTGTGGATTCCGACACGCAAATTACAGCCACATCCCCTGCCCAGGCTGGAGGTCCTCCCGTGGACGTTGTAGTCACTACACCAAATGGTGAGGCGACCGCCACAGGCGTTTTCACATATTATATGTCATTATGCGCAGCTCAAACCGAAATCCCCGAGGTGGAGTGCAATGCGCTGGCAGCCTTGTACAACAGCACCGACGGTGCGAATTGGACCCATAACACTAACTGGATGCAAACAAATACTCCTTGCAGTTGGTATGGGGTGACATGTGAAACCGGGGTGAATGTGACATATTTAGGTTTGGGGGGGAATAATTTATCCGGCACAATTCCAACAGAACTGGGAAACCTGACATATCTCACGGGGCTGTATTTGTACAATAATCAACTAACAGGCACAATTCCAAC
>DYDH01000036.1:28555-29273 GCA_020717985.1 Herpetosiphon sp. | reverse complement strand
TTCATAAGTTCGCTTGAAAAGATCAAGCATTGCTGCATACGTTTGTTGATTAACTGGCTGTGGGCGTTCGGCTTCGCGGATGGCGATCAAGTGGTCAATCACGGTGAAGTCTGGGAACAAACCGACTCCAACTCCGCCGGCAACCAAGGCTCCCAAGGCGGTGGCTTCGGTGGTAAGTGCGGGCAAACAAATCGGCAACTCCAGCACATCCGCAAGGATTTGACGCCAGACTGCGCTTTTTGCTCCGCCACCGATCAAGAGTAACCTGGCGATTTTCACATCCTGCGTTCGCAGGGCATCCAGAATCAACCTGAGATTAAAGGCAACGCCCTCCAAAACAGCGCGGGCAACTTCAGGTTGACTGTGCGGCATGGTCAAGCCAACCAACGCGCCGCGCGCCAGCGGATTCCAATACGGGCTGCGTTCACCCATCAGATAGGGCAGGAACAAAAGTCCGCCTGAGCCGGCGGGCACGCCAGCAGCTTGGGCGTCCATTAATTTCAACGACTCAGCGGATTCTTCCGGGTGCAGTAGACGTTCCAACCAGCCGTAGGCTCCGCCCGCCGCTTGCATGGTTCCGAGGGAGAAGCAGTAGTCGGGCATCAAGTGAGCGAGGGTAAAAGTGCGCTGTTGCGGATCGAGGATCGGCTGACGGCTCGTGACGGCGATCCAGGATGATGAACCGATATAGGCATACGCCTCGCCTTCGCGCACCGAG
>DYDH01000036.1:18176-28549 GCA_020717985.1 Herpetosiphon sp. | reverse complement strand
CCAACCGTTGCACACGCCCCGTCTCCGCCACCAATGACAACGGGCGTGCCAGCCACAAGTCCGCTGGCGGCTGCCGCTGACGGCGTTACATGTCCGATAATATCTGTGGAGGGATGCGCTTCGGGCAAAAGTCCGCTGTTCAAACCGATTGCATTAATTACATCGGATGCCCAGCGTCGGTTGGTCAAATCAAAGAGCAATGTGGCAGAGGCATCAGAGTAGTCAGTGGCAAAAACGCCGCTCAACAAAAAGGCCGCATAATCTTTTGGCTGTAAGACTTTGTATGCCTGTTCGTAAACCGCCGGTTGATTCTCCTTGATCCACAGCATTTTTGGGGCTGTATAAGTTGGACTGATACGCTGTCCGGTGAGGCGATAGAGAGTCTCAGAGCCGCAAACAGAGGTGATGAAATCAGCTTGAGCCGTGGAACGTTGGTCAGCCCAAATAATACATTTTGCGAGGGGAGCGCCCTGCCGGTCCACCAGCAATGCGCCTTGCATGTGTCCGCTAAAACTTACCGCTGCAATCGCCGCAGGGTCAATCCCTGATTGGGAAATGAGTCGGTGCGTACACTGCCAGATTGCCCGCTCCCAATCGGCGGGGTCTTGCTCCGCCCATCCGGGCTGGGAATAGTCTGTGGGATATGCTTCAAACGTGGAAACCTTTACCGCGCCTTCATTAACGTCAAAGAGAGTGGCTTTGTTTCCCGTTGTGCCCAAGTCATGTGCCAGTAGATATTGATGGGTCATGGTTGCATTCCTAGAATCAAGATAACTTACTCAATATCTCGGCTGGAGACTGAGCAGAGGTAAACTGCTTCGGTTGATCCACCTGTCCGGGCAATATGAGCCGTCCAATTTGCGTAAAGAAGGCGTTACGCTCACGACGCGAGGGGAGATGCGTCTTTGCCCATTCACTTTGGTAACCAAGTCCCAGAGCGCGCTGCATCAAAGTGTGGCCATAAATAAAATAAGCGCCAGCCATGAACGATTCACGCAGGGGTTCCATCTCTGGAGCGCTGAAATCATCAATCAGCCTTTGACCGTACGTGTTCATCTCAGTCCCGACATTTAAAGGCAGGTCAAATTTCCCCGCCAGTTCCACTACTTCATATAGTTTTTTCACTTTCTTGCGGCGCAGTTCAGGATCAGCGATGTTCCAGTTGCGGTCAGGAATGATGTTGAGGGCGGCAGCGCCTTTGCCGATAAGCAGTTCGAGCAGTTCTTCGATGTCTTGCTCGCCTGATGTGGTTCCATCCAACCATGCAGCGCAGGGCAAAGCGCCGCAGGCGACGATTAAACGATTGACCTCATCAATATTTGGAAATGTATCCGGACCGGGTTGGACATAGCCGACCCCGCCGCGTTTCATCAGCTTTGCGCGGACCAAATTTTGAAATCCGGGCCTATCGGCAATTTGCGCGCGAACCTTTTCTTCAGGATGATCCAGCTTCTTTGACCAAAATGGGACTGGATCAGAGAAGTGGTTTTCCACGGCTCGCGTGTAGGCTTCCAGCATGTGGCGTTCTGTAGCATTGCCAGCGGGCGTGAGCGGGAGGACATCGCGGTCATAGTCAACCGTCACAGGCGAAAGATGGGCGTTGATGCGCTCCACCATCGCCCGATTTCGCTGGTCAGCGCGGGCGCGCATATCCGCCATGATCGAGGCAACTTCCGCAGGCGCCTGATTGGATGTGAATCCGATGCCCATGTGATAGTAGACGCCCGGTTCTCCCGGTGAATTGGTCTCGCGTGTGGAGAACTCCGGGAGATAGACACGCGTTTCAAGTCCGGCGCTGCCGCGCACGGCAACACGCTCGCATGTATTCAGGAATTCATCAACACCATCCAACACATCAAAATCCACAATACCCAACGCTTTATATCCTTTTTGCTTCGCCAGCCAGGCCAGTCCCATGGGCGAGTATCCATAAGCATTGAAGGAAAAAAACGTATGGCAATGGAGGTTGACAACATCCTGTTCGACAGGAAGCTGGACATCGGCAGCGGTCAAAGCATCCAGGGCTTTGGCTCGTTTTTGCGCGGAGAAATCATTTAGTTGGGTTTCGAGATCAGTCATAATCTTCAACCGTTAGTTCTAAAAATACAAGTCTTCCAGAGATTTATTCACACCTGGAGCGCCAAATAAAGGCAGGTTGCGCGTCCGCATGGTATTGCCGAGGTCGCATACTGCCTGTTGATCCAACTCCTTGATCCCCCCTACTTGCAAGGCAAGCAGGATGGACTTGGCGCTCATTTCCAACAAGTCCATAATCATCATTGTCTCAGTGATGTCAGAACGGGACATGGTTACCAAGCCATGACTTTCCATAAGAAAGCTGTTGTATTTGGGCAGGAAAGGCTCAAATTGTTCAGCCAGTTTTTCGGTAATCGGCTCGGCGTACGGCACAATCGGCACGGGTCCGACCTCGATGGTTGTTTCTGGATAAATGGGACGCATTAACCAATTTGTCCCTTTGGAAATAGCGAACGCGCCAACATGCGGTGCATGGCAATGGACAACGGAAACGATGTCCTTGCGCAGGTTGAAGAATTTGAGATACATCGGAGTCTCGCCAGTTGGACGACGTTTCCCTTCCACCACATTGCCTTCCAAATCGATGAAGACCAAATCCTTGAGTCCAATATCACCTTTATAGACTTGCGTGGGCGTGATAAGTAGCAGGTCTTCCTCCAGCTTCCAAGCCAGATTTCCGCCACTGCTGGTGACGTAGAGATTTTTAGCCAGCTTGTGACATACGCCTACAAATTTTTTAGCTTCGTTTTCATATTTCTTAATTAATTTCATATTATTGTCTCGCGCCTCCAATTTATAAAAAACTTAGTAGTGGCGACTTCAGTCGCCTTTTCTAATTAATCTAGCAAAACCTTTGCCGCGGATTGCGAGAATTTTCGCGAATTGTTTTCGCAGTTCGCGCACATCCGCGCAAATTCGCAGCAAAAGCCTTTCTCCGTGTTGCTCGGTTTAATTGATCACCCGAAACAGTCACCTGTAACCCGTAGTAACGACTGAAGTCGTTACTACGGGTTAAGCTCGTTTCGTGAGCTCGCGTCCTTCGTAATCCTTGATAACTTTCATGTAGTCCATACCTATGGGGACATTTTCTTTTGAGCAATAGTAGTCCCAGACTGCGCCAGCGGGCATAACTTTGAGTTCTTCCTGCAATGCCAGTCGACTGGAGAAATCTCCACTTGCTTCGTTTTGCTTGAGTGTATCAAACGGTTCGAGCAGGGCATTCAGCAAACCGCGCAAGGTATTGCGTGCGCCGATTGTCCAGGCGGCGATGCGGTTGATGCTGGCATCAAAATAATCCAGTCCAATGTGGACGCGTTCCAAAGCATTATTGCGGACAATTTCCTGTGTGATGGCTTGCAGGTCATCATTGAAAGCGACAACATGGTCACTGTCCCAACGTACTCCGCGGCTGACGTGCAGAAGTAACTGGTCAAGATAAATCAGCATGGATGATATCTTATCCGAGATCGTTTCCGTCGGATGAAAATGTCCTGCGTCAAGCGTCAGCAAGACTTTGCGGCTCAGGGCATAAGCGGCGTAGAATTCCATCGAGCCGACCACGTAACTTTCAGAGCCAATGCCGAAGAGTTTTGGTTCAACGGCATCGAGGTTGTAGCGCGGGTCAATTTTGTCAGCGAGGACCATGTCCAGGGATTCGAGAAGCAGATGTCGGGGTGTTCTACGATCCGCAGGGGAGTCTTTATATCCATCTGGAATCCAAATATTCGTCACACACGGAGTTCCCAGTTCCTTTCCGAAATATTCGCCGACCTTACGACTGGCAATGCAATGCTCAACCCAAAATTGACGGATATCTTCATCGCGATGCGCAAGCGTAAATCCATCTGCGGCTTTGGGATGTGAGAAGCAGGTCGGGTTGAAGTCCACGCCATGATGATTTGCCTTCGCCCAATCTTTCCACGCTGAGAAGTGACGCGGCTCGATTTTATTGCGTTCCACTTTTTTATCGGATTCGAGATAAATGGCATGGAGATTGAGTCGGTGCGAGCCGGGCAACAGGCTGTAGACCACGTCCAGGTCGCGGCGGAGTTCTTCGGCGTTGCGGGCTTTGCCAGGGTAATTACCTGTGGCGGCAATGCCGCCGCTGAGTTCGCCGCCAGGGTTTTCAAATCCGCCAACGTCATCTCCCTGCCAGCAATGCAGACTGATCGAGACGGGTTTCAATGTGGCGAGCGCTTTTTCAGTATCCACGCCGAGAGCGGCGTAGCGCTCTTTCGCGAGAGAGTAGGCTTGTTCGATTTGAGTTTGGGAGGGTTGATTCATCTTTTCACCTTTTTCTTGTTACGTTCTTACGCTCTTTCGGGGGCTAAGCCCCCGAAAGAGCAGGATACATCATTTTAGAAAATAGTCTGCGGAACATTGAATGTCTTGCAAATTAAGAGAATTTCATCCACACTCAAGCCTTCGCCAATCTCATGCACGCACAGGTTGAGGTATTCATACTTCGCCGCTGTTTCGGCATATTCCACACGGTCAGCGGCGCGTTTGACGGATACATCCGAGCGAGCCATCACGCCATGTTTCGACCAGATGACGATGCGATGCTTGCGCAGCGCCTCGACATTGCCTGACATCAATTCAGGCGACCCCGGAAGTTTGAAGGGAATGAAACCAACTCCTTCGGGCAAATTTATAATCGTCTCCGGCTGCCAGCGTAGGATATGTGTGTTCAAATATTGCGCATCCTGATAACGCGGGATGTGACTCAGATAGGTCAGGTGTACGGGCTGGGCGTGAATGACCGCATGGAAGTTCGTGCCAGTTAAGCGGACCTGATCGTAATGCACCGCGAGGTGCGAATTGAATTCACTGGTCATCTTCTCAAAACGTCGATAATACGATGTATGGAGTTTGGCGGTCTTTCCACCCTCATTGATAACGATACAGGCAATATTGGCTGTTGGCTCATCAATGATCTCGCGCAGGCGGCGACCAGAGCCGCTGACAAGGAAGGTCGCGCCTGCCAGTTCGGGAACGGACTGGGGCAATTCGATCTCTTCGATCACTGGAAAACGCGTGCGGACTTCAACGGGCCATCTCATGCAGACGGAAATATTTCCAGCCGCGCCTTCACTGGCTTCGATGTCAGCCAGGTGTTTGCCTGCTTCGCCCATCATTTTGAGCAGGTCGTCTAATTCGGGATAGGGTGCTTCAATCATCTTTATTTACCTCGGGTGTTCTTGTCGCTTTTGGTGAACGACTAAAGTCGTTACTACGTTTTTACATCTCCAACATCAGGAGATATTGGAGTCCAATAAAGTTAATAACTTTGCATAGGCTTCATCCCAACCGTTTTTGCTGGCGGGACGATAAGTTTCAGGGATAAACGAGGCCCGTACAACAGCACGGGCGTCATCGAGTGTATTTAGGTGACCAAGCGCGATGGCTTGCATCAACACATTTCCAATAGCGGTAGCTTCGACGGGACCTGTAATTACGTTACGTCCCATACAATCTGCGGCGAACTGGTTGAGCAGGCGGTTTTTTGTCCCACCGCCAATGATGTGAACTGGGTCAAGCCGTTTGCCGCTCAACTCTTCCAAACGTTCCAGCGTCCAGCGATATTTCAACGCAATGCTTTCCAGCGCCACGCGGATGATCTCGCCTTTTGTTTGTGGAACGGCTTGGTTTGTGTCCATGCAATATTTGCGAATGCGGTCAGGCATATCGCCGGCATGGAGGAAATTATTATAGTCAGGATCAATCACAGCCAGGAACGGTTTTGCCTCCGAAGCCATGCGAGTGAGATCATCATAACTCAAGTCCTCACCTGCATGTCCCCAGGTTCGGCGGCATTCCTGCACCAGCCATAATCCCATAATATTTTTGGAAAGCCGCCATGTTCCAAAGACGCCGCCTTCGTTGGTGAAATTATATTGAAGCGCTTTTTCATCCAAAGAAGGCTGATTGACTTCCGCACCCATGATTGACCACGTGCCCGAACTGATCCACGCGAAATCTTGATTCTGGGCGGGGACGGCGACGAGCGCCGAGCCGGTGTCGTGACATGCGGGGACGACGATCTTGACTCCGCCCGAGCCTGTTTCTGCTGCGATGTCTGGGAGTAGAGTCCCTATCAGTGTGCCAGGATCAGTTACGGGGTTGAAAAGATGCGAGGGGATGTTCAGGGCGTCGAGCACCGGAGTCGCCCAATCCCGTTTGCGCGGATCGAGACATTGGGTCGTCGTCGCATGAGTGAACTCGTTGGTGATTTCTCCGCTGAGCCAGTAATTAAAAAGATCGGGAATGGAGACATAAGTTTTCGCAATATCAAGCACAGGAGATTTTTCCATGGACATTGCCAGCAATTGATAGAGCGTGTTGATTTGCATGAACTGAACGCCCGTGTTTGCAAATATCGCGGCGCGGGACATGCGCTTGAAGGCTTCGTCCACCATGCTGTCGGTGCGGGCATCACGATAATGAAAAGGATTGGATAATAGCGAATTGTTTTTATCGAGCAGGGCAAAGTCCACACCCCATGTGTCGAGACCAATGCCTTCAAGTTTAGTTCCGTTCTTTACAGCAGATGCAATGCCTGTCTTGATCTCACTCCACAAGCGCAGCACATCCCAGTGGAGACCATCAGGCAGACGCACAGGTCCATTGCCGAAGCGATGGACTTCATTCAACGAAAGTTTGCCTTCATTGAGTGAGCCGATAATGGCGCGTCCGCTTTCAGCGCCGAGGTCAAGAGCGAGGTAGTTGTGAGAAGTTTTCATGGGATTTTCAAGTGTAAAGTTTTTAATATCTCCCGTTTCTGGCGGAATTGAATTTCAAATAAAAATTTCTTACTGTAAACACTTGCACCGTGCGTTAGCGCGGCGATACGCGAATTTTCGCGGGTCAGTTTGAAAATTCGCGCACATCCGTAAAATCCGCGACAGAAATTTTTAGTTGACGATAGTTTTCCCGTTAAAAACGGTAGATCCAGTCTTAATAAACACCGAATTTTTTGACTGCAGCAATGAAGGTTTCCAGGCTTTCGAGGGATGTATCCGCCTGCACAATATGGGCTGGAGCGCACATGTACCCGCCATTTTCGCCGAGGACGCGAATTTTCTCAGCCACATCCTTTTCGATCTCTTCCTTGGAGCCGCGGGGTAACAAGTACTGCTGGTCAATTGCGCCCCAAAAAGCAAGTCGGTCGCCAAATTTCGATTTCAAGTCCTGGGGATCATGCCCGGGGACGTTGGGTTGCACGGGATTAAACACCTGCAAGCCAATTTCAATTAAGTCGTCGAGAATTGGGGAGACTGCTCCATCGCAGTGGTACATCATAAGCGCGGTGGAACTCGCGGCACGGAATTCGCTGAAGATTTCGGCGTAGCGCGGTTTGAAGGTCTTGCGCCACATCTTGGGGGAAATCATCATGCCGTTTTGCGCGCCAAAGTCGTCGCCGAGCCAAAGCCCATCCACGCCCAATTCGAGCAGTTTCTTTCCAACGCCAATGCTGAATTCTTTTACACGATCCAAAAGCGCTTCGCAGTAGGCTTCGCCCAGGGCGAGGTCTGATAAATATTTCTGCATTCCCACCATATGCCAGGACATTTCAAACATGGTTAATTCCATATCACCGATGATGAAGTATTCGTCTTTGTATTTTTCGATGTATTTCTTCGCGTCATCGAAGCGTCCTTCGGCAAAGGGGTCGGGCATGGGGAAATTTTTTACCTCGTCTACTGTAGAGGCATTTGCGAGAGGCGGCCCGATAATATCCATGTACAACGGTCCCTGGCGCATTTTCATGCCGAATTCATTGATGATGCAGCCGTCGTCGGTTTTCTTGTGGCTGTACCCGCCGGGCAAGCCGCCACCCACCACGACACAGTCGCTGCCCATTGCCAGACGCAGCTCATTGCCCGAAATACGATAGGTTACGTCTTCAAAATAGGAAGTGGTGTAATGGACTGGGATGTCATATTTTTTGCTAAAGGCTTCCAGCAGGGTGCGGGAAAGGTCGAATTGCAGCGGCACGCGGTCTGGGGCGCCTTGCAAGCGCAATGTTTTGGATACACGTTCTTTTGAATTCATGGGGGTCACCTTTAATTTCCGTCTAGTCGAGATGAAAAACTTCTTCGAGTTCGATCATATTTTCGTCAGCGCGTCCGCCAATTCCCTCAAAGTATGGCTGCATAAAGTCCTGCCACTTGGCATTGATCTCTTCTTTCGACATGCCATCCAGGGATGCCTGAAAACTTTCCGAGGCTTCAAAATATCCAAACAGCAGTCCATCCGGACGCATGAATAATGAATAATTGTTCCAGCCGGTTTTCTTCAAGGCGGTGAGCATTTCGGGCCAGACGCTCTCATGATGTTTCTTGTATTCTGCGATTTTATCCTGTTTAACTTTCAATAAAAAGCCAACGCGTTTCATAATGGCGCTCCTTCAAAAACAAGGGAATAATAATTTCGGCTGGTTCAGGTCTGGAAGGGCTGGCAGAGATTACTCTGCCAGCCCTTTTTCGTTCAAATCAAGTTACTTGGCAGCGGCTTCGACGTTATCTTTGTTGTACACAGTGAAGGGTCCCATCAGGACGCGCAGACCAGCATCGCGGGTGGGGTCTTTCTCGATGGTGTACTCGCCCATGCGGCCAGCTTCGAAAGTTTCGCCTTCAACGCCCTTGAGTCCGCCGGTGGCGATCAGGTAGGAGACGTAGTAGGACAGGTAGCCGAGGTCAACAAAGCTCCAGAGAGCGAATTCGGGGGCGCAGCCGTTGAGGGTAAAGTCTACCATTTCGGCGGGCAAACCCAAACCACTGACCTTGACGGTTTCGCAGAGACCTTCGTCCTGCATGGCCTTGGAGGCGGCGGTGATACCGACGGTGGTGGGAGCCATGATCAATTCCATATCGGGGTACTTGTCTACAAGGGCGAGAGCCTGATTGTAGCTGTCTTCCGATTGGTCATTGCCGTACACAACATCCAGGAGTTCCAACTTGGAATACTTCGCATCTTTCAAAGCTTCCTTCATTGACTCAATCCAGGCGTTCTGATTGGCGGCATCGGGGGAGGCAGAGAGCACGGCAAACTTGCCACCGTCAGCGCCGAGGATGTCAAGCGCCATATCAGCCATGACAGTGCCGGTTTCATCAAAATCAACCTGGGCAACAAAGAGTTGTTCGCCCTCAGCGGATGGTATGGGGGAGTCCCAAGTCACAACGGTCATGCCAGCATCACGGGCGGCTTTCGCAGCCGGGGCTAACTGGTCGCCTGCATTGTTGGAGATCATGATGGCGTCCACGCCTTGGGTTGTCGCAGTAGTCAGGATTTCAATCTGACCAGCAACGCTGTTTTCAGGTGTGGGTCCCAGGAATTCGAGTTTGCCCGGGTTCTTCAATTCACCATGGGCTTCCTGAGCGCCGGTGTTTGCTTGATCGAAGACAAGGATTCCCAGGAATTTGGGCATCAACACCATGTTGACTTCCTGACTCGGTGTGGCTTCAACAGCATTACTGGCAGATTCAGCGCCACCGCCAGCAGCGGCTTCGACGTTGTCTTTATCGTAGACGGTGAAGGGTCCCATCAGGACGCGCAGACCAGCATCGCGGGTGGGGTCTTTCTCGATGGTGTACTCGCCCATGCGGCCAGCTTCGAAAGTTTCGCCTTCAACGCCCTTGAGTCCGCCGGTGGCGATCAGGTAGGAGACGTAGTAGGACAGGTAGCCGAGGTCAACAAAGCTCCAGAGAGCGAATTCGGGGGCGCAGCCGTTGAGGGTAAAGTCTACCATTTCGGCGGGCAAACCCAAACCACTGACCTTGACGGTTTCGCAGAGACCTTCGTCCTGCATGGCCTTGGAGGCGGCGGTGATACCGACGGTGGTGGGAGCCATGATCAATTCCATATCGGGGTACTTGTCTACAAGGGCGAGAGCCTGATTGTAGCTGTCTTCCGATTGGTCATTGCCGTACACAACATCCAGGAGTTCCAACTTGGAATACTTCGCATCTTTCAAAGCTTCCTTCATTGACTCAATCCAGGCGTTCTGATTGGCGGCATCGGGGGAGGCAGAGAGCACGGCAAACTTGCCACCGTCAGCGCCGAGGATGTCAAGCGCCATATCAGCCATGACAGTGCCGGTTTCATCAAAATCAACCTGGGCAACAAAGAGTTGTTCGCCCTCAGCGGATGGTATGGGGGAGTCCCAAGTCACAACGGTCATGCCAGCATCACGGGCGGCTTTCGCAGCCGGGGCTAACTGGTCGCCTGCATTGTTGGAGATCATGATGGCGTCCACGCCTTGGGTTGTCGCAGTAGTCAGGATTTCAATCTGACCAGCAACGCTGTTTTCAGGTGTGGGTCCCAGGAATTCGAGT
>DYDH01000036.1:0-18055 GCA_020717985.1 Herpetosiphon sp. | reverse complement strand
GCTGTTTTCAGGTGTGGGTCCCAGGAATTCGAGTTTGCCCGGGTTCTTCAGTTCAGCGTGGGCTTCCTGAGCGCCGTCATTTGCCTGGTCGAATACAAGGATTCCCAGGAATTTAGGCATCAACACCATGTTGACGTTCTGACCGGATTCAGCCTTAACGACACCGCCGGCAGCAGGGGCTTCAGCAACGGGGGCTTCGGTGGCGGGCGCTTCGGCGGCAGGGGCTTCAGTAGCAGGGGCTGCCGTGGGAGCTGGAGCACAGGAGGCAATCAGCAGGCTCAGAATAACTGCCACGGTAAGGATACGAAACATTTTGAACATTTTTTCCTCTCTTTCCAATTGTTTGGGTTTGAATAACTTCCAACAGTGATAAATTACCAGGTGTAATTTCTCTTATGCTTCTTCTCCTTTGTTCATTTGGCTTTCGCAGTAACAATCTGCCTGCGTTTTAAATATGTACGCAACTGGTTGACCAGGTTGGGAACCAGTACCGACAAAATCAGCAGGATGCCTATGACACCCGTTTGCATATGTCCCGAAAGATTGGACAATGCCATGCCGTTTCTCAAGTTAAGAATGATCATGATCGAGATCAAAACCCCAAAAAGTGAGCCTGAACCGCCGAAAATGCTAACTCCCCCCAGAAGAACCATTGTGATTACATCCAATTCGAAACCAAGCGCCATATCGCCGCGCACAGCGCCAAGCCGGGCGGCGAAGAGAATCCCAGATAATGCAGCAACGACGCCGGATGCAATGTAAAGCGTCAATTTGACCGAATCAACCTTGACGCCAGAGTAACGCGCCACATCACGGCTATTTCCGATCACATAAACATGTCGTCCAAAAGCGGAATATTGAAGGATGATGGTTGCAATAACAAACAGCACAAAGAAAATAATCATGGATAGTGGAAGCGGGCCTAAAAACGGCTTTTGCCCCAAAGCTTCAAACCATTCTGGAAAGCTCCCGATAGAACGGTCTTCAACCAAAATACGCGCCATACCGCGATAGGCGATCAGCATGGACAGGGTAACCACCAATGAGGAGAGCCTTGCTTTTGCCACCCACAGTCCGTTGAATAAGCCACAGGCTGCACCGGCAAACAGCGCGATGACGATCGCCAGCCACATGGGAACTCCACTCTCATACAGAACGGCAATCAGGCAGGCGGCAAGTCCCATAATCGAAGCAATCGAAAGGTCAATTTCGGCATTGATGATGATGAAAGTCATCACCAGCGCGAGGATGATTTTTTCGATGGACAGGACAAATAAATTGATCTGATTATTTAGGCTAAGATAGGCGGGGGCTTGAAAGCTATTAATGACGACAATCACCACTAAAATGGACAGCAGGAAGCCTTCCCAACTCTTTAGTCGTGTGAATACCTTTTGTAAAATGGACATTGCGCCTGCTCCTTATTTGCCTTGCTTATCTTCCGGTTCCGCGTGGACAGCGGTTAATTGCAATTCACTGCGCGCCCACATATTGCGCAGGCGGCTCATAACCAATGTGTCAGATGCGACTGCCAAAAGAATCAGGATGCCGAGGATGCTGTCACGCCAAAATTCGCTGACGATTGGCCACCGAATCAGGCTGTTTTCAATCAGGTCGATAATGATTGCCCCGAGAAGGGCTCCAATGGCAGAACCTGAGCCGCCGTTGTTGCTGACCCCTCCGACAACCACTGCAGCAATCGCTGAAATTTCAAGTCCCTGCCCTGCGACGACAGTGACATTGCCAAAGCGGGACAAAAACATGAATCCCGCCAACCCGGACAAAGCTCCGCACAGAATATATGCAGTAAACACGATCCGTTGAGCGGGGAAACCAGCAGTCCGCGCCGCATCGGGGTTGGATCCAATGGCGTATAAACGCCGTCCATAAGGCAGGTATCTAAAAACCAGTTGGAAGGTAATCACGACCAAAAGCATGACCCCGACCATGAAACGGAAGTCTAGGTCGCCGACAGAGAATATGTTGAGGCGAGGCATGTCCACGATCCAGTCGGGGAGTTTGGCGGTCAATATGGTTTGAGCATTGGAAAATTCCACCAAAATCGTGCGGTACAAAGCCAACGTGCCGAGTGTGACAATGATGGACGGTATCCTACCGTAGGCGACAAAAATTCCGTTGACTGCCCCCATCACAGCGCCCATTCCAACTGCCATCAACACGACAAGAAACGGGTGCATGTCGTTGTGAGCGACCAGATATTGCCCAACAAAGAATGCCGTAAAGCCGACGATGGAACCGATGGAAAGGTCGTAGTTACGAGTCAAAAATACGAGGGTCTGGGCGATTGCCAACACGCCAACAATGGAAACACTGGCAGAGACGCGGTTAAAAAACCGGGCATTAAAATAGTTGGGGATTTGCGAGTTAAAGAAGATTAGGATCACGGCAATCAGTACTAGCAACACCAGCTCGCGGATCTGGTCAGGGGCAAAACGGCGCATCAGGCTTTTCATGCCGGCACCTCCACAGCGCGTTGTTGTCCCATTGCAGCCGTCATAATTTTTTCCTCCGTTGCTTCAGCGCGCTCGAAAATTGCCATCTGATGTCCTTCGCGCATGACCAAAATGCGGTCACTCATGCCCAACACTTCAGGCAAGTCAGATGAAATCAAGATGACCCCCAATCCCTGAGCGGCAAGTTCATTCACAATATGATGCACTTCAACTTTCGCTCCGATGTCAATGCCACGCGTAGGTTCATCCAAAATCAGCAACTTGGGATTGGCATTCAACCATTTACTTAGCATAACCTTTTGCTGGTTGCCGCCGGAAAGGTTTTCCACCGCGGAAAATACCGAGGGCGCATGTAAATCCAGTTTTTTACGATAATCTTCGGCGGTTGCCGCCTCTTCATTCTGGCGAACCAGTCCCAGTCGATTTAGGTATTTTCGCAAAGTTGGGAGCGTGATGTTGGAAACAATGGACATGGGCATGGTCAACCCCAATTGGCGGCGGTCTTCTGTGGCGTAGGCAATGCCCAAAGACAGCGCTTCCTGGGGCGAGGCAACCCTGTGAGATTTTCCCTCAAAAACGATTTCACCTGTATCGGCGGGTTCAATGCCAAACAAGGCGAGCCCCACATCAGTCCGCCTCGAACCGATCAAACCGGCAAAGCCAAGAATTTCCCCGCGATGCACGTCGAAGTTAACATTCTCGAATATGTTTGCCTTGCCAAGGTTGCGCACAGAAACGAGCATGTCGCCCTTCTCCACAGATCTTTTGCTGAAGAATTCATCCACATTCCGCCCAACCATGTCGTGGATAATGGTATCTACAGTTACTTTGGCGCGGGGAGATGAAGATATCAGTTTGCCGTCACGCAAAACAGTGATACGGTCCGCGATTTCCAGCACTTCCTCCAAGCGATGCCCAATAAATAGAACGGCAACCCCCTTGTCGCGCAGGGAACGAGTCAATTTGAATAACTGGGAAACCTCATGCACTGAGAGGGAAGCCGTTGGCTCATCCATAATTAATACCTGCACGTTGAGCGAAATGGCTTTTGCAATTTCCACAGCCTGCTGGGCGGCAAGCGTCAAACCGCGCGCCTGGGCACGCGGATTTAGTTTAACTCCCAATTGCTCAAGGATTTTTCCGGCATCGACTACCATTTTGTTCCAGTTCACGATCGGTCCCCGGTCTTCATGGCTGATGAAAATATTCTCTGCCACGTTCAAGTCGGGAAAGGTCATCGGTTCCTGGTAAATGGCCGCAATGCCGTGTTTCTGTGCAGCCAGAGAGTTGTGGATTTGAATATGATTGCCATTCAAAAGGATTTCGCCCTGGTCAGGGCGATACACGCCCGTCATGATCTTTATCAACGTGGATTTACCCGCGCCATTTTCTCCAACCAAAGCATGTATCTCGCCCGGCTGCAGGGAAATGGTCACGTCATCCAAAGCTTGTGTCATATCAAATTGTTTCGAGATATGACGCATTTCAAGAATTGGTACGGAATGATTATTCATGGAAATTCCTAGACAAGGGATTTTGCCAGAGAAACCGCCTGGCTGGCGTCGGGTGCATATCCATCAGCTTTTATTTGCTCGGCAAACGCGGAAGTGACCGGCGCCCCGCCAATCATCACTTTTACCTGCGAGCGAAGGCCTGCTTCTGTCAACGCGCTAATGGTGGTCTTCATGCTTTCCATGGTGGTTGTCAACAGGGCGGAAAACCCCAGCAGTTGCGGCTTATACTCCTGTACCGCAGAGACAAATTTTTCAGGCGGCACATCCACTCCCAGATCAATAACCTGGAAGCCAGCGCCTTCCAGCATCATGCCTACCAGGTTTTTTCCAATGTCGTGCATGTCACCTTTGACGGTACCAATGACAACCACGCCGGAAGGCTTTACATCCGCCTGAATCAAATATGGTTTAAGGAGTTCCAGCCCCACCTGCATGGAGCGCGCCGAAATCAACATTTCAGGTACAAAGTACTCACCCGCTTCAAACAACCGCCCAACCTCGCCCATTGCGTTAATCATCGTGTCCAGTACAACCTGAGGGGAATTGCCTGATTGCAGCGCGGCCTGCACCTTCTCTTTTATAACCGGCATTTCACCATCCATGACGGATTGGTAAAGGGATTCCAAATTACCTTCCATTGCTACTCTCCTGGACATTTTTTATATTTGTGAAAAACTATTCTTTACAAATCGTAAAAGGAATATTTGCCAATTGCAATCCGGACTTCCATTCGTCTGTAATCCCTGAATCAGTGAATAAATGCGTAATTTGTTCCGCCCGCGCAAAGGGCGTCAAATCCTCTTTTCCAAATTTGGTGGAGTCGATCAAAGCGATCACCTGCCGCGATGACTCGATTGCCTTGCGCTTGAGTTGCGCCTCGGCAAAATGGACTTCTGTCATTCCGCGCTCAAGGCTGAACCCGCTACAGGAGAAAAATGCTTTCTCGCTGTGGATTTCTGCAATGATCTGCTCGCTCAACAATCCCGTGACTGAGGAAGAGTCATTATTGACAACGCCACCGATCAAAATAACAGTGTTGGAGGAATTTTGAGCCAGTTCTCGCGCAGCATCAAAGCCATTGGTCATCACGCGCAATTTTTGGCGGTCAGATAGATTACGCGCGAGATAAAAAGCCGTACTGCTCGCATCAAGCAGGATCGAATCGCCATCTTTAACCAGCACAGCCGCCTCACGCGCTATTGCGAGTTTGGCGGCCGAATTTTTTTGAAATCGAAGCTTATAGGAATTATTCGGGAATTGATTCTGTTCATTCAAAACTGCTCCCCCATGAACACGGGTAAGGCGACCTTCCTGTTCAAGAGCATTTAGATCATTTCGAACCGTCCCCATTGAAATAGATAAAGTCTCAGCCAATTCCGGCACACGCAAACCAGGCTGTTTGCGGAGTAGATCCAAAAGAGATTGGCGGCGCTCATAAGTAGTCAAATCGGGCAAGCCTTATCGAAGTTTGATGTTTTTTGTCGCTATCAACAAAATTATAATAGCAAATTTGTTGTTATTTGTCAATATGCAGATTTTTTCGACAATTTTCTTCAATCCGAAAATTAAAACCTTACACTGTTTCGTTACTCAAACCTCAGCCGCGAACACTTGCGCCACGCGCCAGTGCGGTCTTTCGCTAATTAGTACGAATTGAAAATTTAGCGAAAATCCGTGAAATTAGCGTTGTTCATAGCAAGTTATGTGGTACTGCAAATTATGTGAACAGAGGGATGCACTTGCGTGTGGCGTTTCAGCAATCGGTTATTCGCAAAAGGCGTGGCAACGAGTGCGCAGAAACCACATTGCAAATCAGCAAGTTTTCCTTATTTGCAACCATCCTGTCAGACTCTTTCATTCATAAATTGATTATTATCAAATCAACAAAGGCCAGCCCTATGAAAATCCTATTCCTCGGCACACACGGACAATTCAACATCGGCGACGAATTACTGCTCGAAACTTTTCTCGCGCAGCTTGGCGGCGAACACCAATATGCAGTCAATTCCTACGACCCGCCCTTCACCCAAAATGCCATGCGCCCAAAATTCAATGTGGAGTCGTTCCATACCACAGGCGAACTGCCGCGTTTTCTAAAATATTTACTAACCAGCAACCTGCTATTTTTTGGCGGCGGCAGCATCATCAAGGAATTGTACGCCAGCGTGGGACGCAACCCATATTCCACCTTGTTGATGATTCTTGCAACGGTCACATTTGCAAAACAGATCACCAGAAAACGCGTGGTGATGAGCAACATCGGCGTGGGTCCCATCATGACGCCGCGCGGCGAACAGCTTGCCCGCTGGATATTGAATCAGGTGGATGTTCTTTCCGTCCGCGATGAAAAATCGCTTCAGACCGCGCTCAAGCTTGGTCTTTCCCCAAGTAGAGTGATCCTCGTCCCAGATGCTGTTTTTGCCAACCGTCCCGAAGTCTTTGTCCCCGACCCAAAGCCCCTGCCCCCCTCAGACAAAATTCGCATCGCCCTTAATTTGAACTACGATATCGCCAATCCCGATGCCTGGGAACCCTTCCTCGTTCACCTTGCAGACTCGTTGAATCAACTGAATTCAACCAAGCCAATTGAAATTCATACACTTCCCATGCAAAGCAAATTCAAGGCAAATGACGATCTCTCTGTGCTAAAGGAGTTCTCGACGCGCATCCCCAATATTCCATTCATCATCCATGATCCGCAGACGGCACAGGAAGCGGGTCAACTCATACAAAGCGTGGATATTGTGCTGGCTGAACGATTGCACACACTCGTAATCTCGTCCATTTTGGGGAAACCATTTTTTGGTCTGGTCTATGATGTGAAAGTTAAGGAATTGATCGGCTACCTCGGCATGTCTGAAAATTCCATAGACATCAACCAGCCTTTTACGGCTGAAGAATTGACCAGCGGCATAAAACGCGTACTGGACAACCGTGAGCAGATCAGCGCGCATCTTCTAAAACGCAGCGTTGAATTACGCGAGCAATTGAGCAAGTACTTCGATGAAATCCGCCAGAAATTTATCAAAGGGTAGCATCCAGCTTGGGGTGGTGAAACAATCGGCGCAGCCGCGTTTCGCTCCGCTCGCGCTTGGCTCGCTTACGATTCGACAGATCACCCTGCTTGTGGCGATTTGTTATTTGGGGGTCTCTGTTTTTATGTTCCGAAATGTGATCGCCAACATTCCAATCGTATTAAGCGGCGAAGCTGTGATCACCGGCGATGAACTTGTCCCCTTCTTTAATCCACACAGCCAGTTGCTCGATCAGGCGGCTGGAAAATTCAACCAGTTGACCAACGGGTACGAATTCCGCGTGCGCTACGCCATCCTCACCACCTGGGTGAGATATTACAAGATACTGCCGTTCGCGCTTGTGCTGGTCATTCCAGGAATTACATTTGCATCTTATGCCGTGACCGCCTGGTTCATCAGCAAGATACTCCCTCAATACAAACCAGAAATTATTTACAAACTAACCGCCGCGCCGGTGCTGGTCATTTTCCTAATTCTGACCTATGCCAAGATCGCGCATTTCTACACGTTGATCCTGGGATTTTCCATGTTCGTGATCGCAATCGAACTGGTGACATACGGCATAATTTTTCCGCAGGAAAAACCATACAAGCCGATCTTCATAGCCTGTCTCATCACCCTTTTTAATCCGGCAGTACATTATTTGGTATTGTTCGCGCTTTACATGGCGCTGGCCGTTGCCGTGCTCATCCTTATGGACATCATCGAAGCTTTCAAGAATGGCGCATGGAAGGTTGTATACCGTCCGCGCCTGTGGATGGATGGGGTAAAAACGTTTTTGAAAAACTGGCGCAGGTTGTTCGTTGAAGTTCAATTCTGGCGCAGTGTGGGCGCCTTTATTATTTTGGCTTTCGTTACGCTACTGCCCTACGCAATGCTCGTCAAATTCTATTTTTTGAACGGGGTTTCGAATCTTTCCGAGACCGTCCCCGCAGATTATTATTTTATTCAGGATGCATCCATTCCCCTGCCGCACCTGCTGACACTCGACATGGCCGGGATCATGGACAAGGAATTGACGGGAGATTATCTGGCCAAAGACCCGCGCTGGGCCAACCTGGTTTACATGGTCGTCATGTTCCTGCCGCTTTTCTCGAAGCGGGTGCGTAATGAAGTTTTCAACACAAAGCCCTTGCTGGCATTTTGCACAATCGCTTACGCGGTAACGATTTTTTCGATCTGGGCTACGCTTGGGTATTCAGACCCAGCCTGGTTTCCAACATTTCATCGGGTGATCGAGTTCATCAGCCTGCGCGCAGACAGCACACGCACCTTTGTCGGCGATCTGGTCGTCAAGTTATTTGGGACGATCATTCAGGTGCTTCGATTCCCGCATCGGTTCGAGTTTTTTATGTTCATGATGGCTTGTGTGTTAATTCCCATCGGCTTTATTTGGTTGTATCAAACCTGGCTCGAACACGGTTATGAAGAAATGAAATGGATCTTTACAGGGTGGAGATCACAGACAATCTCAAGGAGTGAAAAAATACGATCGAGACGGAAACAGGTTCGGGCTTCGATTGAGCCGCATTGGAGCGTTTCGGTCATCGCCACTGCCCTCATCCTCATCCCATTATTTCTAAACGCCCCATATCGTCTTGTATTTTTCTCGGGCGATTTCCATAAATTCCTCGCGCCATATCCTGTGGGACCATTGCAAGAGGTGAAGGACGCCCTGCTGCAACTGCCGCCGGGAAAAGTTGTTGTGCTGCCGCCCACGGAGACTGCAAAATCTGATGTGGACATCAATGGCGTTGAGCATAAATTCATTGACAAGTTCCACATCTATTATCTCGACCTGCCAAGTTATTACTACGGGCTGACTGGCAACTCAGATAACAAGCATGAATTTTTTTTGCTGTTACGCGCCTTGTATTATCAACAACCGTGGTGGATCAATATTGCGCGCGATCTTGATTTGCGCTACATCGTGGTCAACAAGGAAATGGTCGCAAACACGGTGGGCGGACAGGAATACCTGCGCGAGGTGGAGAAGATTTTGATTCCCGAATTGGATCGGCGCGATGCGTATGTAAAGAAGTTGATGGAAAACGAAAGTTATGTGTTGTATGAATTCACCGACCTGCCAAAAGCCGAGCGCGTGCCGTTGTATCTCGATACGAGTTGGAACACATTTATTCAAATCCTTTCGTCGAACCTTGAACTGACCCGCTATTACGACCTGCGATATTCGATGGTAAGCGGCGACCTTGAGAATTACGACAATCTCACATTGGTAACAGACGATATTCACTCGACTGAACTCGACCTTTACCAGAAAGCCAATAAGAAACAATTTTTCCGCCCCGACAGCACCATCATGCCTTTTTCTCCCGATCTGATCTCCAGTTCCTATTATCTTTCTCCAATGTTCAGGCTGTTCCAATTTTTCTCGGACAGCAAATATAACCGCCTGAACATCATCACGCCGGGGTTATGGGGAACAATCGAAGGCGGATTTATCGGCGTGCCTCGCGCAACAACGTTCAAAATTAATGTTGCGCTGCCGGAAGACGGCGAATATCGCCTGTTGATGCGCGGCGTTGCGGCGGCGGTGGATATGGAAATCACATCCCCATTACTACCGGAAACACTGAATCTGACCATGAAATCAGATTCCAAAAACCTGGCCTTTTTCGACAAGCGCATGGCTTTTTCCTCGACACGCACGCCGTTGGACATCTCCAAATACACCCTGGAAGAGATCGGAAAACTCATCCCTTTGGATGTGGTGGTTGTGAATTACCAATATCAATATTTCGACCTGGGTACGGTAACTGGCAACGCCGGAAGCTATCGTTTTTACTTTAATAAAAAGAATGATGCGCCAATGCTGGTGGAAGGGATTTTGGTCGTTCCTGAGGAAGCCTATCAAACGCTGACTCTCCCGCCAAATGCAACCGCGATCCCTGCAAATGAGTTATGCTGCGGCTCGGTCATTATGCAGGGGGAAGAGCCATAAGTTGAGCCTGGGGCATGTTTGCAAAAAAGATAGTTATTTGAGAATGAGACTGAAATGCGCCGAAAACATTCCGGCTCTTATAATGAAAATAGTAACATCTCAAAAACATAGGGACAGGTGACAGTCACCTATTTACCCCCAAATATTTGATTTGCCCAGGCAAGGCGAGTTAAGAACAAACACCATGTACAAAACCATTCAACCCTACATCGAGAAATTAAATACCATTATCAACAGACTGCGGATAAAAATTCCCGGACTGCCATCCAACCGCGTATTGATCTCAGCCGGAGGGCTGGTCTTTGTTGCAGTTTTGATCTTTGTCGCCTTGCAGGTCTTTCTTGCGCCGGACCAGCCGGTCACCACCTACACCCTTCCGTACTCCCAGAATTTTGACGAGGTAAATCTCAAACGCTGGTTTTCCGATTCCGGGGTGTGGACCATCCGTCAGGGAACGCTCCTGCAAACCGTCGGCGGGGATGAGGCGGGGCAGTTGCATATTCCGCTTAAAGCGCCCGAAGACCAGCCGTATCATGCCAGCATCTACATCACGATCAAGAAGGACAGCAAAAATATTGGTCTGTCGTTCAACGCGCAATACCCAAACCTAATCGAGAAACAGCACCGTGTATATATTAGCCGCATCAACCCAGACGCGCTCGAACTGGTGGCGGGCTATATCGATGAGACTGGCGCATTCGTCACACAGGCACAAGTTCCGCTCACGGTCAACACCACAGAGTTTCGTCTGGATTTATACGTGTACAGCAATACCTATCTTGTTCAGGTCAACGGACAGCGGCTGATCGAAAACCGTCCGCTTTTTTATAAGAATGGCATGATCGGTTTTTACTCGCTTGGTCCTGCCATCTTTGACACATACAAAATCACTGCCGCTGAAAACCAAAATCCCGGCGACATGGTTTACACCAGCGACTTTGATGAAGACCCCGGCGGCGCGGGCTGGGTTCCGATCAGTGGGACATGGCAGATCGTCTCGAAACAAATGATGCAAAGCGACTCAGCGGTCAACGATGCGGCCATTGGATACGAAACAAGTACGTTTGAAAATTTCACCTTGCAGGCTACATTCAACCACCTCAGCGGACAGGGCGCGGGATTGCTCTTCAACATGCCTTCGCCGTATGAAATCAAGGGGGCGCACCTTGTGCGTTATTCAGACGAGACAGATTCACTGGTTTGGGGATATTACGACGCGAAAGGCGTTTTCAATCGTCAGGGATTTGCAGATGTTTCGCCTGCCGGAAAGAATGCGCATACACTTCAGATATTTTCCGGCGAAACCAGTTACGATGTTTTTCTCGATGATGAAATCCTCGCAAGGGGCGTGCCTTTGCAGAATATCCAGGGCGCAGTCGGGTTGACCACTTCGCGCTCGTCGGCGGGCTTCACAACTGTGGAAGTTTTTCCGCTGTTCGGGTCGGCGGCGGTTGCGGTTGAAACTTTGACGACGCCAACAATAACATCCACGCCACTACCAAAAACTGCGACCCCATCGCCTGCGACTACCACGCCGGAAGCCACAACTGTATCCGCGACGACACCCATTGCCGCAGATAATCAAACCGCGGTTTCAGGCGGCACATCTCCATATCATGGCGTATTCGACGGAAAATTATCCGATGCGGGTTGGAAGGTCCTCAACGGCGATTGGAAATTCCAGGACGGCAATTTCGTCCAGACAAAAGTGGATGGATTTGATTTTTCAACCATATATACAAAATCTGCGTTTCAAAATTTCAGCATACAAGTGGGGCTGACCCATAAAGAAGGCAGCGGTGCGGGACTGCTTTTCAATATGCCATACACAGATAAGTTAAGCGGCGCTTCGATGGTGCGCTATTCCGATAAGCGTGACAACGCCATCATCTGGGGCTATTTCGATGAAACTGGCGTTTATAAAAATCAAGGGTATGCCGATGTTCCCCATGCAGGCACAGACCGCCACACCATCCGTGTCATCAGCGGTGATTCATCCTACAGTATTTATGTGGATGAAAAACTCATAGTCCAGGCTGTGCCATACGGCACAGGGCAAAATTCCGGTTATATCGGTCTGCTCACTTCTCGCACAAGCGCCGTCTACGATGAAGTCGCTGTAGACGGAGTCGGAGCGATATTCAAAGGCACTTACACCACACTGGATGGATTCACCGACCAGCGTGTGGTCAGCGGCAAATGGGAAATCACAAACAGCAAAGCAATCCAATCCGTCACCGATCCTGCGGACTACATTTGGAATACCGGCGTACAAGCATCACAATACACTGTCACAGCGAAAGTCACCCTGCCGAACACAGCCGCCTCTGGCGCGGGCTTCATCATCCACATGTCCGAGCGCGGCACAAAGAAAAATGCCTATGTCATCCGCCTGAAAGATGAGGGCAAGTCCATCTGGTGGGGTTCGACAAATGCCGATGGAAAATTCAACGGTCAAGGTTCTGCGGCGGTTAACGCAACGGGAAAAACTTTCATCCTTAAGATCACTGTCAACCTGGATGCGATGACCGTGTTCGTCAACGATACGCAAATTGTCGCTGATATAAAACTTCCCGCACAGGATGGCTGGGTCGGTCTGCTTTCGTATGGCGGACCTGTCACATTTGAAGATGTGACATTGGAAGTTGAGCAATGAAAAAACTTCCCAAGTGGCTCACCATCCCATTGCTTGCATTTGCGCTCAGCCGCCTGTTGATCTTCGGCGTGGGCACGCTTGCCGACACCATGCTCCCCACCGAAGAAGGGCACTGGGTTGCAGATGAAAACAGCCCATTCCTTTCGATGTGGGCAAAATGGGACAGCCAATATTATGTAGATATTGCAACCAACGGCTATTGGTATCGTCCCAGCCAGCAAAGCAATGTGGCATTCTTCCCGCTGTATCCAATGCTCATGCGTGTGGCTTCAATTCCATTAGGCGGCAATTTAATTTTGACTGGATTCATTATCAGCAATCTGGCATTTTTGGGCGGATTGATATTTCTCTATCTGCTGACGGAACTCGAATTCGATTCGAACTCAGCCAAACATGCCGCTGTCTATTTGGCATTTTTTCCCGTCTCGTTCTTTTTCTCCTCCGTCTACACCGAGAGTTTATTTCTGCTGCTCTCGGTTGGGACAATGTACTTTGCCCGTAAACAAAAATGGATGGCGGCGACGATCTTCGGCATTCTGACCGCCGCCACACGCAACCTTGGCGTTTTAATGTGGGCGTTGGTTGTTTGGGAATGGCTGCGTGTTCAAGGCTGGACAATGACCGCGATCCACAAAAAAGAAACATGGACAAATCTCTTCCAAGGCTTAAAGCACCATTGGTTTGAACTCATCGTGATCTCGCTCATTCCGCTTGGATTATTAGTGTATGTGTATTTCCTACAACATAACTTCCAGCGTCCACTGGCATTCATCGAAACACAGTCCGCATGGATGCAGGAGCAAAGCACGCCCATCACCGTCATCACCAAGGGATTGGTAAAACTCGCCACCACTGAATTGAACAAAGGCTGGATGACCCTGATGTGGAATATGGTCACACGCCTCGGCTTTCTGGCGCTCGTGCCATTCATCTGGTTCAAACTTGGAGAAGGCTACGCCATCTATGTGTTGATCCTGCTCGTTGCTCCGACCAACACCGGGACGGGAAGTCTCATGCGTTACATGCTCGCCGCTTTTCCCGCGTTTATGCTGCTCGGCTGGTGGGGTCGCCGTGAAGTGGTTGACCGCGCGTTAAGCCTGTCGTTTGCAGTTTTGCTCGGCGTATTTGTTTCGATCTTTGTCAATTGGATCTTTGTTGCGTGATGCGGCACACCGGTATCGCGACATTTATGTCGCCCATATTTTCAGGTAAAGCTGCCTCTCGCAAAATAAATTTTGCGGTACGTTAATTCAACTTATTGCCGCAGTCAAAAGGCGACATAAATGTCGCGTTACAAAGGAGTTCTTATGCCTTACGAAAATTATGCCAAATGGAAAAAGACCCCCATCAAGGTGGAGCCGAAGTTATCCATTGTCATCCCTGCTTATAACGAGCGTGAACGCATTGTAGCCACCATTGGCGCAATCGCCTCGCATGTTTCCGATCTTGGCTTCCCGTGGGAAATGCTCATCGCAGATGATGGCTCAAAGGATGACACGGTGAAAATTGTGGAAGAACTTGGGCTTGTAAACCTGACGGTGCTCAAAACTCCGCAAAATGGCGGCAAGGGCAGCGCGGTTCAAAGAGGCATGTTGGCTTCACGCGGCAAATATGTGCTCTTTGATGATGCGGATAATTCCACACCCATCGAAGAAGTTTCCAAACTGCTCGACAAACTTGAAAAGGAAGGTTTCGATGTGGCGGTTGGCTCACGCGCCGCGGAAGGCGCCGAGGAAGGCAAGAAATCCATTTTCAGAAAAATCCTCAGCGGCGGACTGCGCTGGATCGTGAAGAATATTTTCCGCATCGGCGTGAAAGATACTCAATGCGGATTCAAAATGTATACCCGCGAAGCCGCGCAAAAACTGCACACCAAGCAAACCATCATGGGCTTTTCATTTGACCTGGAAATTTTATATCTCGCCTCCAAGTATGGATACAAGATCGCAGAAGTACCCGTCTCGTGGATTGACGCGCCAGGCTCAAAAGTGGATACGCGCAAGGAAGTCCAACGTTTTCTGCGAGACTTGATGAAGATCAAAATGAATGATTTGAAAGGTGCTTACCGCTAGTTATGGAATAGAAAACGTAGGTCACGTTTGTAACGTGACGGTCACGCTGCAAGCGTGACTTATTGTGCGGAATTTATAGATAGGAGAATCTTATGCGTATTGCCATTGTCACCACTCACCCGCCCTCGAAAGGCTCGTTGAATGAATATGCCTTCCACTTTATACGCTTTCTAAAAACAAAAGTGGAAAATGTGAAAGAGATCATTCTGCTGTTGGACGAACTGCCAGAGGGTGAATCCTATTCCATCGGACAGGAACAGGCCGAAGTCCCGATTCGATGCGTGCCATGTTGGAAATTCGGCGCGATGGATAACATCCTCCGAATCCGCAAGGCTGTCAAGGATGTGAATCCAGATATCGTACTGTTCAATATTCAATTCGCATCTTTTGGGGATAAAAAAGTGCCCGCGACTTTGGGTCTGTTCACTCCCTGGTTTTTGAAATTATCGGGCTTCCATGTGGTTGTGCTTTTACATAACATCATGGAAACGGTGAACTTGAAATCGGCGGGCTTTGGCGGAAACCCGATCATCGAAGCGGTCATCCGTTTGTTCGGAAATATCGTGACACGTTTCATCCTTGCCGCCGATCTTGTGGCGGTGACAATCCCAAAGTATGTAGAAATTCTTACCAGCAAATATGGTGCGAAAAATGTTTTGCTTGCGCCGCATGGATCATTCGAAGAGCCCACGGATACTGAGCCAAACCCCATGCCCAAAGGCAAACCAACCGTGATGACCTTTGGAAAGTTTGGCACTTATAAAACCGTGAACCTGCTGATCGAAGCGCATGAGATGCTGCAAAAGAATCACCCCGACCTGCGTCTGGTGATTGCTGGCACTGACAGCCCAAATGCCGCCGGTTATTTGAAAAACATGCAGGAGAAATATGCCCATGTAACCAACGTGGAATACACAGGTTATGTAAGCGAAGAAGATGTGCCGCGTATTTTTGGCGAGGCATGGGCGGTGGCGTTTCCATACACATCCACAACCGGCAGTTCGGGCGTTCTTCATCAGGCTGGCGGATTTGGCAAGGCGGTTGTCCTGCCGAACCTTGGCGACCTAGCCGAACTTGTGCTTGAAGAAGGCTATGATGGTGAATTTTTTGAACCCACCGACTCAAAGAGTCTTGCCGATGCGATTGCGCGCGTGATAGACAACCCCGAACGCCAGATAGAAATTGGCTTGCGGAACTACACTGCCGCGAATGGCCTGCCCATCACCGAAGTGGTGGATTGGTATTTAATCCATTTCGAAGGGCTTTTGAAAGGTAAATAAGGAGCGATCATGGAAATTATCAAATCAACCAACAATGCAATTCCTGTCCTGCAACTTAAAGGGCGTTTCGATGCTCACGAAGTTGAACCTGTAAATGCATGGCTTCAGGAGCAGGTCAACCAGGGCAGGACAAAACTTTTGGTGAATCTGGAGGGCGTCAACTTCATCGACTCGACCGCGCTCTCCACACTCGTAAGCGGACTGAAACATTGCCGCGAGAAAAACGGCAAGTTGTATCTTTGCAGTCTGCAGCAACCCGTGCGTGTCATCTTTGAGTTAACACGACTCGACAAAGCCTTCGACATCTATCCCACAGAAGCGGATGCAAGCCGGGCTTTTTGAAAAAAAAAAAAAATTAAACACATGACATCAAACGGTCTGGATAATAAACGCACGAAATACCGCGTCCTCGCATCGACATTGATGCGGGTCGGCGCGTCTCGCGTGCAATTACTTGACGGAGACAACACGCTCTTTGCCTGTCCAGATGGACCGGCAGATTTCGCTATATGCCAGGCGGACTGCAAGGTATCCAAACTTTGTCCGCGCTCAGAAGAAACTGAGTTAAATCCTGTCAAAGACCAGCCGGCGTTGATTGTCCGTTCTCATTCGTCGGACCTCTCATTACAAATCCAGGGGCTTGCAGGCGAGGAATGGAAAAACACAGTTCAAATCGTGTTTGACATGATGAACGACCTGATTAACGCCGACTCCGAATTCGACAACATCACCGGCGCCCTCGTGGAAACACAGGATCGGCTTGTCGCGCTCTACGACCTGACACAGGCCACCCGCCGCATCCTTGATATTCCCACTCTGTTGGACCTGTTGATCAAGGAATCAAAAAATATGTTGAATGTGGTTGGCGGTTTCGCGATCCTGACGCAAAAGGGAAAGCCTTCCATCATCCACCAAATTTCGGATACGCCCCTGCCGAAAGCGCACGTCGAAGCGGCTGCGGCATTGTTCCGTCACAACCCATCGCGGCATACCTTCAAAGACTCTGAAACCTTGCCGCCCGGATTGCGAAATGTGTTGTTGGTTGCCCTTCCTGTGCGGGATGAAATCTTCGGCGTCTTTGGCGTCTTCAACAAATCCGGTGTTTTCACATCGCCTGATATAAAACTCGCCAAGGCAATCGCAGATCACATCGGGGCGCAGCTCGAAAACGCATTCTTGCACGAAGAGGCAATCGAACGCGCACGCCTCGAAACTGAATTGGATCTGGCGCGTCAGGTTCAAACAGCCCTTCTGCCTCAGTCAATCCCTTCCGTAAACGGACTGGATATTTATGCGACGTCCATTCCCGCACTCGAAGTTGGCGGCGACTTCTTCGACCTGATTGCCCAGCCGGACAAGCCATTTGTCTTTGCCATCGGCGATATTACAGGCAAGGGAATTTCATCTGCCCTGCTCATGGCCATGACACGCACCGTTGCGCGCGCGGCCACGCGCAACATGCCATTCACACAGCCACACCAGATCATGCAGAGATTGAACAACGATCTCTTCGATGATTTTTCGTCAGTAGGCATGTTTACAACTGCCTTAATCGGGCTATTCGATCCCGCCACCCGCAAGCTGTCTGTTTGTAATGCTGGGCAGAGTCCCGTCTTTTATATTCCCTGCGGAAAAGCCCCGATCCTATTGGAAGCCTCAGATATTCCCATCGGGGTCTTGTATGTTTACTCGTACATATCCGAAACCATCGAACTCTCAAGCGGAGATATCTTTGTTGCCGCAACAGATGGGTTTCCCGAAGCGCGCAATCAATCCGATGAAATGTACGGATACGAACGCATAAAGAATATCCTTGCAAAGTCCACGCAATGTTCGGCACATGAAATTGCAGATATCCTGCTTGCATCTGTAAAAAACCATTCCAGCGCGCGCCCACAGGACGACGACTGCACCGTCGTTGTCCTAAAGATTAAATAAGGTCCATACACAAATGCCCACCGACTCTCTCACGATCTTCGCCACTTATGGAATGCTCCGCGTGCCTGCAAACCGCCTGCGTGAAATCCTTTCTTCAACAAAGGTTTCAGAGGATTTCATCAAC
>DYDH01000237.1 GCA_020717985.1 Herpetosiphon sp. | reverse complement strand
CAAATGCGGCGCAACTTCATTATTCCGATAATAAACAGCGTCGTATCCGCCCCATAAAATCCGACCTTCGGGAGTGATGCTGTAATAATGAAATTGGTTGCCAATATCGCCGACGCCCTCGCGCCCAAGCCAGCCGATCGAAGCGCGTTTTTCCTGCGAAAGCGGCTCGGTCATCAGAGCGTAGTCGTAAACAGGAACCATGAAAAACGAAAGACGTTTGAGCAGCGGCGTAAAGGCATTGGTGGCGAGCGCAACTTTTTTGGATTCGACCTGCCCATAATTTGTTTTGACGATGACACGCTTCGCGTCGCGCTTCTCTTCCAACGCTGTGACTTGAGCGCCCTCAAACAGACGGACTCCAACTTCCAGACATGCCCTTCTTAATCCCCACGCTAATCGCGCGGGGTTGACCATCGCCACAGACGGGTCGTAGACTGCGGCAAGATAGGTCGGCGAGTTAACCCGCGCGCGAATTTGCTGCTGGTCGAGAAATTGAATATGCTCTCCGTATTTCGCAGAAATTTCCACTTCTTCGCGCAGGTCATCAATTTGACAAGGTTCGTTTGCCACGCTGATTTCGCCTGAACGGATGAAGTCGCAATCAATCTTGAATTGCTGAATCGTCTGTTCGATGCTATCCAGGTTTTCATGTCCCAGCCTGATCAGTGTTTTGAGTTCATCTGGCCAGCGGGTGAGTCCGTTGTTGAAGGCGTGAGTCAACGACGATGCGACGAAGCCGCCGTTGCGCCCGCTTGCGCCACAACCTGCGTCCCCCGCTTCGAGCAGAACAACATCACGCGTTGGGTCGGCTTGCCTGGCCATCAGCGCAGTCCATAAGCCTGTAAAGCCTGCGCCGATCACAACGAGGTCTGCTGTAATATTTTCAGTTAATGCAGAGAGGGGAACGGGACGCCGTGGATCATCCAACCAGAACGGCGCGTGTTTAACATCCGCAAGAGATTTCAATATCTCGGGGCGCGGAGTGTTTGAGAAAATCATTGGGTCTCCAGTTTTCGCGGCATGACCGTCTCACATTGAGCGCTGGTCATGCTCATAGATTTGTTTTAGTTTACGCCGTAGAGGGAGGAGAGTCAAATGGGAAAACAGGAAATGAAAAACAGTTTATGGAGTCAAACGTCTCCTGATGTTTGACTCCATGTTCTCTAAATCGGTTTTTTCTTCGTCATCACAGCGAACAGTCCACCTAAAAATAATGCAGCGACGCCGATGGCAATGACGCCAAACATGTCTTTTTGTTTGTCACGCGCGGTATACGGTTTGTGTGGTGTGGCTTCGAGGGCAGCAGTTTTGGTGGGACTCATTGTCGGCGTGGAAAATGATTGGGGAGACAAAGCAATCATCGGTGTAACGGATGCGTCGCGGGGCGCGGGTTGCGTCGCGCCTTTCAAGATCAGCAAATGTTGTCCAGTCCGAACTATCGTATCAGTCAACCCATTCAACTGTTGTATTTGTTTAATGGTCGTTCCGTATGTAACCGCAATGCTCCACAAGGTTTGTCCGTATTTCACATCGTGATAAACATTGCCATCTGGGAGTGCGGTGTTGAGCGCAACAGGCATCATGTTTTGCGGGAGCAATCCATTTTCCGCTGCCTGGGTGGACATGTCGGAATATGCAGCTTGCGTCTGGGGAATGCCCGTCAGGATGGCATACGCCTCCGATTGTTGTTTGCCGCTTGCGGTCTGCCAGGCTGTTTCGACCACAATGACATACGAATCATTTTCCTGTGAAAATGCGATGCCGACCCCAATGTCACTGCGTTCAATGGAGAGCATGGTATTCGAATGTAAATCATCGCCCAGCCACATGGCAACTGCGCCTTGGGCATCCTGTGCGAAACCCCAGTTTTCAGAACGATAGCCATCAAGCGAAAGATCACCTGAAAGCGGATACCCGAGCGAGATCAGCCATTGTCCCAACGTCAAATCATTCGGACGCCAGTGTCCGTTCATGCCGCCGGCAATGCCCTCGGCTTCCATTTGACCGATCTGCATCAAAACGGGATGTACGCCCAACGGGGCAATACCATGTGACATACGCAGGTTGTTGATTGCCTCGATCACCTGTGAAGGCGCGGGGGCTTGCGCCTGTATTGTCGGTGTTTCGGTCGGCGGTGTTGGTGTCGCATCCTGCGCGGAGACTTGATTCACCGATGACAGTCCCAGTGAAAAAAGGGCAAGTGTAGTGAGCCAGAAAAAATATTTTTTCATGTTTGAAAACCCATCCATACCTAGCGCGGCCATGAATTGCGGTTTACCTTTTTAACGCAAAGCTGCCAAGCCACAAAGCTTCAAGGACCTTTCCTTTGCGACTTTGCGTTAAGAATTTCATTCGGCAAAAGAGCAATTTGTTCCCGCGTTCAATATCTGAGCAGCCATCTGCTGTCACGCTGCAAGCGTGACCTACTTAGCATCAACTCACGGCCTCCACGAAGGCGCGTACCAATCGTAATCAGTGGATAAGCCCGGGGCTTGCAGTATCTTTGTTTCCAGCGTGGCAAGGTTTACCAAAAATAAATGTCCGCCTGTGGCGGAGGTGGTTTCTTCCACAAGTAAATATTTTCCGTTGGGCGAAAAGACCAATCGTCCGACGGTTGTTCCTTTGTATACCGAGGATAATGTACTTCCATCACGGCCGACAATGTAAACTTCCGCACTGGGTGCGCCATCGGAAAAATTGCTGTAATAGTTGAAGGCGATCCACTGGCTGTTCGGCGACCAAACAATTGGATAGATGCTTCCACCGGTGAAATTCGCCAGTGTCACTTCATTTGTACCATCCGTACCCATCACTTTCAAGATGTGCTTCTGGCTGGAGGAATCATATTCATCATATGCCAGCAGACTCGCATCAGGCGCGGCTGAAAATTGCGACTTTGCCGCCCCTGTTTCAAACATCGGACTCGCAGACCCATCACCAACGCGCACAAAATACGTAGTGTATGTATTGCCTGAACCGCGAGGCAATGCCGAACGCATGATGATGTTGTCAGTAAGCCAGCCGTCCATGATATATGGCTTCCCTTCGGCGGGCAAACTTGCCGAGACACTCTTCATCTCCGAACCGTTGTTACGCGCGACATAAACATCCTCGCCGCCGAGTCCGTCCTGCGTGCGGAACGCGATCCACGCGCCATCGGGCGACCAGAAGGGCGGGTCAATGTATGGGAATTCTGCCAACGGAGTCCATGTGTTTGCGACGGGGTCAAACAGCCACAACTTTGTCGGTGTACCATTTGCATTATCCGAATACGAGAAGGCGGCATACTTTCCGTCAGGCGACCAACTCAAGGCATTGATCGTGAAATTAAAAGGAAATGGGACATTTACAATTTGCAACGGTGGACATGCGCCGCCCGCGGAATCAAAAACACACATGCCGGATACCTTTGCCAGTTGGATGGATGTCCCTGCCTGATGAGGTTGCAGGAAGAAATACAACTCCCCCGCTTCTTCTGCCGACATTGAGCCTGATCCTGTTTCGATGGGCAGTGAGCCAACCTGAGTGGGCATGACTGCCTGTGCGAAGTCGGAAGGCATGGTAAATAATGAAGGGTCAAAAGTCTGGTTGTAGATGACCTCGTTCACAATGCGCTCACCTTGCAGCGCACCGGTCCTATCTTTCATGCCGAATTCCTGCAACTTCAATATGACCGTAGTGCTGGTATCCAGCCATGCTTTGAAGGCAGGCAGTGACTCAGAAGCACGTGTCCATTCCACAACAAGCGTTTCGCGCCCCGCGATGGTTTCGATGCCCAATGGTTTAAACGTCCCCGTGCCTTGGGCATAATTGGATGAAAAAGCCATTTCAGAAAGCGGCGTGCCCATCTGTCCCCATATCGGATTTGGATACGCTGTCCCTTCGCTCACGGGCGGGATATATTGACCCACGCGCGCGGAATCAGGATAAGAGGAAGTTTCCACCAGTCCCGAATTCAAGTTGACATTGTATATATTCACACCGTCGCTGAACTTGAGGACTTTATCGGCGGCATTGCTTGTGCCGTTCAAATCAACTTTGTATCGGCTATTGAGCGGATCGATCCAAGTCTGCTCCTGGTAGACCTGGGTTGTGCCGTCTGCGACATACCATGTGACCACGCCATTGATCTGGAGCGTTGTCCACTTTGCGGCGCTTTCGAGCATGGCACGTTGAATCTGTTCGGAGGTGGAATCAACTGTCAGAATAGCAGAACCAGGTTGGACGGGCGGTGAGGCGTCAAAATAGGAAACGGGAGTGGACTCCATCGCAGAGCAGGCTGTGAGGAAGATCAACATCAAAAACAGGATACGTTTCATTCAAGTCTCCTTTTCCCAAAAGGACGATGGCATAAATTAAAAGTTCCCGCCGCCTTTCGGCAACGGGAACAAAATTCTTGTATCACACTTATGGGGTCTTTGTTATGGATACCGCATTCACGATCCAAGTCGGATCAGCGCCTCCGCCATCCGAAAATTCAAAAGCTAAAGACCCGCCGCTGACCGTTACATTGAAGGTGTTGACCGTAAACGCTCCGAGGGCATTATCCACATCAGCCAATACAGTTGCTCCATTTGCTTTTACAACCATATTATCATGAGCATAGTCGGTATCTCCCATTGTAATGCTGACGGAGTAATTCCCGTTGGGAAGATCCACCTTGAACGTCCGCGCGGCGGAACTATGCATCACAAAGTCTCTATTCAAATCATCAGCCAATGTGGCTCTGTCTCTTGATTCAAGACCAGCGAGATCAGTCCAGCCAAAACCGCCTGCCGAATAAGTTGTCGCTTCTGTGACTTTCGTAAAACCAGCCGCAAGTGGAGAGGAAGCGGTGCCGAAATCATATTTATATGACGACGGTACTGGCGTGACCGGCGTTGGCGAGGCTGTTGCTGTAGGCGTGGGCGTGGGTGTAAATGTTGCTGTTGGAGGGGTCACAGAGCCCGCATTGTAAATGATAGGTCCAACCCAAAGCGCGCGGTCACCCACAGGTGAACCGGTGGCAGCCACACTGAGGACGAATTTGACATCCTGCCCAACCAATGCGGTCAGGTCTATATCCGCTGAGTAATACTGGCCTTCATACCTTTCCACAAAAGCCCAGAAGGTTTGAATATTTGAACTGCCAGTAATGACATAGTCCAGGCGGAAAACTACATAGCAGGAAGTAGCGCCGTTTTCACAGTTTACGATGGAGCGGAATTTATCTCCGCTCTTTACTTTATACGAAGGATAGAAGCCCTGAATGTATCCGTTGTTGATTTGCTGCGGCACGGTGATCAAACCCGTCCGGCTGTCGTTTGTGCCGTTCTCCAACCTTGAGGGATTGGTAATTAACACAAAGCCGTTTGAATTTCCATCAGAGCCGGGGCAGGGCTGTGTGCCCGCTCCGCTGATCCATGTGGCGGCGCAGACATTGGCGGCAAAGTCATACACTGTGCCAGCGACCGGAGGCGCGGGTGTAACTGGCGTGCCGGGAGTGACCGTTTTCACCGGTGTCACCGCTGTACCAGCGACCTTGATCTCAACCCAGAAGGATTTTGTCCCCGCGGAACCAATGCCAAATGGAACGCCGCTGTTGTTCTTGAGTTTCCAATAACCACGATATGTGCCGGCATTCGCAGGCGCGGTCAGGTTAATGGTAATGTCTACGGTCTGTCCTGGAGCAACAGAGGCCGGGATGAGCGCATCAGACCCGCCCATCTTTTCACCTGAGTCAAAGATCAGGCTGTAATTTGACCATGTGCAAGTGCCGACATTCTTAAGACGCCATGTCTTGCTGAAAGTGGCATTGGGTTGGAAGGTCGTGCCATCCGGCACGGTGACATCGGAAACAAATTGCGCACGGTCACAGTTCGATGGAGGAGGTAAAGTTGCAGGCGCTATGGATAAAGTATTCGCGACCCAGGTTGGGTCAGACCCACCGGCATCCGAAAATTCAAGAGCCAAAGATCCGCCGCTGACCGTCACATTGAAGGTAGTAACTGTAAACGCTCCAAGGGCGGAATCCACATCCGCCAGCGCGGTTGTTCCATTTGCCTTTACAACCATGTTGTCGTGAGCATAGTCATTATCACCCATCGTAATGCCGACGGAGTAATTACCGTTGGGCAAATCCACTTTGAAGGTCCGCGCGGCGGAACTATGCATGACAAAGTCCCGCTTCAAATCATCAGCTACTGCGCTTCTGTCTCTTGATTCGAGACCAGTTAGATCGGTCCAGCCAAAACCGCCTGCTGAATAGGCCGTCGTTTCAGTGACTCTCGAATAACCTGACGCAAGTGGAGAGGACGCCGTGCCAAAATCATACTTAGTTCCTGTTGGCTGCGGGGGCGGGTTTCCGTGTGAGGAAATGACCGGATTAACCCACAAAGCGCGGTCCCCCGCTGGTGAACCATACGCGGAAATCACAAGGATAAACTTCACATCCTGACCTGCCAGTGAACTAAGGTCAAGGTTGACGCTGTAACTCAGCCCTTCATATTTTTCGCGGAAGGTCCAGAAAGTTTTCACCGCATTGGAGCCGATCTGATAATCAAGGCGATAGGCCACATAGCAAGTGGTTGCCCCGTACTCACAACCGATCGTGGACTGGAAGCGGTCGCCGCTCTGCACCCGGTACGTTGGATAGATCGCCTGAATATAACCATTGGTTACATTGTTCGGAACAAAAAGCAAGCCAGCCTGCGCGGATTCAATTCCGTTTTCAAGTTTCGGCTTGTCTTTCTTC
>DYDH01000236.1 GCA_020717985.1 Herpetosiphon sp. | reverse complement strand
GCCTTGTGCCACAAAATCAAAAAGCCGTCAACGGACTTTGCAAAAACCATATTTATCCTGACGATAACCGCCAATCACCGTCTGGTCTTACAGTGTGGAACACACCTAATTCAAATTTTTCTTGAAGAACTTTTTCACGCGTTCCCATGCATCCTTTGATGCTTCGGGGATATAAACGCTTGGATCGCTGTCGCGGAAGAAGGCGTGTCCTGAATTTGGGTACATGATGACCTCGTGTTCCACGCCGACATCGTCGAGCAATTTGTCGAACTCTTCAACTGTTCCAGCGGGAATGGAAACATCGGCGTCGCCGAACAACCCAAGCACGGGGGCTTTGAGATTTGCACGCAACTGATCGAAGATGGTTTGCATCCCGCCGCCGTAAAATGTGCAGACGGCGTCCACGGGTCGGCTCAAGCCGAGGGTGAGTGACATGCGTCCGCCGAAGCAGAAGCCGACACTGCCAATTTTTCCGTTACATTCAGGGTTCGCTTTGAGCGCGTCAAAAAGGGATTGCAGGTCAAGGTACGCATTGGGTGCGTATTTTTGAACGAGTTTCATTGCGGTATCGCCGTCGCCGAGTTGCGCGAGTTCGCCGTGATAGAGATCGGGCGCAAAAGCGAGGTAACCTTCCTGCGCGAAACGATCCGCAATGGATTTGGTTTGGGCGTCCAGTCCCCACCATTCCTGGATCACGATTATCGTGGGCCACGGTCCGTTTCCATTGGGCTTTGCGAGATGTCCTTTTATGGAACCGAGTTGGATTAGTTTGCTCATTTTTTTATCCTGCCGGGATTGTTGTGGGCGTAGGGGTGGCTTCGCCGCTGGTGGGTTCTGCTGTCGCTGTGCTTTCGCTTGTATCTCCTGAAGTATCGCCGCCGTAGCCGACACTGCAAATACCAATATCACCTTGCACTACACAGCCGGATAGCGAGCCGCTTGTTACAGCGCTTAATAGGGAGAGCAGGTCTTCAGGAGTGTCTGCAAGCAGGGTAAGCGTGTTGCCTTTTATATTTTTTTCAAATAATAATATGCCATTTCCTGCGCGCCCAATTTCACCAAAATTTTTCACGGTGATGGTATCACTGGTTTCATCAAACTTAATATTAAACGGATCGGTGAAATCCAGCAGGTCATCGCTGGGGGTGAATGTGCCAAGGACTAATATGTCGCCATCGCGTGGCGCTTTATCCGCCATCTCCATGGTGGCGCCCACATAGCGGAGCGATACTTGCAATTCGCTGATCGCGTCAATGGTTTCCGCGGTCAGTTGTATTTTGGATGAGGGATAGACTTGCACAACCGGTTGCGTGAAGATGTATGGGAAGTTTGCGAGCGTAATCATTTGCTTGCCGCCCAATGTAAAGTCTGCAATGTTGTTAATCAACGTGGCGTTGTCGGCTACGGTTTTGTAAGGGGATGTCAGGAATGTAAAGTCGCCGAACGCGAGGACATTTCCGTTCCCGCTGATTGCTGCGCCGCCTTCAGCGGGATCATGCGCATCATTCACCGACGAGAGGGTTGATTCTGTTCCTCGAAGCAGAGTCAGCCCTGAGGTTGATTTGACCGAGTGCGTTCCATACAAGGCTACCTGTTTGAGTCCAAAGGTCAACTCATTTTTGCCGAAGTCTCCGAAGAATACATTACGGAAGTTGCCTTCGTGTTCTTTCACATTATATAGATAATCGTTGTTGACCGTGATCCCGAACGGCGAAAGCAATGGGTTGACTATGTTTGCATCCGGGAGGTTGATTACCGTGTCGCTGGCATAATCGTAATAGAGCAAGCCGCGCGTGGCATCGGTGAATACGAGTAATCTTCCGCCGCGTTCCACGTAATCTTGCACCATGCGCAATTCATCCGCGGTAAATGCGGTGGATGGAGAAATGACGACATACGCGCTGGCGTACTTTAATTTGTCCTCCAGCAAGGCGGCATTTGTCATGAACTCCACCTTGCCGCCGCGTTCTTCAATTGCCTCTTTAAGGGATTGCACTTCTGGGGCTTGATATTGATTGACATGTGTAAGGTCAAACAACACAGCGCCGCTGGTTTGTTTGAGGGCTTCATCTCCCGCAGGGTTGGGTGTTTTTAATGGAGGCTGGGAAATGGTGAGGGCTTGATAATCCAGTGTGGCGAGTTCGGGCTGATGGGGAATACCGCGATAGAACCACAATCCACGCGTGAGGGCGGGGATGATCAAGGCGGCCAATGCGATCCAGAGCATATTTTTTTTCATGGCGGCCTCCTATTGCTTCACGGGTAATTGGGGGATGAAAAGCATGTACGTGCCCGGCTCAACTGGATAGGGCAGGGTGACGCCCTCCGGGCTTTGAATGAAGAAGGGAGATGAAGGGTCTACGCTGCCTGTCAGTTCGATCAAGTCCAATGTTTTATAGTTTGCAACTTGTGCCAATTCGGCAGCCTTGTTGAAGGCGTCTGTTTCGGTTCCGATTTCGTCTGCGATACCGATGCGCACGGCTTCACTGCCGATCCAAATTTGCCCGCTCAAGATAACCTCAGGTCCGACTTTAATCCGGTCACCGCGGCCGAGCATTACCGCCTGAAAGAATCCTTCCTTGATCATATCGGTCTGGCGCATTTCTGAATCACGCGGGGATCCCCATAGTTTATAGGGACCTGTGGAGATGATTTCTTCAAAAATAAAAGGGGTGGGGGGCAGGTAGGAAATCACACCGATGTTGCCGATTATTGAAGAGGGCTTAACGTAGATGTAATCTGTGTTCACAGAGAGATAATATGCGCCGCTGGCGGCCATACCGTTTACCGCAGTGACAACGGGTTTCTGCGCGCGCAGTCGCGTCAATTCCATGTACACCGCTTCCGAGTCCACCACGGTTCCGCCCGGGCTGTCAAATGCCAGCACCACTGCGCGGATTTCTGGATGATCAATTGCATAATTGATCTGCGAGATCATATCGCGCGCTGTGTAGGAGTAGATGGCATCGTCAAGGCGAATGACGCCGATCACAGGTTGTGGAATGGAGGTGGCGATTATTATCCCGATCACAAGTGGAAGTGCAAGCCATAAAAGCCAGATGCGAACGCGTTCCCATTTCAAGCCATTTTGATTCATGGTAACTCCCTTACTGTTAATGTTGACAATATATTCAGGATATACGAGATGGTGATGTTTGTCAATAAGATTGTCTTTGGAGTTGAAGTGTTGTATATTTGGTGTGAATTTACCTTGCGCTGCAAGGTAATCCCCAACTTATATCACAGGAGATTTCCCATGCCCACACCGGTCAATGCCGCAGCCAAACCAGCTTCCTTTGTCAAATTTTCAGACAAGTTAACAGACTCGATCAATGACATTACCAAGATCATCGAACAGAACAAGGAAATGATCGACTCGATTCAGGAGGTCGCCATTGAGTTGACCAGTTCCATCGGTTCGCTGCACACACTCACTGTAAAGTATGCCCGCATTGCAAACCAGATTTTGGATGTCCTTCTTCCCATCCTCAAGAACCTGCCGCTTATCCCCAAGAATGTGATGGATATGCTTGTCAGCCTTGAGAGTATTACCCAGAAGATCATTGATAACGAAGCATCCACATCCAAGACCATCACAGATGTGCGCTCCGGACTCAATACCGGCGATGTGAACAAGATCAAGGGACATGCCGACCAGCTTAAAACTGTGACGAAGACTCTCACAGCCATGCTTCCGAAGTAAAGTCCAGCGTATCTTTCCCGACCCGTTGCCTGAGACGTCCCCTTTGGGCATTTCTGTCCCGTCAATATTTATCCGCCATTCCCCGCTGACAGGGGAATGGCTCATTTTTTGAGCCTCAAAATCGTTGACAGGTGTACCTTCCCGCATGTATAATACCGTCCGCTAAATAACCCAGCTTCCCCACGACTCGGCGTAGAGTGTAAGTTCTCCGCAAGGTACGCGGCGAAGTGATGACTGGAGAAAATAATGAGAATTGCAATCGTTGAAAGCGGCGGCAAACAATATCGTGCCGTCGAAGGTTCCACCATTGATGTGGATCGCCTCGCCTATGAAATAGGTAAAAAGTTTGACTTTGAACGTGTCCTGCTCATGGCAGACGAAGACATCATATTGGTCGGTACGCCTACAGTGGGTGAGATCACGGTCTCCGCTACAGTGGTTGACCATGTTAAAGGCCCCAAAGTTGTCTCTTTCAAATACCGCCCCAAGAAACGCATCCGTGTGAAGGGTGGTCATCGCCATTTTTATACGCGCTTGATGATTGATTTCATTGGCAAGCCCGGTGAAGAGCGCAAGGTTGAAGTAAAGAAAGAAGCCGTCGCTGAAGTGGCAGCGGTGGAAGAAGAGCCAAAAGTCGAGAAGCCGAAAAAGGCAGCCAAACCTTCGACGACCAAAAAGACCGATAAGAAGTAAAGTGAGAGGTAGAAATGGCACATAAAACAGGTGGCGGATCAACCCGCAACGGACGTGACAGCAACTCCCAACGGTTGGGTGTTAAGCGTTACGCCGGTCAATTTGTCCTTTCTGGCAATATTCTTGTTCGCCAACGCGGCACCAAGATCAAGCCAGGCCTTAATGTATTGGTTGGTAAAGACGATACCTTGTTCGCAATCGCGGACGGGGTCGTAATGTTCGACGTAGTGCATGGACGCAAGCGCGTAAATATCGTCCCTGCTGAGGCAGCGTAATATGAAAGCAGAAATCCATCCTACAGTTTATCAAGCGCAGGTGACCTGTGCTTCCTGTGGAAAAACGTGGGTGACCACTTCCACCAGGAAAGAATTACGCATTGACGTATGCTCCAACTGTCATCCGTTCTTTACCGGTGAATCTGCCCGTATTATGGACATCGAAGGTCAGGTGGATCGCTTCTACAAGAAACTCTCTGCCCGCCAGACCTATGTGGAACAGCAGAAGGTCAAGGAAGAGTCTGCCAGTTCTCCAGATCGTTCAATTGACGACCTTGCCCTTTCTCCCCGCGCAACCGATGCGCTCAAGAAGGCCGGTATTTTGAGCATTGGTCAGGTCCTTGCGAAGCTTGGTGAAGGCAATGCCGCCATGTTGGAGATTGCTGGTTTTGGACAGTCTTCCCTGACTGCGGCCAAGAAGAAGTTGCGCGCGTTGGGATTTGAAGTTCCCGAAGTGCCCGATCCTCCCAAACCGCCCAAGGCTCCCAAAGTTGCAGCAGAACCAACCGAAGCCGCTGAAACTCCTGCAGCCGAAGCAGGCGAGTAAGCATATTCAGGTAAAGGTTTCTCAGGTAAACTAGACAGGCAGATGCAAAAGCGTCTGCCTGTTTTTATATTTTTTTAGGGAGCAACTATGCGTCATACACACGGTTCCATTGAAGTGATTTGCGGCTCCATGTTCAGCGGCAAGACCGATGAACTCATCCGCCGACTGATCCGCGCCACCATCGCCAAACAAAAAGTGCAGGTGTTCAAACCAGCCATTGACATCCGTTATGCGGTTGAGAAAGTTGCCTCTCATGCTGGCTCAACTTTTGACGCAATCCCCGTTGAAAAATCTGCAGAAATCCGCACGAAGCTGGATAAAGATACAACGGTTGTTGGTATAGATGAAGCACAGTTTTTTGATGCTGAAGTGGTGACCGTTGCCAAGGAATTGGCGGCGCGCGGTGTGCGTGTGCTTGTGGCAGGGTTGGATACGGATTTCCGCGGCGAGCCATTTGGTTCGATGCCCGCGCTGATGTCGGAAGCGGAGGATGTGGCAAAACTCCATGCAATTTGCATGGTCTGCGGTGATGACGCCTCGCGTACACAACGGTTGGTGAACGGCAAGCCCGCCCGTTATGACGACCCGATCGTGATCGTCGGCGCATCTGAATTATACGAAGCGCGCTGTAGACAGCATCACGAAGTACCAAGATAGTTGCGCGAAGCGTTTGGATGGTTGGGTAGTTCCGTAGTCGGTAGAACTACCCAACTATATAACCAATAAACTAAGGAACTAAATACATGCAAAACTATAAAGATGTACTGTCCGAAATATTGATTGATGCAGAAACCTTGCAGGCGCGTGTAAGAGAACTTGGCGCGCAGATTAGTTTGGACTATCCCGACGGCGACCTTTTGCTCATTTGTATTTTGCGCGGAGGCGTGCCATTCATGGTGGACCTTAGCCGCAGCATCACCTCGCCGCACATGATGGATTTTATGGCTGTTTCATCCTATGGAGTCGGCGCGCGCGAATCAACGGGTTCTGCGCGTGTCACACTTGACCTGCAAACGGATATCCGCGGCAAGAACGTGCTCCTGGTTGAAGATATTATAGACAGCGGACATACCATTGCTTCAGTACTGAACATGCTCAAAACCCGCAACCCCAAAACACTAAAAGTCTGTGCCTTGCTGGATAAACCCGAACGCCGCGAAGCGGAGGTTCCCATTCATTACCTTGGCTTTTCCATCCCTAATAAATTTGTATTCGGCTACGGACTTGATCTCGACGAATATTATCGCAACTTAACTTTTGTCGGCGTTGTTGATCTGGATAAATATAAGCCGTCCGTTTGATCTAAAATTGAGATGAGTGACGATATTCAATCTCATTCACCATACGCAGGACGTTGGGTGGCTCGTGTGCGCGGGAAAATTGTCGCGCAGGGCGATACGCCAGAGCAAGCCTTACGCGCTTCCCAGCAAAGCCGTCACAAGGAAAAACCAGAGATCATCTTCATGCTTCCGCTTCCCCCTTTGATAAAAAAAGTTATGGATATTCTTCCCGCCGACCAGGAGATTTACCTCGTCGGCGGCGCAGTGCGTGACTTGTTACTTTCCCGCATCTCACCTGACTTGGATTTTGCTCTGCCTGCGAATGGCATTTCCCTCGCCCGGACAGTTGCCAATGCC
>DYDH01000235.1 GCA_020717985.1 Herpetosiphon sp. | reverse complement strand
CGCGCCGATTTGGAAGCCGCAAGATTAAAGCTGCCCAAGAACATCGTTGACGATCTGCGCTACCTTGAAACGACCCTCGCGCATATTAGCGAAAAGATCGAGTCTTTCCAACGCGAACATAGTAATTTGCTGGCGCTTGCCAATGTGGGACAGGTTATTAACTCCTCGCTCGAACTCGATGAAGTACTGACCATTGTGATGGACAACATCGTGCGCCTGACCAAAGCCGAACGCGGCTTTCTGATGCTGCGCGACGAAAACGGCGTCATGGTCACCAGCATGGGACGCAACTGGGAAATGGAATCGATTAACTCCTCAGAGTTGACCGTGAGCCGTTCCGTCGTGGGGCGTGTCATCGAAACGGGCGAACCGCTCATCACCACCAACGCGCAGGAAGACCAACGCTTTATCGGGCAGGAAAGCATTGTGGCGTTCAATCTGCGTTCCATTTTATGCGTACCCTTGAAAGTAAAAAATGACCTGATCGGCGTGATCTATGCCGACAACCGCATCCGCGCGGGAATCTTTGCAGACTCAGAGCGGAACCTGCTGGTTGCTTTTGCAAACCAGGCCGCGGTTGCAATCGAGAATGCGCGCCTGTTCTCATCGCTCAAACACACACTTGAAGAAGTGACCGGACTCAAGAACCTGATGGACAACATCTTCGCCTCCATCGCCAGCGGCGTGATCACCGCGGATATTCAGAATCAGATCACCCTTACCAACCGCGCTGCCGAAATGATTTTGGAATCGACCTCGAGCGACATTATCGGTCATCTTCTTAACGATACGCTTGCTTCTGTTTCAAAGGAACTTGAGCCGCACCTGACGGAAATGCGCGAGACCGACAGAGCCATTGCGGATCTGGAAATCAGTCACATCTCACCCACACGCGGCAACGTGGACTGGCGCTTCAATCTCTCGCCGCTCAAAGACGCGGGCCAAAAGACGCAGGGCGTTGCCATCGTGCTGGATGACCTGACCGAAAGAAAGAAACTCGAAGCACAGCGCAGACTCTTCGAACGCATGGTCTCTCCGGCTGTGATCGAACAACTCGACCCGAACAGTTTACAACTCGGCGGCAAGCGCACCGACATCACCGCGCTGTTTGCCGATATTCGCGGCTTCACCACCTTTAGCGAAAACCAGGAACCGGAACAACTGGTGAAAATCCTCAACCGCTACTTGGCCGCCATGGCAGATGCCGTCCTCGCGCAGGAAGGCACCATTGACAAGTTCATGGGCGATGCCATCATGGCCTGGTTCAACGCTCCCATCCCGCAGCCTGACCACACCCTGCGCGCGGTAAAGACCGCGTTGATCATCCGCGAATCAATTGAAAACCTATACAAGGAACTGCCCACCGAGGCGCACCTTGCCTTTGGCGTTGGCATCCACTACGGCGACGCCGTGCTGGGCTTAATCGGCACTGAAAAGAGACTGGAATACACAGCCATCAGCGACAGCGTAAATACCGCCAAGCGCATTCAGGAAAATTCTGCAAAAAATCAGATCCTGATCAGCAAGACTGCATATGAACGGGTAAAGAATGAAGTGGATGCAAAATTCCATGCGGAAATGTCCATGAAGGGCAAGTCGCATCCGTTGGAGGTGTTTGAGGTGTTGGGGTTGAAGTGATAAGGATGAATTATGAATGTGGGGAGAAGTAAAAAGTAACGAGCAATGAGTAATGAGTGAGAGGACTTCCGAGGTGAGGATGACTTCGGAAGTTTTTTATTTCGGTCAGAACGCATCAACACTGCGTCTCGCGCTTCTAACTCATGAAACATAAACCTCCGAGGTCTTGAAGACCTCGGAGGTTTGAAAAGAAAGCAGGTCATGACGAATTTCTCTGCCGCTGTCACGTTGCAAACGTGACCTACAAAACTATCAAACCACATCAACCACCAAACTACCCCCCAACCAACTCCACAAACTTCACCAGGGCATCCATTCCCTTGCCCACTGGTTCAACGTCAATATATTCATGCAGGGTATGCGCGCCGCCGCCGGTGGTGATTCCCATCACTACGGCAGGAATGCCCATACTTAATGGAATGTTTGCATCGGTGGAGCCAATGGTGAGGGTTGCATCCAAATCCTGCTCGCGGGTGCAGGTCAAGGCCAATTGCACCAGCGGATGATCGGCCGGGATTTCCCCCGCAGGGCGTTCACCGATGATCTCAGCCATGATCCGCACGCCTTCGCGGTCTGCGTCCTTGAATAATTTTTCCACCTGATGGATCAATTTCAAAAGAGTCTTCGGGTCTTCGGAGCGCAAATCCAATTCACATTTTGCCTCAGATGCCAGCACGTTGATCCCCGTCCCGCCACCGAATGTACCGACGTTCATGGTAGTACGCGGCTCACGCGGCAAACGAATGGACGTCAATTGTGTGACCAGCGCCGCCAGTTCATGCACCGCTGATGGTTTACCATAATCAGCCCACGAATGTCCGCCCGCAGTTTTGGCTGTGATGCGATAGCGCCGCACACCGATGGCGCGATGATAGACATGTCCCAGCGCCATGCCTTCCAGAACAAGATAGCCAATGACATGATCCTCAAAACGTTCGACCACGCCGCGCATCCCGCGCAAGTCACCGAGACCTTCCTCGCCGACGTTTGCCACAAACCAGACATCGTGTTTCAACTCGACCTTTCGTTCGCGCAAGTCCCATAGAATCCCAAACAATGCGGCGACGCCCAACGAGTTATCCCCGATCCCTGGCGCGACGATTCTGCCCGCTTCTTTTTGGCACAGCCCCCTGCGGGTAACCTCCAAATTGACGCCCATCGGAAAGACCGTATCCAAATGGGCAGAGACAATCAACGGTTTGGCTTTCTTCTGTTTGCCGGGCAGGCGCGCATACACGTTCCCAAGCGAATCCATCGAAACATCTTTTAGATTCTCTTTCAGGAAAAGTCCGCGCACAAATTCGCCGCGTGGTCCCTCTGAAAAAGTAGGCGCAGGAATCTGCTGGATTTGAACGGCAAGGTCGAGGAGTTGGGTGGAAAGATTAGTCATGGGTTAGGTGGTTTAGTGGTTTGGTGGTTTGGTGGTTTGTTAAGTTGATTGGATAACGAAGTGCATTCGTCCTTTGTCCTTCGTCTTTCGTCTTTTATCATTCATCCTTTGCACTTCACACTTCCCGCGCAGTTTCTTTGAGCGCATGTAACCGCGCCTCGGCAAGTCCTGGCATAACACCCAATGCATAAAAAGGTCCGCTGCCTTCAATTTTGAGTGAAGCGGAAACGCTGCCATGCAAGGTTGCCATCAAGGGGTCGTTCGTCTTTTGAAAACCCGCAAGAAAGCCTCCGCAGAAAGCATCTCCGACACCTGTTGGGTCCGCAATGCGTGAGGGGTATGAGGGGATTTCGTAACGATGGCGGCCCGCCGCATCATACAACATTTGTCCGTGCTGGCCGCGTTTGATCACAATAACCTGCGGACCATATTCGCTGACCCTGCGCGCCATTTCCCACAGGTCATTGGTCTCGCCCCAGAAGAGCGCGCGCAATTCCTCTTCCGATGGCTGGAAAACCGTGACACCTTGCAGGACGAGTCTCAGGTCACGCCAAAAGCTGGGATTCATATAGCCGGGAGCAGGGTCCAGGCTGACGGTCTGGCTTGATCCGCCCCGAAAGATGTTGACCATCTGACTCTGGCTGACAAAGTCAAAGGGACAGAGATGCACATAGCGGACATCCCGATAATCCTTTGGCGTATCCAAAGCGGCAGGCGAGACCAGATCCGGTTCACGAAGATTTTTGGGCGAATCATCGGGGGCTTGATACCCAAGCAGAGACTTTGGAAAGGCAAGCTGGCGGCGGGCAAAATGCGAAACCGCGTTGGAATAACTGCGCTCATTGAGATCGGTAAATGCAACGAAGGTACGCAAGTCAACATTTTGCAATTCACGAAGCGCATGAATGCCGCTTGTGTCAAAGCCGCGTTCTTCGAGGCTGCGCACCCACTGGCGCGGATAGTCCTCACCCACGCGCCCAAGCAAACCTGCGTGCGTGTCCCAAACAGCCAGCCCGCCCGCGGCATATAACAAATTCCCGCCGGGCGAATCCACAAGCGGCTGACCCGAAGGCGGCAGGATATATTCGCGGTTCAGTTTGCCTGCGATGACAAAAGTGGGCTGCATATCCCCAAGTATACAAGCAAAAGGCGAGAAGTAATAAGTGAGAAGTGAGAAGTAGACCAACCAAATGAAAGTCAAATGACGGTTTATAATACAGGCGAGCATATTAGGAGTTTTCCCATGACTACAAAACCCATGACAATTCACAATGAACGTGTTCCCATCCTTCCATTTGACCTCACGCCTGTGGACGATACCAAAGTAAACCGTTCTGCCGTCGAGCGGCGCGCCGCCACCATCTCCACCCGGCGCACGGTGAAAAAGGAATTTCAAGCCGCCTGGCTTCTGCAGGCTGTCCAAAATATTGACCTGACCACCCTCTCAGGTGATGATACCCCCGGCACGGTGCGCCGCCTGTGCGCCAAAGCCCGCCAGCCAATCCGCCCGCAGTTGCTGAAAGATTTAGGTGTGGAAAAAACCATCACCACCGGCGCAGTCTGCGTTTATCACAGCATGGTCGAAACCGCCGTGGATGCATTGAAAGGTTCAGGGATTCCCGTCGCCGCCGTATCCACTGGATTCCCTGCCGGACTGATTCCCTTCAAACAGAAGATCGCCGAGATCGAAGCCTCGGTCAAGGCGGGCGCTTCTGAAATTGACATTGTCATCTCGCGCCAGCATGTGCTTACTCAAAACTGGCGCACCTTGTATGACGAAGTGAAAGCCTTCCGCGAAACCTGCGGCGACGCACACATGAAAACCATTTTGGCTACAGGCGAACTCGGCACGCTCAAAAATGTGATGCGCGCCAGTTTCATCTGTATGCAGGCCGGCGCAGACTTCATAAAAACGTCAACTGGCAAAGAGCCGACCAACGCCACCCTGCCCGTTAGTCTGGTGATGGTGCGTGCAATCCGCGCCTATCATGAAGCCACCGGCTACAAGGTTGGATTCAAACCCGCGGGCGGAATCCGCACTGCCAAGCAATCGGTGGACTGGCTGATCCTGATGAAGGAGGAACTCGGCGAAGAGTGGATGCGCCCGAACCTGTTCCGCATCGGAGCGTCGGCTTTGCTAAACGACATTGAACGCCAGTTGGAACATTTTGCCTACGGACGATATGCGTCCATGCAATATCAGGCGTTGGGATAGGTAAAAGTAGAGCGTGTTTGAAATAAGTAAAAAGCGTGTAGCGTGTTGCGTAAGTTTTTCAAAACGGAACACGCTACACACGTAAAAAACGCGCAAAAAACAAGGAGAAAACATGCAACTCAGTCAGGAAGTACACAACAAAGTAATCGAATTCCAACGCGCGGAAATTACCGAACATCATATTTACAAGCGCCTTGCAAAACGCATCAAATCAGAGGAAAACGCAAAGATCATTGACCAGATCGCCGAGGACGAACTTCGTCACTACAACGGCTGGAAAAAGTTTACCAATGAGGAAGTCCAGCCGCGTTGGTTGATTGTCTGGTTTTATTACATCGTCAGCGTTGTCTTTGGCTTTACTTTCGGCGTTAAATTGATGGAGATGGGCGAAGAGGGCGCGCAAAAGAATTATGCCGCAATTGCAAAGGAAATCCCCGAGGCCATCACCTATCAGAATGAAGAGAATGCGCACGAACAAAAACTGATCGGCATGTTGGATGAGGAACGACTGCGCTATGCAGGCTCGGTGGTGCTTGGCTTGAACGACGCGCTCGTGGAATTAACAGGCGCGCTCGCTGGTCTAACCCTCGCCCTGCAAGACGTAAAGTTGATCGCCCTCTCAGGACTCATCACCGGCATCGCCGCCTCACTCTCGATGGCCGCCAGTGAGTATCTCTCCACCCGCTCCGAAGACACAGGCAAACACCCCGTCCGCGCGGCCGTATACACAGGCATTGCTTATATCATCACAGTCACATTGCTTATTCTGCCCTACCTGCTTTTCACCAACTACTACCTCGACCTCGCCATTTCGCTGACCACCGCCGTCATCATCATAGCCATATTCAACTACTACATCTCCGTCGCCAAAGGCGAATCCTTCCGCGAACGATTTACCGAAATGGCAGGCTTAAGCCTCAGCGTTGCCGCATTTAGTTTCGTCATCGGCTACTTCATCCGCATCTGGCTCGGCGTTGAGGTTTAATGTTGTATACTTAAAACCATGAAAACAAGAATTCTCTCCATCACCATCATCCTGATCTTTGGGGTTTTGCTTTTTTCATGCGGAACTAACAACGCGCAGCAAACTGACAATGCGGATGCGCTCCGCACGGAAGCAGTGCAAACATACGCCGCATCCCTGACCCAGGTGCTGGTCATTCTTCCAAGCGCATCTCCCACGCTGACAGTTGAACCCACATCCACACCTACAGCAATTACTGCCACACTCGAAACACCCGCTTTCGCCAATCCCTGCTACAAACTGCTCTGGATCGAAGATCACTCCATCCCCGATGGGACGCAGATGAAGCCCAACGAAGTATTCACCAAGACCTGGTACGTGCAAAACAACGGCGGATGCGCCTGGGCACCAGGTTTCACCTTTGCCAACGTGGGCGGCGACCCCATGCGCGGGAAACCCTTCGTGCTCACCGAACCAATTCCAGTCGGCGCGAAGCGTGAGCTTTCCATCGAGTTGGTCGTCCCCAGTGGTCAAAACGGACTGATCCAAAGTTCATGGCAGATGGCAGATGAAAATGGTCTTTTCTTTGGTGATCCCCTCACGATCAACATCATGGTTGGAACCGTCACCACACCCACAGTAACCAAAGCGCCTTAACCCA
>DYDH01000234.1 GCA_020717985.1 Herpetosiphon sp. | reverse complement strand
TCAACGTTTCTACAGGCACTTGATAATCATTCGCCAGCGCAATCCGCAAACGCATGGGTCCGTGAAATTTTCCATCAAAGTTTTGGACGGATGACTCATTGGGGATGTCCCAGGTTAATGAGGCTGGACTCAAGCCCCGAGTGAATCCTGTCAAATAGACAAACGCATCCAAACTCGACCCTGAGCGGTGTGCGGTCACGAGAGGAGTTTCCACGCCCTGGCTTGTCTCGCCGACCAACGCCAGCACCTGTCCATTTGTCGGGTCGAGAATCAACGCGCTTGCAGAAGATTCCGCGAGAGTCACGGCAGGTGGAAGCGAAGGCAGGAGTCGCGCTGAGTCGCAATTTCGCGAAGCGTTTGGTTCGGCGAGTCCCGCCATGCGCGCGGCATAGACTTCGGTGGCACACGCGGCTTGACTTTGCAAATCGTAATCCAACGTGCTGATGATGTTCAATCCGCCGCGCTCGATTCGGTCACGCGGAATTTGCGACTCTGCCTGAGCGAGGACCATGTTGACGAAAGCCGAGTCAGGCTGGGGCGGAGTCGGAGCCGCGAAGGTAGGTGTCTCCGCCAAAGCCAATCCGGTCGCTTCGTCGCTCAAGAGTCGGAATCCATTCATCATGTGAATCACTTCGCGCCCACGCTGCAATGCCACCTGCGGCGCATCCAGAGGATTGAGAGCGGGCGTTTCGCTTGCCGCCGCAAGAATCGCAGACTCGGCGAGCGTGAGTTGGTCGGCGGATTTTCCAAAATAAAGTTGGGCGGCGGCTTCGGCGCCAAAGGCGTACCTGCCGAAGTGCGCGCTGTTGAGATACCACTCGATGATTTGCTCGCGCCCAAACTGCGCGGTAATTTGCGCGGCGAGAATCCGCTCGCGGACGGCGCGGCGCGTGGACGGTTCTTCGTTGTAGAGAATCAAATCGCTGACGAGTTTTTGCGCGATAGTCGGGTGCGAGTCGGGGTCGGTGATTCCCTGCATGGTGTAGCCCGCGTGCGACCAGAAGCGCGGGTCGGCAACGGCGAGTGCGGCGTTGACCAAATTGGTTGGGATGTGTTGTGGGTTTTGTTCGTTGATGGGGATGTAACGGCGGGGGGCATCATCGGGAGCGGATGAGAAGCGGAAAAGCGGATGTTCGCCCGTGCGGTCGTAAATGCGCGTGGGCTGGAGCAGAAGTCCGTCGGGCGGGTTGAGCAGTCGCGGAAGAATTTCCACCGAAGGCAGGTCGCGGGTCACATCGGCGTAGGCAAACGCGCCCAGCAAAATCAACGCGGCGAGGACGAGCGAGAAGACCATCCCAAAGCCAAGCAATGCGCCACGCGCGCGACTGGATGATTTCCGTTGTTTGTCAAGTCGCCGCTCTCGGCGGGCGCGGAGGATGGGGAGGTATTTTTGCATTCCCCTATTGTACTAAAGACCGTGGACGGTAGATGATGGACGATGGATTTGTTTCGATAAACTCAATAGATAAGTAATTATTACGGAATTCCCCAAAGACTTATCTTAGATTTAACAGTCACTCTGCGTGCGTTAGCGTAATCCCAATACGATGAATATGGCAAAAATCCAACAAGCAAAGTCTTATTATGCGTAATACTGATTTCATAGTCAGCATGTCCAGATATTGGGAACAAGTCAAGATTGCTAACCAATTGTCCCTTAGTAATATCCCAAAAATAAACCTTTCCACCATAGGATTTACAGACCAACAATTTATTATCAAGAATTGACAAATCCCCACATCCAAAACTTTGAAAAGATGACACCAAAGACCCATCCTCAATATTCCAAACCCAAATTTTGTCCTTAGAATTCACTGAAATAAGCAATTTTCCATCATTGGAGAATTTAACTGCTTCAAAATTGGAATCTCCTTCTTTGAAGGCTTTAACTATCTTAGTCTCTTTTATATTCCACAAAAGAACAAGGTTATCTGCTGTTCCAATACCAAGCAGGTTGCTATCCGGAGAAATGTCAATGCCAAAAAGATCGCTTTTTGGATCGTTTACAGCTTGTAATCTTGCCCAATCCGAGGTTCTCCACAATTGAACAGTATTAGCTTCCGAGACAGACCCAACTCTACCGCAACAATCAGTAAGTGTTGAATGTGCCAATATCATACTGTCAGGAGAAAAAACAAGTTCACATTGAGATTGTGAGACGCTTTCTAATATTTTTATTAGAGAGCCGCTTTCAACATCCCAAATCCTAATCTCCCCCTTGTAATCTTGAGCATTTGCAACAGAAGCTGCTGTAGCAAGGAAATGCCCATCCGGGGAAAGGGCTAAACATCCTATGTTATTAGTGTGACCCTCAAAAATATGACGCAAGTTACCATCCAAAAAACCTACGGTATAAACATTTACGCCAACAGTAAAAGCGACATAGTCATCAGTAGATGATAAAACAAAATTGTCTGTATTGTATGGCGATGGTAATGTAGTTAAGAGCTCAATCTGATTTGCATTTTCAAGGACGATTGGTCTCTGAGGCAAGGAAACTGTCACGTCGCTCCATTTTAGTGTTTTGGGAGTCGGCGTAGCAGTGATTTGCGTAGGAGCAGAAGTTAAAGTAAAAACAGGCGTGGTTGTCTTTGTAGGCACCGCAGGAGTAAAAGCCAAAGTTTGCGAGGGAGATGTAAAAGCAGCAGTATTTGTTGGTGTAACCGTTGCAGTATCAGGAGCCGTAGCAAACCATTGTTTCCACGGCAAACCGAATATCGCTGCAAAAATAATAACTATGCCAGCAATCGCTACAATCATTCGAGTATTCCATTTTCGCGGAGGTTTTTGGGTAATAACTGGCTTGGGCTCTTCTGGCTGTGGCGTAGGTTGTGGTTTAACAACAGGCTTAGGCTTTTGAGTATCGGGTTTCTTGGTTGGTGATGTCAAGCCGCCCAACCAACCTTTTTTTGATTGTAAGACTGCGCCAATTTTGTCTGCCTGCAGGCGCAAGGCGCGCATCAAATATTCATAGCCCCGTTCTTCAAATAAGTCCACGCCGTGAAAACGTTTCAGGCTTTCAAGGTAATTGCATTCTTCCAACCGCGCAGGGATGATGAAAATCTCGCCCTCGGGTTGCAGGCTTGCTTCTTCCAAAGCAATCCGCACTTCGTTTTGGCGGTATCCCTTTTGGCTGAATTGTTTGGAAAGACAGACCACCACAATGTCACTTTCGCGCACAGCTTTGCGGATTTCAAATTCCCAATCCTGCCCTGGGATGATGTTTTCCTTGTCCAGCCATGCGTCCACACCATCGGCTTTCAGTCGCGCATACAAGGCGCGGATTTTTTCCGCGTCAGGGTGTGCGTGGCAGAGGAAGACTTTGAGGGGGCGGAGTGAATTCATAAGGATGAATTAGGAACGCTTCGCGTGAAGGATGAAATTACAAAAGTTTTTCCAGTTCAGGAATTAAAGGCGGCAAGTCGTTTTGAATGGTATCCCACATCAGTTTCTCGTCAACACTAAAGTAGACATGCACAATGCGGTTTCGCATTGCACGCATGAGTCCCCATGGAATTACTGTGTGCTGTTCTTCGACTTCCTCTGGAATTTGATTCGCCGCTTCGCCAATGATGATGAAATTCATCTCGACCGCGCGGACGGCTTTATCGTCCTCACGAAAGTCCTCGTAATCCATCCCTCGTGTGAACTTCTGGATTTCAGCAATGGCATCTAAAATATCCCGAATACGGTCTTTCCAATTTCTAGGCGACACGGATCAACTCCCCCTGAATGCGTTCTTTGATGTAGGGTTTCAGGCTGTCGGGAGTCCCCAAGTCAACGGGACAGCCGAGAAGTTTTTCAAGATAATCCTGCAAGGCAAACAAGCCAAAATATCCCATGGGACGGTTGAACTCCACAAGCAAATCCACGTCACTGGTGGAAGTGGCTTCGTTCCGCGCCACAGAGCCAAACAGGGACAGGGATTTAACGCCGAATTTCGTTGTCAATTCAGTGTTTTTTTGTTTTAGGGTTTGGAGGAGAACATCCTGTTTCATGTCAAATATTATAAGCCAGTTTCCCGCTGGGAATTTTTTTTCAATTATACGCCGTGCCGTCCACGAATGGGGTCACGAATATGCGAATCAGCGAGTCAGAGATTCAGCGAATCAAGGAGATGGAGTAAAATAATCCCATGAACCGAAAAATTCCGCTGAAAATCAGGAAACTGATGAAGGAGTTGAAGGAAGGACTTGTCCGCATTTATGGGGACAGGTTGAAGGGCGTCTATTTGTACGGGTCATACGCGCGCGGCGATTACCGCCAGGGCTCGGATGTGGATGTTATGATTTTGTTGAAGGATTACAAAAGTTATTTCGAAGAATTGCGGCGCTCCACACAACTTGCCAGTGATGTATCCCTCGAATACGATGTCACGGTGAGTCGTTTGATTATCAAGGAAATTCAATGGCAGGAGTCGATCATGCCAGTGGTACGAAATATCCATAAGGACGGTGTGCCTGCATGAATGACTACACCCGTAAACTACTGGATAAAGCGCTTGATACAATTGAAAGCGCGGAGCTTTTGCTCGATCATGAAAAAACGGATGTTGCGGCTGGTCGGGTATATTATGCGCTGTTTTATGTCGCAGAAGCCTTGTTGAATGAAAAAGGTCTTCAATTCAGCAAGCACGGTGATGTGATTGGCGCATATGGAAAGTATTTTTCCAAAACGAAATTGCTGGATCAGAAATTCCATCGCTGGCTGATCGAGGGATTTGATACGCGTCAGATTGGCGACTATCAAGTGGATACAAAAATCGAAATGGACGCTGTTGCTGATATGATCAATCAGGCGCGGGAATTTTTGGAAGCTGCGCAGGAATATCTAAAAAACTCAGCCGATAAAAATTGAAGTCATCTTACGCAAGGTGGTACGCAAGGAATTGCATAACGCCGCACAATGACAAAAGATTCCGAGTCACAGAGTTGGTGTCTCTGTGATTCAAAATAGGGCTCAGAGATTTGGTTTTAACAAGCGTGACCTGCAACTTTAACGGGGGTAAAATAAAAACATGAATACCATTTTGATACAACGTACTCTATTAACAGGCCAGTCCCTGCAAATTGTTCAAGGTGACATCACGGTTGATGAAGTGGATGCGATCGTCAACGCGGCGAACGAATATTTACAACATGGCGGCGGAGTTGCATGGGCAATCCTGCGGCGCGGCGGGGATGTGATTCAGGAGGAAAGCGACAAGTGGGTCAAGAAGCATGGACCTGTTTTACACGCGCAACCCGCGTGGACCTCGGGTGGGGACTTGCCTGCGAAATACATTATCCACGCTGTGGGTCCCGTCTGGGGCGACGGCGATGAAGATGCCAAACTTGCCGATGCCGTCACCGGCTCTCTGCGCGTGGCTGACGAATTGAAGTGTGAGTCCATTTCCATGCCCGCCATTTCCACTGGGATTTTCGGCTTCCCTAAAGAACGCGCGGCGGGAATTATTTTCTCGTCCATCGAAAAATATTTTTCAGAAGCACAAACCTCCACCTTGAAAACCGTCCGCATTCTCTTGTTTGACGACGCCACCATTCAACCTTTCTTGAAGGTTTGGGGTTAACATTCTTCATTCTGCATTCCCCATTCTGCATTTCCCATGATTTCCTCTCCTCATAACCCAAAACTAAAACTAGTCCGCGCCTTGCTTGGGCGTGCGAAGGAACGGCGCGAAGCAGGCGCGTTCGTTGTGGAAGGCGTGCGGCTGGTGGAGGAAGCAGTAATTAGTAATTGGAAATTTAGGTTTGTTCTGTACGACGAAACATTAAACGAGAGGGGAAAGTTGAGCGTTGAACGTTTAACGTTAAACGGCGTGGATGTGGAGGAAGTCTCCGCAAGTTTGATGAAATCCTTGAGCGAAACCGAAACTCCGCAAGGCATTCTCGCGGTTCTTGAATTCACCCAATTACCATTTACCAATCACCCAAATTTCATCCTCATCCCCGACCAGATCCGTGACCCGGGCAATCTTGGCACATTGCTTCGCACTGCAGCTGCCGCTGGCGTGGACTTGGTTCTGCTTCCACCCGAAACAACCGATGCGTTTGCGCCGAAGGTCGTCCGCTCTGGGATGGGGGCGCATTTCCGTTTGCCGATCCGCTCGATGGGGTGGGACGAGATTGGGGGATTCTGCGAGTCGGCGAGGCGAGTCAGCGAATCAGCGAATCAGCGAGTTGGTGAATCAGCGAGTCAGCGAGTGGGCGTTTATTTGGCGGATATGGATGGGCAGTCTTGCTGGGAGGTTGATCTGCGTCAGCCGCTGGCTTTGATTATTGGAAATGAGGCGGGCGGTGCGAGTCAGTCCGCGAGGAAATTGGCGAATCAAAAGATAAGTATTCCAATGAGTGGAAATATTGAATCGTTGAATGCTGGTGTGGCAGGTTCAGTGTTGATGTTTGAAGTTGTGAGACAAAGACTCGTAATTCGTAATTCGTAATTACGGAACACGCATTACGCAATACATTTGGATGTGAACCATGAAAATCAGATCAATTACATATTTTTGTAATCCAAAATTTCCGCTCGAAGAAAAAATCCTGCAAGACGCAGGAAGTTTTTTGTCACAGGCAAAATCGGCTTTTGAGGCGGGCGGATACGAAGTGCAGACGGTGCGGCTGGCGACAGTTCCGTTTCCATTGTTGCTGAACGGCAGGGTGGAACAGGCTCCGCTTCTCGCGCAGAAAATGTCTGGAATGTTGAATCAGATCGGGGTGGTGTATGCGGCGCTTGGTCCAGCGCTGATCGAATATCCCGAAAGTTATGCCGTCATCCCCGAAGCCATATCCGCTGGCGAAAATATTTTCTTCGGCGGCGTGATGGCGGATAAGAAAAATGGGATTTCGCTCCAGGCGATTCAGGCTTGCGCGAAAATTATTCAAAGGGCGTCCACGATCACATCC
>DYDH01000233.1 GCA_020717985.1 Herpetosiphon sp. | reverse complement strand
ATTGCGGTTTTGTCGTGAAGGTTTTAGCCACAGAGTAATCATGAAAGGATTTCACCCCGAAGGATGAAAAATGTAGGTCACGTTTGTAACGTGACCTACGGGAGTGTTCTTTTTTATATCAGGTCACAGAGACTTTTGAGGAAAACCCCAAAACCCATTTTTCTCTGTGCGCTCTATGGCTGGTAAAAGCGCAATCCATGCCTGTGTTCAGTATAGATCCCGAAGAGAATGCTAAAGATGGTCAGCAAGCCGGTGCGGATCCACATGTTTTCGCAATTTGAGTAAAAAAAGTCCCGAAGGTTACTGCAAGATATTTGAATTGCGCGAAATAAACCTTCGGGACGGTTAATGATGGATAACTAACCGATCTCTGTCCGATTGCGTCCGGCTTGTTTGGCTGTGTACATCACTTTGTCTGCATCGCGGATCATATTTTCGATTGACCCTGACTGCGCGCCGTGATGTATTTCAACGATGCCGATGCTGAGTGTGATGGAGGCATCTCCTTTTTCTGTGGGCACGCGGATCGCCATCACTCCCATGCGGATGCGTTCCGCCAGTGAATGGGCACGTTGTGCATTCGTCATGGGAAGTATGATCACAAATTCCTCGCCGCCGTAACGCCCGATCACATCGGCAGAACGTAGTTCGGCGCATGCAATCTTTGTAACTTGTTGCAGGATTTTATCGCCTACCGCATGTCCGAAGGTATCGTTAACATCCTTGAAATGGTCAATATCGAACATGACCACGGCAAGCGGCTGTTGATAACGCACGGAAATTTCAAATTCATGCTCGGCGAGTTCGAACAAGTGACGACGGTTATTGATGCCGGTCAACGCGTCGGTGTGCGCCAATTGCTGCTCACGGGCGAGGGCGGTGTGCAATTCCCTGTTGGCCTTTTCCAGTCCATCCTTCATGTATTGCAGTTCCACTTCCGCCTGTTTGCGCTCGGTAATATCCTGATGGAGGACAACCAAACCCTGGCTGGATTTGTGCAGGGGCAGGATGGTAACTATGAACCAGCATTGACGTCCCGGCGCATGGCACGGGTATTCAATACTGAATTGGGACTGCGATCCATTTAGAACCGCGCGTATGCCTTGATCCACCTGTCGGGCGATCGGATCACCTTGTTGAATTGCCGCTTGACAGGCATCCAGGTAATTGGAACCTACATAATCCGCGGAGTCATGACTGCCATTTTCGTGCGCAAAATTTTTCCAGGATTCATTGACAGCTATGATCTGCCCCTGCCCGTCCAGGACAGCAATGTGGGCAGTGAGTGAGTTCAGCACGCCTTTGATAAAGAATTCACTCTCTTTCAAGGCGGTCTCCGCTTTCACCCGTTCGGTGATGTCAATGGTGTAACCCGCCAGCAGGGTTTTATCTCCCTGGACAATCGGGAACTTGATGGTGGTATAGTGGCGGTCATTAAAATCCTCATCCAGCTTCAGCACCTCTCCACTGGAAACAACAGACCAATCGTCGGCGGTGAATTTTGCGGCGGCTTCGGCTGGGAACAATTCCTCCATGGTCTTGCCTATCATTTCCCGACCCGTGATGCCGATCATATTCAGATAATTTTCGCTGGCTTGCAGTACGCGGCTTTCGGTGGGAGTCACCTCCTTGATGAAGGTGTAAATGGGTGAGTGATGCATAAATAGCGAGAACAACTGCTGGTTTTCACGCAGGGCTTTTTCTGTCTGCTTGCGCTCGGTGATGTCTTCGATAATGCCTTCTATGCGTATTAAACTGCCGTCGGTATCCCTGATCGGCATCGTATTAAGACTGCCGAAAAATGTACTGCCATCCCTGCGGCGGTATAAATTCTCGAATGTTCTCAGACCCGGATTTTCTGCCATCAAACGGATAATCTCTGCCCGGCGATTGGGGTCAGAGAATATATCAACGCTAACATTCCCGATCCGCTTAATGGCATCTTCGGGTGAGTCGTAACCGAACATGTGCGCGAATGCATTATTAACTGAAATGGCTTTCCCTTCCGGCGTGGACTGAAAAATTCCCAGAATCGCGTTATCAAATAATCTCCGGTATTTCTCTTCGCTCTCCCGCAGTACCTCCTCCGCCAGCTTTCTTTCGCTGATGTCCTGGATTGCGCCAACGATGGCTGTTACATTGTTATCCCCGCTGACCTGCGGGCGCGCGAAGATATGTATCCATCGTTCTCCGCCACGTTTGTAGAGCGCCCTGCACTCAAGTTCACCCGCTTCGGCTGTCGTTAGGATTTGGTTTACGAAACCAAAGAAACGATCCTTGTCGTGCGGGTGGATTATGCTTCCCCATAGATCGGACGTTGCCGCATCCTCAACCGTTCGCCCTGTCATGCGAACCATGTTGTCCGATGCCCAACGAAGTTTGAGAACACCGCTGGGGTCAACATCCACAACAAAAATATAGTCGGCGGTCAATTCGGAGACAATCCTGTTGCGCCATTCGCTTTCCTTTAACAGTTCCTCCGCCTGTTTACGCTGAACAACATCCCATGCCAGGTTTGCCAATTGAGACAGGATCTCAACATCATTGTCATCATAGTCAGCGGACTTGTTGCCCACGCCAACGATCATCACGACCAGGTCGTTCCGCAGAACAGGCACGACGAGTTCGCGTATTACGGGCGTATGGCCCTGAGGTAATCCTTTACGGTTGGGTAGATTGGCATAGTCGTTGTGGGTCAGCGGCGCGCGCGTTGAAACGCAAGCCGCCCATACTCCGGCTTCATCTATGGAGTAATGACTGCCTTTGCCTTCGGCGGTGCAAAAGTTTTTCAGGGTGTTGGTGGACCACATTTGCAGCTGCAGTGTTTTTTGATCCGCTTCGAGAAAGTGAGCGAAGCCGACCTGACTGCCTGTGAGCGCCTCGGCTTCATCCAGCATTTTTTGCAACAATTCATCGAAGGTATGCAGTTCCGCAAATTCACTGATCCGCACACGCGCCTGCAACAGGGATGCGATCCGCTTGCGTTCTGTCAGATCAACATCAAGACAGAACAATTCAGGCGCGCGTCCCGGGACAGAGACGATAGCATGACTCGAATAGACCGCCACGCGCGAACCGTCCTTGCGCATCAGGGACAGTTCCGCTGCGGGGATGGATTCTCCAGTCTCCCCCATTTGATGAATTGCGTGCCAGACTTCCTTCCGCATTTCCGGTGGAATGATCAGTTCCAGCAGGCTCTGCCCGATTGCCTCCTGTGCGCTGTATCCGTATAGTTTTTCCGAGGCGGTATTCCAATACTGTGTTGTGCCGTCCATCGCATACCCCTGGACTGCTATTGTGGAAACATCCTGTAATAACATGCGGAAGCGATTCTCGCTTTCCTGTAAAGTCTGTTCCATCCGCTTGCGCTCGGTGATATCTGTCAACATGGCGCGGCTTATATCGCCGCCCTCAAAGCAGGTGGCTTCGAGGCATGCCCAGATCAGTTCATTTCCCCTTTTTTCAAACGCCAATTCACAGGTCTCTTTTCCTTCGCCTGACAAAAGTTTCTCAAAAAAAACTTTAAAAGTTGGCAGCGACTCCCTGGAAATAAATGCCGCCAGACGAAGCCGGGTCGCTTCATTGTGATCCACACCGAGCAGGTTTGCCCCGGCCAAATTAACCTCATGGATCGTGCCGTTACGCGCCAGGGTAAAGTAGCCCACAGGCGCAAAGTCATACAGGTCGGTGTATTGACGATAAGCCGCCTCCAACTCCGCCCGCGACTGCGCCGATTCCATTAGCTTTGATTCTTCCTGAGTCTGTTGCGGATCATTCCCCACCGCAAGCGGTTGCTTCTTTTTCGATCTGGTGACTTTCGACGTTGCGGCAGGTTTCTTGTTTTGGGTCATTTTATCCTCGCGTGAGCGAACCAACTTCCCAATCAGGAGAGTTCACCACCGATCTCCCCCATTTGAACCTATTTTACTCCTCAAACCTTGTAAAAGAAGCGGCAAATTCCTTTTTATGATTTGATTTTTCATCTTAAGGACAGTATAGCATAATCATCCATCCGATGAGACTTACAAAAATGCCAGCCGCAGATAAAAAAAACCGTTTTCGCGGCAGTGGAATTGATCCAAAGTAAAGCGGCAGTTGAAATAAACGCCTAAGACAAGACCTCCGAGGTTTTCACAAACTCGGAGGTCTTTTTCTCTTAACAGTTATAATTCGTTTACCTCTTTTTACGCGGACAAATCCATGTCCATTGTTTCATCCTTCATCCTTATGACCTCCCGCCCTCTCCGCGTATTCCCTTCGACAGGCTCAGGGCGCCGCCTCTGCCATGCATCCTCTTTAGAGGGCTCCAGCAATGACACCCTGTCGGGTACTTTGCAAACCCGCTGTGCAAAGCGGACCCGTTGTATCAAAAACTGCGCGCCGAGTATAATAAATTAACGAGGTGAACCATGGTTGTTATAAACATCCCTTTGGACAATGAAACTGCCAAAATTTATCAAGCAGCGCCGCAGGCAGATAAAAAGAAAATGCAAATTCTCATGAGCCTTTGGCTGCGTGAGTTTGAAAAGCCGTCCATTTCTCTTGATGAATTAATGGATGATATCAGCCGCAAGGCAGAAGCGCGTGGACTGACGCCCGATATTCTGGAGTCCATCCTCAATGGATAATCGGGGGAGATTCGTTTTTGATACAAATGTGGTCGTCAGCGCGTTATTGATGAAGAAGTCAGCAGCGCGCGACGCATTAGACAAGGCAAGGACGGCGGGGGATATTTTGCTGTCACTGGAAGTTATTGAAGAATTACAAGACGTTCTCAGCCGACCCGCGTTTGACCGTTACGTTGACGAAGAAGACCGCCTAAAATTCCTTTCGCTTCTGGTAAAAGAGGCGACTTTGGTGGAAGTCACAGAAAGAGTAAAAGAATGTCGAGACCCGAAAGATGACAAATTCCTTGAACTCGCTGTCAATGGTAACGCGACTCTCGTCGTAAGCGGCGACAAGGATTTACAGGTTCTTCATCCCTTCCGAAACATCCCAATCCTCTCCCCACGAGAATTTCTCGACGCCGATTTGTAATTCATCCTTATGAACCGACCTCTCCGCGTTTTCCTCTGCCACTCCAGCAATGACAAACCCGCCGTGCGCGAGTTGTACCAAAAACTGCGCGCCGAGTCGTGGATTCAACCCTGGCTGGACGAAGAAGAACTCTACCCAGGGCAGGATTGGAACATGGAGATCGAAAAAGCCGTCGAAGCCGCCGACGCAATCATTGTTTGCCTCACCAAAGGTTCGATAACAAAAGAAGGTTATGTTCAACGCGAATTAAGGATTGTGTTGGATTTTGCTGATTACAAACCCGAAGGCACTTTATATCTTATGCCTGTGCGTTTGGAAGAATGTGAACCGCCGCGCAGATTGCGTGCATGGCAGTATGCCGATTATTTTGAAGGTCAACGCGAACGTGGTCTACGGAGATTACTGGTTAGTCTAAAGCGACGGGCAGAATCTCTTGGCTTGAATTTAGTAGCTACAGTGAGTGATAAGAATACGAGGTCATTTGAAGATCTTTTTAATCAGGCGGTTAGGATTCTTCAAGATGAGGGGCTTGTATCACATTCCGTTTTACAAAAACGCCTAAAGACTTCTTACACTACTGCTGCCCATATTATTGATATGATGGAAGAAAAGAATATTGTACATTCAAAAAATGGCACTTCTTTCCACAGGGTGGATCAAAATATCAAATCTGACGTTTTGCCCTTTGAGCCTGTAAACCCTAGACAATCTAATGATACACAACTTGAAGAAACTCCAATACATATTGAGGATAAACTCACCCTCTCCAACGGCTTGGAATTCATGCGTGTACCAGCTGGGAAATTTCTGATGGGAAGCGATAAGAATAGTGAAAATGAAAAGCCTCAGCACACAGTAGATATTCCCTACGATTATTGGATGGCGCGTTATCCCGTCACAAATGAGTTGTACAATGTTTACGCAACAGCTAAAGGCATCAAACATCCTGTAGATGAGTGGGAAAAGAAAAATGATCACCCTGTAACTTATATCAAATGGACAGACGCAACGGATTACTGCCAATGGCTAAACAACTTGCTCAAAGCCAAACTGCCTTTGGGGTTGGCTTTGCGATTACCCACGGAAGCTGAATGGGAAAAAACTGCACGTGGTACAAAAGGGCGTGAATACCCTTGGGGAAATATTTTTGAAAAAGATAGATGTAATGTAAATTCAAACTCAAATCCCTTTTTTGTTATTACTAGATCTATTATGAGGACTACAACTTCTGTAAAAGCATACTCCCCTCAAGGCGATTCACCCTATGGCTGTGCTGATATGAGCGGCAATGTATTGGAATGGACGAATAGTTTGATGAATGTATATCCATATAATGCAAATGATGGACGTGAAGATGAAAAAGCATCTGGCTTTCGCGTACTACGTGGCAGCACTTTTAACTACAGTGAGAGAGGTGCTCGCTGTGCCTTCCGTAGCATGGACTACAATAACAGATTCGTTGGTTTTCGTGTCTGCCTAGCTCCGCCTCTTCCAAAATAACTCTTGCCCACTTCCACTGGGGGAAGTAAACTTTCACCATCCCCATGAGTGTGTCGCACCAAACAGGTAGAATTTTCTAATCAAGCAGAAGAATCTCATCTGGTAAACTCTCCCTGTTAGTGTGGTGCGACGCACTAACTTTTCAGCTTTCAACCTGTAACCTTCAAACCTTCCAACTGGAGCCTCCCCCATGCACCTCAAAGGAATATACGCCCCCATCGTCACCCCCTTCAACGCGGACGAAAGCATCAACTACCCCGTCCTTGAACAACTGATCGAATACTTGGTCGCCAACAAGATCGCTGGGCTTGTCCCCGGCGGCACCACGGGCGAAGTCTACGCCTTCACCGAAGCCGAACGGCTGG
>DYDH01000035.1 GCA_020717985.1 Herpetosiphon sp. | reverse complement strand
CGCAATTCTCAAAATTCTTCGTGGGCTTCGCCTCTTCGCGGTAAGCTTGACCTTTTTGCAGTAGAGTCACTGATAATATGAAAGAAGATAATCACTCGCACAAAATGACAAACATCTCTTGACACCGCCCTTTACTTATTTATAATAATTCTAAATTTAGAATTATTATAAATAAGCTGATGTCCCCACTTAAAATCCTGACAAATACCCTAAAACAAGCTGGAATGCGTGTTACTCCACAACGGATAGCCATCTGTAAATTGTTGAGCGAAACCGACACACACCCCACAGCCGCCACGATCTTCAAGCACGTTCAAGCGCAATACCCTTCGCTTTCACTGGCAACGGTCTACAATACCCTGGATGCACTGACCGGACTGGGTGTGGTCAACGTACTCGGACACGCGGGAGACGATAATGTCCACTATGATGCTGATACTTCGCCACATATCAATCTGGCCTGCGTCTCCTGTCACAAAATTGTGGATTTCGCCTCCCTGCAAGTTGCTTCCATAGACAGCGAGGTTAGTAAGGCCTCGGGTTATAAACTGCTCGGTGTGCGTATGATGTACTATGGGCTTTGCCCTGATTGTCAAAAAATAAATGTTCAATAAATTTCAAACACCTAAGGAGAAAATAATTATGGAAAACGAAACACAAATCACCCCCATGCCGCGCATTGGCGATAAGGCTCCCGAATTCAAAGCCGTCACTACGCAAGGAGGCATCAATTTCCCTGCTGACTACAGTGGCAGTTGGGTCATCCTTTTCAGCCACCCCGCGGACTTCACCCCTGTTTGCACATCAGAGTTTATGACCTTCGCCAGCCTCGAAGATAAATTCGCCAAAGCAAATTGCAAACTGGTCGGTCTTTCTGTGGACGGGCTGTACAGCCACATTGCCTGGCTGCGTACCATTAAAGATAAGATCGAATACAAAGGCATGAAAGACGTCGAAGTAAAATTCCCGCTGATTGAAGACATCACCATGGAAGTTGCCAAAAAATACGGCATGATTCAGCCCGGTGAAAGCAGCACCAAAGCCGTGCGCGCGGTGTTCTTCGTGGATCCCAAGGGCATCATCCGCGCCATCATCTATTACCCGCTCAGCCTGGGACGTAATTTCGATGAACTCTACCGCGCCCTGATTGCCATGCAAACGGCCGATGCCTTCTCTATCGCCACCCCTGCTGACTGGCAACCCGGCGACGATGTCATTGTCCCGCCCGCTGGTTCCTGCGGCGTAGCCAAGGACCGCATGGAAGGCAAGGAAGAAATGAAATGCTATGATTGGTTCTTCTGCACCAAGCCAATCGCCAAAGAGACCATCCTTAAAACAGTGCTCAAGAAGTAACTACACGCAGCAAGCAAAATGGATGAGACATTCACAGTCTCATCCATTTTTTACGCCCATTTCAATTCACATCCTTTGTGGGGCAAAGCAAAAAATCCTCTCTGGCTTTAATCCTCCTCCATTCCCAATTCCTACTTTATAATCACCTCCATGCGCTACGACTTATGCCTTCCCTGGTATTGGGAATACGATGATGTCTTTGCGGGAATGGTGGAACGCGCCTGCATTGAAGAGGGAATTTCCCTCTGGCAAATCAAGCCCGATAATTTACTTGAATCGGTTACCGCCCTTTACAAAGGCGTCACAACATTTAAGACCCTCCTTGACCGTGGACAAGGCGAAACAGTTTTTGCCCCCATCCCGCGTTGGGCAAAGGAATTTGGCGCGCAGCGTATCAATCCTGCCGAGATCTCTGCATGGTCTGAAGATAAATCCACCATGCACCTTGAGCTTATCCGGGCGGGTCTGCACACGCCCTATACAATTTTGCTCGCGCCCTTTCTTGAACAACCCGTCCTCTCGCAAATTGACCTGACCCCGCTTGGCGAAAGATTCGTCATCAAGCCATCCAACGGCGGCGGCGGTGAAGGTGTAATCGTTGGTGCGGCGAGAATGGAGGAAATTCTACAGGCACGCATGGAATTCCCCGAACAAAAATATTTAATTCAAGCATACATTACACCTCAAATCATCGAAGAGACGCCCGCCTGGTTTCGAGTCTTTTATGCCAACGGCCAAACGTATCCTTGCTGGTGGGATACAGACACGCACATCTACACCAATGTCACAGCCGAGGAGGAAGCCCGTCACGGATTGAACAAGCTAAGGGATGTGACGAAGCGCATCGCATCCATCTGTAAGCTGGATTGGTTTTCAACCGAAATTGCACTCGCTGACGAATTCGTCGTCGTAGATTATGTCAATGATGAAATTGATACGCGCGTCCAATCACAAGCCATGGACGGCGTGCCCGACGAGATCATGAACTGTATTGCCAGACAGCTTGTAAGCATCGCAAAAAGAAATATATAAAATGATTATGTTATCTCCGATTGCAACGGTAAAAAATAAGCGCCAGGTTGTCGAAGACGACCACTGGGGTGGAATCATTTCAATAATCGAATTGGACTCTTCATTTACCGGGGAAGCCCTGTTTCAAATTGAAAATTTTTCGCACGCCGAGATCATCTATTATTTTCATCTTGTGGAAGAAAATAAAATTGAAACCGGAGCGCGCCATCCGCGCAACAATAAAGATTGGCCGAAAGTCGGCATTTTCGCGCAAAGGGGAAAGAACCGTCCCAATCGGCTGGGTGCAACTGTTGTAAAAGTCATCAAGCGCGAAGAAAATCTATTGTTCGTACAGGGACTGGATGCAATTGACGGAACACCCGTACTGGACATAAAACCCGTCATGAAGGAATTTCTACCGCGCGAGGAAGTTAACCAGCCCGAATGGGCAACTGAGTTAATGAAAAATTACTGGTAACCCAAATCTGTTTCGAAAGAGACCATCCTCCTTATGGACATCCCTGATCGAATTATTTCCATTTTAGAATTACGCCGCAGCACAGGCGAACGCGGCACACGTAAATTCATCGCTTTCAACGGTGTCGTGTACGATGTGACTGATTGCCAAAAATGGCGCAACGATATGCACGAAAACCTGCACTTCGCCGGACAGGACCTGTCTACTGAATTGGAGGAAGCTCCGCACGCTGAGGACGTTTTTACACGACCTTGTGTAAAGATCATTGGAAGGTTGAACGCCTAAAAGAAAAACGCTTAATGACCGCCTCCCCCAAAAATACAACCACAAAAAAATTCACAACTCTGTGCGGACGCACCTTGTACGAAACAGACCCACAATACTTTCCACGAGCCCAATACCGCGGACGAACCATTTATTTCTGCACTGAATCCTGTCTCGGCGCGTTTTTAGCTGACCCTGAAATTTTTTATAAAGTCCATCGAAAATTAAAAAATGACAAACCTCAACCTGTGGAACATAGGTGACAATGTTCTCCTGCGCGGCGTATACAACCATCGTCCTGCCTACGTGCAATCCCTGCGTGTGGTGAAGGATACTCCCAAAGAAACCGCCCTGCTGATCTGGCCGGGCGCGGAATGCGCGGCGCCCGCCGGTTACATACATCTCGGACATTACGCGTGGGATCGTTGGACGGAAACGCTCACGAATACTTTGCAATTGGAAAAATATTTCTGGCGCACCAATCGCTTTTTAATCCTGTTGGAACCTGAAAAGTTTTACTCCACCATTTATATCTGGAATGCAGTTTCCAATAAGTTTGTTTGCTATTACATCAACTTCCAGCTTCCCTTTTGCCGCACCCCGCTTGGATTTGACACATTCGACCTCGACCTAGATCTTTTGATCGAAGCCTCGCTAAAATGGAAATGGAAGGATGAAGACGAATATCAAGATGGCATCCGCAGGGGCGGGATACAACCGGAGTGGGTCAGGGAAGTTGAACACGCCAAAAACGAAGTGTTTGCCAAAATCGAAAAGCGCGCCTATCCACTGGACGCATCATGGCTGAATTGGCAGCCTGACCCGACCTGGTCTGTGCCTTATTTACCGCAGAATTGGGATGAAGTTAATTATTAACGGTACATGGAGTTTATTATGAATACGCCCCAAAAATCAATCCAGTACGAGCAGTATGAGTTTCAAAAGTGGAAATCCATAGACGCCGGGACAATTGTTGAAATGCCAGTCTCACTGACTGTTAATGGCGAAGTATGGCTCACTTTTATGTGTACACCTGTCGATTTGGAAGCTTTGGCTGTTGGCTTTCTTTACAACGAAGGCATTATAAAAAAAATAAATGAAGTGGAAGATGCAAGAGTCTGTGAGCATGGAGACAATGTGGATGTGTGGCTCACTCACACGGCAGAACAACCCACGTCATGGAGAAGAACCTCAGGCTGCACAGGCGGCGTGACGGCAGTCGATCTGCTAGCCAGACCAAATGTCTCCTTAAACGGGAACAATCTCAAAGTCCAGCCTGAGGCGATTGGGCGTTTGGTCGAGATGTTGTTCGAGGCGCAGTCGTTATATCGTGAAACAGGCGGCGTTCACACATCCGTATTAAGTGACGGCGAGAAAATTTTACTGTCTGCGGAGGATATTGGCAGGCATAATACACTGGATAAAATTGCAGGGTTATGTTTAATGAACAATATTTGGCCCGAGACAAAAATTCTGATGACAACAGGCCGTATCAGTTCAGAGATGCTGCAAAAAGCCGCACAACTGAATGTGCCAATTTTGATCTCGCGTACCTCCCCGTCATCTCTTTCCATTGAAATGGCGGAGCGGTATGGAATTACATTGATCGGCTATGCAAGAAAACATCGCTTCAATGTGTATTCAAACGCACAACGAGTTGGTTTATAAATTTCATAAAAGCTGTTTTACCGTGAAAGCATTTGCTGTTATACTCAATTGTGAATTCTGTCACTAAATCTAAGGACGAATGTTTATACAAAGCATGAAAAATAAACTTGTCTAAACAGACAAATTGGAGAATAATTGAAGTACCAGAATTCTTAGCGATAGACTGTGGATAAAACATAGAAAGGATACCCAGGTGATGAATTTAAAAAAGATTATAAAGTTGGCGGACGGAAAACTGCTAACCCCAAATGTGGATATTGACATAGACATCAATGGCGGCTATGGCGCAGATTTAATGAGCGATGTATTGGCCTTCAGCCAGCCGGATTCAGTTTTACTGACTGGTCTCACCAACCCACAGGTGGTACGGACAGCGCAAATGGCGGAATTTCGCGCGATCATTTTTGTACGAGGAAAACAACCGCAAGCCGAAACTCTGCTTATCGCCGCGCAGGAAAATATTCCGGTGATCACCAGCCCATTTGGAATGTTTGAATTATGCGGCCGTCTTCACAAAGCAGGCCTGCCAAGTTTCGAATCCAATGAGTCCAACTAGAAGCCCCGCTAGAATACCAACCGAACAGGAAACCCACGGACGGCACGGCCGCTCGATCACAGACGACGACGCCAATGCAATTAACCGTGTTGAGGAACTTTCGTATGATTTGAAAGTTCATGAAGTGATGACGGCGGACCTGAAGGTAGCCAGTCCTGATATGCCGTTATCTGAAGTATTGGAAATCCTGCGCATCAATCACATTTCAGGCGTGCCGGTAAAGAAAGACGATGAGCTGGTCGGCATTCTGAGCCTCGAAGATATTGTGCGCGCCATGCAAAAAAATGAGCTTTCTGCCCCGGTCAGTCAATACATGACCAGCAAACTCACCACGATTGCGAGTTTCGATCCCATCGTGGGAGCGATGCAAAAATTTAGCGACAGCAGACTGGGACGCCTGCCCGTTATAGATGAAAATAATAGACTCGTGGGCATGATCACCAAAGGGGATATCACCCGCGGCGTGTTGGTTGCCCTGCAAAAAGATTACAAAGAGGAAGAAGTCAGGCGCTACAGAGCCAGCCACCTCTTCGAAGATATTATTTCAGACCGCACCACACTCGTTCTGCGTTACAACATCAAAGCACATGATTTTACGCACGGGGGAAACGCATCCAGCAATATCAAACGCGCTCTCTTAAGGCTTGGCGCAGACCCTCAAATTGCACGACGCTGCGGCATCGCAGTATACGAAGCTGAAATAAACCTCATCATCCACACCATCAATGGCGGCATCCTAAAACTGGAAGTGGAGTCTCACCGCATTACCATGTCCACAACAGATGATGGACCCGGAATACCTGACATCGCGCAAGTCCTTCAGGCTGGATATTCAACCGCCACCGAACAGGTTCGTGAGATGGGGTTCGGCGCCGGCATGGGATTAGTCAACATTCAACGCTGTGTGGATAAAATGGAAATCGAATCAACCGTAGGCAAAGGCACAAAACTTATCATGCGAATCAATGTGCCTGCCGAAAATTTCACTGCACGAAAGGATGGATAAAAAATGAATCTTCAACAGATCATAGACCGCCTCAACCTGACCGTATTAACTGAGTCCCGCGATTTTACAGGTATCACCCCTGACGGTGGCTACACCTCAGACCTGCTATCCTGTGTCATGGCTGGAGCCAAAAGCAACTATCTATGGATCACATTACAGTCCCACCTCAACATTGTCGCCGTTGCGGCATTGCTTGAAGTGGCAGCCATCATCATCACCGAAAATGCCCAGCCCGATCCGGCCACAATTACCAAAGCCAACGAACAGGGCATCATCCTGCTTTCTACATCCAAACTCACATATGAAGTTGACGGCAAACTTTGGGAGATGGGCATCCAAACTCAGTAATGAACAAGCTTCGCGCCGACCTGCACGTGCATACAGTCCTTTCACCTTGTGCCGAGGTGGAAATGATCCCGCCGTTGATTGTGCATGAGGCGCTGGAACGGGGCATTCGCCTGATCGCCATCACCGACCACAATGCAACGGGGAATATCCGTGCGGTGATGGAAGCGGCCAAAGGCACCGACTTGAACGTCTTACCGGGCATGGAACTACAAACACGCGAAGAAGTTCATCTTCTGTGCCTGTTCGAGACAATTGAACAAGCTGAAACCTGGCAAAACGTGGTGGATAAAATCCTGCCAGACCGCTCAAACAACCCCGAATTTTTTGGTGAACAATTTATCGTAGATGCCAGCGGCGATTTTATTCGCCGCGAAGAACGACTGCTGATCGTCTCTGCGGATATTGAACTGGATGAAGCCGCCGCACAAGTCAACGCCTTGGGCGGATTCGCCATCCCGGCCCATGTTGATCGCAAAGCCTTTAGCCTGATCGCCAACCTGGGACTGATTCCACCCGGCTTCGAGGCACTGGAAATCTCCCGTCACCTAAAACCGGAAGAAGCCGCAACCCGTTATCCGCAACTCCGGGGCTACCCGCTCATTCAAAGCGGCGATGTTCACCGGTTGGAAGAGTTCCTCGGCGTGTGTGAATTCCATGTCGAGGCACCCACCTTGGGCGAAATCCGCATGGCGCTGAAAAATATAGCGGGACGCTTGTCGTTTATCCATCCCATAAAACCATGATATTCCTTCGATGATGATTTGCTAAGTGGTCGGTCGAAAGTTTTTAGACACAACTTTGGCTTTTCGGGGTTTGTCCCCCGAAAGAGCAGGAATGGATTGTAAAAATATTTTCGACGGATTACTTAGATCACATTTATCTCTTTGAATTACCCGCCTATGTTCAACATCATATTGCATAAGCCATAAAACTTTAGAGACAACCTTCATACAAGAAAGTGACATTTGATATTTGACGCTATTATTCATCTGCGATACACTTCTTTGTGTCAATTTTCACAAATTGTGACGCATTTTAGTATCACATGGAGCAAAAATGTCGAGGTTAGCACAAAACATCCCCACCACTGATCCCTTAATGAATCCGGAAAAAAAAGTTGTCATTGATCGCATCCTGACTGAAAACCTGGGCAAAGATGGCGCGGTTATGGTTGCGTTGAATGAATTGCAAAGCCAGATCGGGTACATCACCAAACCGATGGAAGATTATGTCGCCCGGAAGCTGAATGTCCCCGCCAGCGCAGTGCATGGCGTCACCACGTTCTATTCATTCTTTACCGACCGACCACGCGGCAAACATACCATCAAGTTCTGTCTGGGAACAGCCTGCTATGTGGGCGGCACCCCGCAACTAATCGATAAAGCCAAACAAATGTTGGGCATTGATATCGGTCAGACAACCCCAGACGGAAACGTCACCCTGGAAGTGTGCCGCTGTGTGGGCGCGTGCAGCCAGGCTCCGGTGATGGTGCTTGACGATGAAGTTGAGGGACGGGTACGCACCAATACATTCCCGGAACTTCTTGAAACTACGATGGCTAGCAAATAACAACAACCAGTCTAATATGAGAGAAATTGCCCTGCACCTGCTGGATATTGCAGAAAACAGCGTGGCAGCTGATGCAAAAAACATCACGCTCACGGTCTGTGAGGATTTACAGGGCGATAAATTGACGGCTAGCGTGATTGACGATGGCAAGGGGATGAGCGCCGAAATGTCTGCCAAAGTAATTGACCCTTTTACAACCAGCCGCACCACCCGCAAAGTTGGGTTGGGCATTCCCCTCTTCAAAACCGCTGCAGAATCCTGTAACGGTAATCTTGTCATTAACTCAGAAATTGGCAAGGGAACCCGGCTGAATGTTGAGTTCCAACACAGTCACATTGACCGAATGCCGCTTGGTGATCTATCCACCACCATGCTCACGTTGTTCATTTCCTACCCTCAAATCCATTGGCTGTTCGATTACAAAATGATCCCAACCGATGGAAATCCGGAGGAAAAGTTCGTGTTCGACACCCAGCCGATTATGGCTGATCTTGACGACATTCCCCTGACAGAGCCGGCTGTACTGACTTTCATCAGGGAATATATTGAAAGCGGCGTTGCCCGTGTGCGGGCCGTCAGCAACGGTTAATCCACCATCCCTCATTAATAGGAGAGTACCATGCCATCCATCAAATCCCTTGAAGACTTGAAACGCATCCGCGAAGAAGCACTCGAAAAACGTAAAGTCAAGACTGCCGAAGGATCCATCCAGGTGACTGTAGCCATGGGAACCTGCGGAATTGCCGCTGGTGCGCGCGATACCATGAAAGCCATCCTCGATCACATCGAAAGCAACAACGTGAGCGGCGTGATCGTCACTCAAACTGGCTGCATCGGCAAATGCGATTATGAGCCGATTGTGTCGGTGTCCATCGGCGCTGAGCCGAAAGTGACTTACGGTCACATCAACCCGGAACGCGCTCACAAGATCATGTTGGAACATGTCGCCGGCGGCAAAGTGTTGACTGATTTGATTATTCCCGCATAAGGTATCCGTACGTCTTTATCATAAGTAAGTTGCCGTCAAAATTTTATCCACAACGACTGCATAAAACATCACAACAAAAAAAATACCAGGTGAACAAAGCAAATGGCTAATTATCGTTTACACATCCTTGTTTGTATGGATCCGCAGTGTCAGGAAAAAGGATCCCAAAAGATATTGGAAGAACTGAAAAAAGCGCTTGCCGCCTCAGGTTTGGAAGATGAGGTTCGGGTCATGGAAACTCCCCGCATTGGCGGCTGTGACAAAGGACCCGAGATCATGGTGTATCCCGACGAAGTGCGTTATGCCGGGCTGACCGTCGAAGACATTCCCCAACTGGTCGAAGAGCATTTTCTGAAAGGGCGTGTATTCCCCCGCCTTCTTTCGCAACTTGAGGAGCACGAAGATAAAGAGTTGAGCGCGCCGAAGCCCAAGGAAGTGCGCGTCGTCCTTCGCAACTGTGGAAAAATTGATCCGGATAACATTGAAGATTATCTAGCCGAAGACGGCTATCAGGCACTGGCAAAAGTGCTGACTGAAATGTCTCCTGAAAACGTCATCGAAGAAGTCACAGCCAGCGGTCTGCGTGGACGCGGCGGCGCAGGTTTCCCTGCGGGACGCAAATGGGGTCTGGCACGCGCAACCCAGGATTGGCCAAAATACTTGATCTGCAATGCAGATGAAGGCGACCCCGGCGCGTTTATGAACCGTCGTGTATTGGAAGGCGATCCGCACTCGGTGATCGAGGGTATGGTTATCGCTGCGTATGCAATTGGCGCATCCTATGGCTATGTTTATTGCCGCGCAGAATATCCGGTGGCGGTCAAAACACTAAAAATTGCCATCCAGCAGGCGCGTGAACTTGGTTTGCTTGGCAAGAACATTTTGGGCAGTGGTTTCGACTTTGATATGGAAGTCCGCATGGGCGCAGGCGCTTTCGTCTGCGGCGAAGAAACTGCGTTGATCGCTTCCATCGAGGGCAAACGTGGTGAACCAAGTCCACGCCCGCCCTTCCCGGCAGTCAAAGGTGTGTGGGGCAAGCCCACCAACAACAATAATGTCGAAACCTATGCCAACGTTCCACAGATCATCCTCAAGGGTGCGCCGTGGTTCGCGGCCATGGGCACCGAAAAAAGCAAAGGTTCCAAGACCTTCGCCATCGCCGGTGACGTGGAACATCCCGGTCTGATCGAAGTGCCGCTTGGCATCACCCTGCGTGAAGTCATTTACGATATCGGCGGCGGCATCAAAGGCGGCAAGGGTTTCAAAGCAGTGCAGATCGGCGGTCCTATGGGCGGCTGTCTTCCGTTTGAATTCCTCGACCGTCCCATTGATTATGAATCGTTAGTGGCCGCAGGCGCTATGATGGGCTCCGGCGGTATGGTTGTCATGGACGATGAAACCTGCATGGTGGACATCGCCCGCTTCTTCATGGAATTTACTCAGGAAGAGTCTTGCGGAAAGTGTAACCCCTGCCGCATCGGCACAAAACGAATCCTGGATATGTTACAGAACATTTGTGATGGCAATGGCAAACACGGCGATCTGGAAAAGCTCGAAGACTTGTGCCATGAAGTTATCCGCAACAGTCTGTGCGGACTTGGGCAGGGTGCGCCGAATCCGGTACTTAGCACGCTCAAACATTTCCGCGCTGAATACGAAGCGCATATTTACGAAAAACGCTGTCCTTCAGGCGTCTGCAAGGGTCTGACACGAGCATTCTGCATCAACACTTGCCCTGCCAATGTGGACAGCCCAGCTTACCTAGGGTTGATCGCCCAGGGACGCTTCGCCGAAGGTCTGGAAATCCATCGCAAAGCAAATCCGTTTGCACTGATTTGTGGACGTGTCTGCCCAGCGTTCTGTGAAAACCGCTGTCGCCGTGGATTGATCGACGATGCCATTTCCATCCGCATGGTCAAACGTTTCATGGCTGATCAGTTCTACAACGAACCTTGGACGCCGGAAGTTAAACCGTCCAATGGAAAACGTGTGGCGGTTGTTGGCGCTGGACCAGCAGGTTTGACAGCTGCACTGCGCTTGGCACAAAATGGCTATGGAGTGACCGTTTTCGAGAAAATGCCCCAACCCGGCGGCATGATGACTTACGGTATCCCGTCCTATCGCCTGCCGCGCGAGCCGCTCTTCAGTGAAATTGATAACATCCGTCGCGCGGGCGTGGAGATTCGTTGTGGTCAAGCCTTGGGCGAGGACTTTTCCATCGCCAGCCTAAAGGAAGATGGCTACGAAGCGATTGTCATGGCATTGGGCGCGCACAAGAGTCGCCGGCTGGGGGTACCGGGCGAGGAAAAAGAAGGCGTGTATCACGGCATCAACATCCTGCGCGAAATTGCATTGGGGCAGTCGCCTGATCTGACGGGCAAGCGAGTTGCCATCGTCGGCGGCGGTGACGTAGCCATTGACGTGGCGCGCTCCTCCTGGCGCTTGGGAGCAGCGGAAGTGCATATCATCTATCGCCGCGAAAAAGCGGACATGCCAGCGCATTTGGAGGAAATCAGCGCAGCTGAGGAAGAAGGCGTGCAGTTCCACTTCCTTTCGAACCCGGTGGAAGTGCTGGGCGGCGAAGCGATTACCGGTGTCCGCTTGCAGCGCCAGAGACGTGGCGATGTTGATAACAGCGGACGACGCAGTGTGCATTCAATTCCAAATTCTGAGTTTGAATTGGCTTGCGACGTGTTGGTTCCAGCCATCGGTCAGATCACCGATTTCGACTGGCAGGCTGATGTCGAGGTCGGAACTGAACAACCAGAAACCCACCTGGCAATTCTCCAGCACAAGCGCAGAATCCGCACCGAAGAAAAACAAATCGAAACCAACCGTCTTTCCACTTTCAAGGTTGGTCTGGCCTTTGAAACAACCCTTCCGGGTGTGTTTGCCGCCGGTGACGCTGTTCAAGGTCCGGCAACAGTGATTGATGCCATAGCTCAGGGTAACAAAGTTGCCATTGCTGTGGATACGTGGCTGAAGACCGGCAAAGTGGAGCGGGTCTTGTACAAACAGCCGATCCATGAAGTTGCCCAAACGGTTGACATTTTGGCGTATGCCGAAGCGCGCCGTCCTCACCCCTCATTTATTCCGCTGGAACTGCGCATTGGCGGGTTTGAAGAAGTCGAAAAGGGCTTCGATGAGCTCCAGGCAAGGGAAGAGTCAAGGCGCTGCTTGCGCTGCGATTTAGAGTGGCAGCAATACGTTCGCGATAAAAATTTGTAATCACTCCCGTTTTTACGGGTGCGAAATTCGCAGAAAATCTTGCCTGTATTTTTTCGTCGGCAAGGGAATCCCCCAGGGCTTCCAGGCGGATGTACGGTAGAGAACAAAATCAATTTTTTGATTGGAGGTAGGATGTCCGAATTAATGATTGAGTCTGATGTAGCCGCAGTGGTTCAAGCGGCAATTGAAAGGCATGGCAAAAAGCACGATGGACTTATACCGATTCTCAGTGAGATCAACCATGTATTTGGTTATGTCTCCGGCGAGGCTTTTCGTGAGGTACGCAAGCAGCTTCACGACCCAACCGAGCAAATGTATGTCGCTGAAAGTCAGCTTTATGCCCTGGCAAGTTTTTATGACATGCTCTCAACCAAACCGCGCGGGCGGCATGTCATCAAATTCTGCGAAAATGCGCCGTGCCATGTAGTTGGAGGAAAAGCCATTTGGGATACGTTGAGAGAAAAACTCAACCTGAACAATGGCGAAACAACTCCCGACGACAAGTGGACATTGGTTACAACCTCCTGTTTGGGACTGTGCAGTGTGGGACCCGTTCTGCTGGTTGACGATGACATGTACGGCAATGTCACACCTGAGCAAATCCCTGACATCCTGGAACATTACAAATAGGAGCCAACCATGAAAACACAACGTGCCATGATATTGGTCTCCAATGACCCCGAAAGCGTCCGTTTGGGCGCGAATGAATTAATCCAAAATATAAATAAAGCCCTTGCGGCTTATAACCTTCAAGACGAAGTGGTTGTTTCCACAATTGATATTTCCACAATTTACGATGTCCAGCGTACAAATATTTTGCCGCTGGTCATTGTGCATCCAGATGCCACCATATATGGACCTGTCAAGTTGGTGGATGCGCGCTACCTAGTGGAGGAACACATATACAAAGGACGCATCGCGACCGACCTGCTCGCCCCTCCCAAGTCGTTGACCGGACAGATCGGTTCACTGCGTTCCCACAAAGGATATAACCCAGTCGAACACCGCGTGGTGTTGGAACGCGCGGGCATTATAGACCCTGAAAATATCGAGGAGTTTATCGCAGCCAACGGCTACGAAGCGCTTGGAAAAGTATTGAGCGAAACAACGCCCAAGCAGGTAATCGATATCATCGAAAAATCAGGATTGCAGGGACGCGGCGGCGCGGGCTTCCCCACCGGACGTAAATGGAGTTTCGTGCGTGCGGCAAAGGGCGAGAAAAAATATGTTGTCTGTAACGCAGATGAAAGCGAGCCGGGAACGTTCAAGGACCGCATCGTGCTTGAAGGCGACCCGCACCTCATCCTTGAAGCAATGGCTATTGCCGGATATGCAATAGGCGCGGATGAAGGATACATTTATGTTCGCGGTGAATACGGACTTGCGTATAAACGCCTTGAAAAAGCCATCCTGCAAGCAAAGGAATTTGGATTCCTTGGCAGCAATATCTTTGGAACAGAATTCAATTTCAACATCCATGTTCACGCCGGCGCGGGCGCTTATGTCTGTGGCGAAGAAACAGCGTTGATCGAATCAATAGAAGGCAAACGCGGCGAACCCCGCTCGAGACCGCCCTACCCCGTCACCAACGGCTTGTGGGATAAGCCGACCCTGGTCAATAACGTCGAGACGCTCGCAAATATTCCTGCGATCGTACGAAACGGAGCAGACTGGTACAGATCGCTTGGCACACCTTCCAGCCCCGGCACAAAAGTTTACACCATCATGGGCAATGTCAACTTCAGCGGTGTGATCGAAGTGCCAATGGGTATTACCTTGCGCGAGGTTATCAACATCTACGCCAAAGGCATGAAGCCGGGCAGTATTCTCAAACTCGCGCAGACAGGCGGAAGCAGCGGTTCCATCATCCCTGCCGTTTTGCAGGATACCCCCATGGATTTCGAATCCTTCCGCAAGGCAGGCGTCTCGCTCGGTTCAGGCGCATTATTGATCTGTGACCAGCACACTTGCATTGTAGACCTTGTCAAAGTCCTTTTGCAGTTCTTCCGTTTTGAATCATGCGGCAAATGCACCCCGTGCCGCGTCGGCTCACAACGCGCCTATGAGATCGTGGAGCGCATTTCACAGGGATGCGGAAGACTGGAAGAGTTGGATCAATTGTTGGATCTCACGCGCGAAATGGAACGCGCCTCCAACTGCGGGCTTGGTCAAACTGCCGCAGTTCCCGTCCGCGACATGCTCAAACATTTCCGAACCGAAGTGGAAGCGCACATCCGTTTAGGTGTTTGCCCCACTGGCGTATGCGAGTTGTCAAAAGAGATTGAAAAAGCATAGTGAATTTTCATCTCATAGCCGAACTGTAAAGCAAAAAATAAAAACCGAAGTATTAATATACAGTGAAATTACAGAGGAAAATATGGTGCAATTAACGATCAACGGAAAACAGATCCAAGCCCCCGAAGGATCAACAGTCCTACATGCGGCAAAAATGGCCGGGATTCACATCCCAACCCTGTGCGCCCACAAAGAACTGGCTCCCTACGGCGGGTGCCGCCTGTGTATTGTAGATGTGGAAAAATGGCGCGTACCGATGGCGGCATGTACATTGCCAGTGAGCGAAGGAATGGTGGTCCATACTGACACCGACGCGATCAAGAAATCACGCGAATTCATTCTTTCGATGCTCTTTAGTGAGCGCAACCACTTCTGCCCCTTCTGCCAGGTGAGCGGCGGCGATTGTGAACTTCAAAATGCCGCCTATGATGAAGAAATGACGCACTGGCCCATTCAACCGGGCTGGAGCAATTTCAATGTGGATACCACGCACCCTTATTTTGTGCTGGATAACAACCGCTGTATCCTCTGCCGCCGATGCGTGCGCGCCTGCGGCGAACTGGTGGGCAACTTCACCCTTTCCGCGGCGGAACGCGGCGCCGCCAGCATGATCGTTGCCGATACCGATATTCCTTTGGGCGAAAGTTCCTGCATCAAATGCGGAACCTGCGTTCAGGTTTGTCCCACCGGCGCATTGATCGACCGAACCAGTGCTTATCAGGGACATGACGAAAGCCTTACCGAAATCAAGTCTGTATGTGTGGGCTGTTCGGTGGGATGCGCGGTGAAGGTGATGGTACGCAACAACCGCATCGTTCGCATCGAAGGTGATTGGGATGGCGCAGTCAATCATGGATTGCTTTGCGAACATGGTCGCTATCATCCTGTCGCCGACTCTCGCACGCGCATCACCGCCCCGCAAATGCGAAAAAACGGAAAACTCGAACCAGTTTCATGGGAAGAAGCCCTCGGCTCTCTGGCTGACAAATTAAAGCTTCTGTCTGGCGACAAAAACGGTGTTGCGGCAATCGCCTCTACCCGTTTACCCGTTGAGACATTGGCAGTCTTCAAAGAATTGTTTGCTGGCAATTTCAAGGGCGCATTGGTCACCAGCACTGAAGAAGGTATGCCCACGGCGGTTGTCACAGACTTTGCGGAAAAGAACGAGGCGTTCGAAGGAAAACTCGATGTCCTTCGCAATGCCGACACTGTTTTATGCATTGGCGCAAATATCCAGAAATCCCACATGGTCGCTGGTTTCATGTTCAAACGCAATCTGTCCAAGGGAACGCGCCTGATCAATATCGACCCCGAAGACAGCGAACTGGATGATCTGGCGAACGTTGCGCTCAAAAATAAGCGTGGCTCAGATTTGGACCTCATCAAAGGATTGCAGGCGATCATCGTCAAGGAAGGGCTGGGTCGCTCGCCCCTGGAAATTTCCGACACTGAAGGTTTGATCAAGAAAGCTGTCAGCGCCACAAATGTTCCCCTCGAAGAACTCACCCAAACGGCGCAGATATTGGCGCGCTCCATTTCGCCGGTCATCCTCTTCGGCAAAGGCATCACCGCCCAACGCGATGAAAAACTCGTCGAAGAACTGTACCGTCTGGCTGTTTTAGTCGGCGCAGTGGACAGCGAACGCCACGGTTTGATTTCGCTCAAGGGCGAAGCGAACAGTATGGCGGCCGCCCTGCTTGGTTTGGATGAAGCATTCAAACTAAACGGACAAAAAGCCGTATACGTTGCCCTCGGCGATGACTATGCTTCCAAATCACTTGTGGAACGGGTATCCAAGGCGCCTTATCTGGCGGTGCAAGCCAGTTACGAATCCAGCCTCACAGAAAAAGCCGACGTTGTTCTGCCTGTCACGATTTGGGCGGAACAGGACGGTCACTATCTGAATCTGGACGGGCATACGCAACAAGCGCAAAAGTCGCTGACCCCGCCCGAAAACGTGCGCGATAACCTGGTTGTGTTAAGCGAAGTTGCGATGCGTATGAACATGACAACAAAATCCGACTGGCAAAAATCCATCCTCGAGCGCAAGTCGAGTGTGGCATTGAATTAATGGTGAAGGAGAGTATCCTATGAATAAACCTAAAGTTGCTTCTGACTGGATGTGCGGCTGTGCGGGATGTCACATGTCCCTGCTCGATATTGACGAGCGCATTTTACAAGTTCTCGAACTCGTAGACTTGCGTGCCACCCCCATCACCGATTTGAAAGAACCTGATGAAAGCGGCGTGGATGTGGGAATTCTGGAAGGTGGAATCAACAACACCGCCAGCGAAGAGGTGGCACACCGAATGCGTAAACGCTCAAAAATCCTGGTGGCGCTTGGCGATTGCGCCGTATTTGGCGGCGTGCCAGCCATGCGTAACTTCTGCGGCGTGCAAGCGGCGCTACAGCAAGCCTATGTGGATGCCCCCAGCAATGAACCCGGCAGTCAAATCCCCAACGACCCCGAACTGGCGACCATGACCAAAACACGCTCCCTCCAGGAAGTTGTTCCAGTGGATATCAACGTTCCAGGCTGTCCGCCTGACGCGGATGTCATCTTCCATGTTCTCGCTGAATTGGCACAGGGACGCAAACCTGAACTCAAGAATGAGTTATTGCACTGGCACTAAAACCTAAGGATGAATTTTGAAGGATGAAGGATGAATTTAGAATTTTCTTTATTCCTCATTCCGCATTCTGCATTTAGCACTATCGGAGGTCATAATGACAGCACAAAAAATTACAATTGAACCCGTTACCCGTATTGAAGGTCACGCAAAAGTTACCATTCACATGAAGGAAGATAACACTGTTGACCACGCTTACATGCACGTCAACGAATTTCGCGGTTTCGAAAAATTCTGCGAAGGCCGTTTGTATTTTGAAATGCCAGAAATTACCCCGCGTATTTGCGGTATTTGCCCGGTAAGCCATCACCTTGCCTCGGCCAAAGCCGGCGATGCCCTCACTGGTCAGACTCCGCCGCGACCTGCCAACCTCCTGCGCGAACTCATGCACATGGGACAAATGATCCAGAGCCACGGGATGCACTTCTTTGAACTTGCGGGTCCTGACCTATTGCTTGGTTTTGATGCCGCGCCGGAAATCCGCAATGTAGTTGGTCTGGTTGGAGCAAATCCAGAATTGACGGTCAAGGCTGTGATGCTGCGCAAGTTCGGACAGGAAATTATCAAAACCCTGGGCGGAAGAAAGATTCATCCCGTCTTTGCTCTGCCGGGCGGCGTAAACAAATCGCTCACCATGCAGGAACGCGATGGCATCTTGAAGGGCGTGGATACAGCCATTGAAACCCTGCAGGTCGGCTTGACGATCATGAAGGGTTGGGCTGAAAAGAACATGGAGGATATCAACAAATTCGCCGTGTTCCCAACCGGTTATTTCGGATTGATCACACCCGACAACGGCTTGGAGCTGTATGACGGCGACATCCGCCTGATCAGCCGCGATGGCAAGGAAATGGAACGCTTCCCGATCGCAAACTATCTGGACATCATTCAGGAACATGTTGAACCCTGGTCATATCTCAAGTTCCCCTTCTACAAGAAGATGGGATACCCGGACGGCGTCTACCGTGTTGGTCCGCTCGGACGCCTGAACATCGCCGACAAAATTGATACCCCACTGGCAAACGATGAACTCAAAGTCTTCAAGAGCCTGAACAATGGCAAACCAGTCGAAAACACCCTGTACTACCATTACGCCCGCCTGATCGAAGCATTGTTCGCAGCTGAACGGGTGAAGGTGTTATGCGACGATCCTGATATTCTCAGCACCGACATTCTCAACACCCGCAAAGATTTCAAGGGACATGGTGTGGGCGTGATCGAAGCTCCGCGCGGTACGCTGATCCATGATTACACAGCCGACGAGAACGGCAAACTGCTCAAAGTGAACTTGATCGTCTCCACGGGTCACAACAACTGGGCAATGAGCAACTCAGTTGACAGCGTAGCCAAGACCTACGTGAAGGGACCTCAAGTTACCGAAGGCATGTTGAACCGCGTCGAAGCCGCCATCCGCGCCTACGACCCATGCCTGTCTTGCTCCACTCATGCGGTTGGACAAATGCCCATCCAATTGGAAATATTGAATCCCGACGGCACCTTGCGCCAAACGGTGACTCGCGATTAATTATCCCAGTACATAAAGTAAAAACGCTGATTCCACCTATAAAAGGGCGGGGTCAGCGTTTTTCCTTTAGATATAAAACAAACGCTTCTGGAATTTGAAAGCGGGCCTTTCTGCCGTCCAGGCGGGAAAATATCATTGGGGTTAAACTACCAAAGTCAGGGCAAGTTATAATATTGCCATTGGATAAATAACCCTTGCTGTCAAACAAATTCTCCACAGGATCAGCCGGTTTAGTCTTTGACCGGAACTATACACAAAACCTGCAACAGGCCTTCCGCCGCATTACCAATGAATTGAGTAATGCAATAGAAGCCTCGGGCAGTTATGTTTACACGCTCGGCGAAGACCAGAGTTTCACTCCGCTGGTAGCCGGGGGCCCCATCACCGACGCAGAACATGCCTTATTCTTATCGAAAATAATTTACCCTGAAACAGATGTGCTGGCATATCGCATCACGGCACGCCCGGTCACTTTGTTTTCCAATCAGGTGCAGACCGACCAGCGCATGACGCCCTCAATTTTGACTGAACTAATGGTCTCGGCGGCGGTGGCAGTCCCTGTTCTTAGTGGAGAGGAATTGATCGGCTTGTTGTTAATTGTCCGGCGCGGCGATGAAATCAACGACTTTACTTCTGATGAAATCCGCCTGGCTGAGTGGTTCGCAACGGCCATTGCTCTCGCTTTGGAAAACGGACGTCTTTACCAAAAGGCACAAAAACGCCTTTCTGAAAGCAAGGCATTACACCAGGTGACACTTGCCATCCTGCAAAAACTTGAATTGGATGAAGTTCTTCAAATTGTTTGCGATGAAGCCCAACGGATGACCTATTCCTCGGGGAGTGCGATCGCGCTGATCGAAAGTGAAGACTGGTTGCGGGTAATGTATTGCGTCGGCGAGACTCCTGAAAAAACGGGACGTGCAGCGGTCAGCCAGTCAAATATGGGACAGGCAATTCAACGAATAGAGCCTTTGATCGTCAATAACTTGTTGGGAAAGAAAAACGAAGCGGATCGAAGCTTGCCAGTCTCGATGCTGGCGCTTCCCCTGCGGGTGCAGGGTACCACCCTTGGGATTCTTGCTGTTTTCAAGGCAAAGGGATTTGATCAGGATGATGTCCGCTTGATGCGTGTTTTTGCCGGACAGGCGGCAATTGCTGTTGACCATGCGCAACTGACGCGTCAGGTACATGAGATGGCGATTCTGGAAGAGCGTCACCGCCTTTCGCGTGAACTGCACGACTCGGTCAATCAATTGTTATATGGCATCTCGTTATATACAGAAGCAGCCACGCGGCAATTGGAGCAGGGTGATTCCGTAGCCGCACAGCGTCATCTAAACAACATTGGCGAATCAGCGCAGGAAGCGCTTAAAGAAATGCGCATGTTGATCTTTGAATTGCGCCCTTCGGCTCTCTCTCAAATGGGACTGCAAGCCTCGCTCGTTCAGCGCCTGAAAGCCGTGGAAGAGCAAATGGGGTTACAGCCATCATTCAAGTGGCGTGTGAATGTTCCCCTTGATGCCCATATTGAAGAAGCCTTGTATGGGATTACCCAGGAAGCAATAAATAATGTTGTGCGCCATGCCAAAGCTCATTCAGTTGATGTCCATCTGATACAAAGCGGACAGACACTGATTTTGAAAATCGAAGACGACGGCATTGGCTTTACTCCAGACCAGGTTTCAGAGAACAGTATGGGATTGAAAACAATGCGCGAGCGCGCCGAAAGCCTGAACGCACAGTTGAGCATTGACAGCCTGCCCGAACGGGGAACCCGCATCACAGTAGAGGTAAAGTTATGAGTGAAATGATTCGAATATTGGTAGTGGATGATCACATCGTTGTCCGCAGAGGATTGATCGCCATGCTGGAAACCGAACCGGGGATGCAAATTGTCGGCGAGGCCGCGAATGGCGCTGAAGCGGTGGAACAAGCCCGGAAGCTTGTCCCGGATGTCATCCTTATGGATTTGGTGATGCCGATCATGGATGGCATCGAAGCCACGCGACAGATCAAACAGGAAAGGCCCTCCGTCAATATTTTGGTCCTGACCAGTTTCAGCACAAACGACAAAGTCATCCCCTCGCTGAATGCAGGAGCGATTGGTTATTTGCTCAAAGATTCAACTCCCGCCGAGCTGGTGCGTGCCATCCATCAGGTTGCACAGGGTGAAGGGGCCTTGCCCACCCAGGTCACTCGTCAGATTTTAGCCCAACTTCAAACACCAGTTGCATCACCCGATCAGTCCGCAGAAGAAGAATTGACCGAGCGTGAGACCGAAGTACTCAAATTGATGGCACATGGCTACAGCAACGCTGAAATTGCCCGGCTGATCGTGGTCAGCAACGCCACTGTCTACACGCATGTCAGCCGAATCCTGTCCAAGCTGAATGTTTCCAGCCGCACCCAGGCAGCGCTTTATGCCCTCAAAAAGAAATTAGTCACTTTGGACGAATCACCAAAATAAAGGTTGAAAATTCCACAATCCGCAAAAAGCCGCCCAGTGTGGCTTTTTTGGTATGAGGGCGCTTAAACGTGGTCATACAGCCCAATGATGAGCGAATTTCAACATGGCAGCAGAAGGTCTGCCGCTCTGACAGGGCATAGTCCAACGCGGAGGGGACACAAAGATTGGATTAACTCAATGTCGCGCTTGAGGCTCACCATCCCGCCCATCCATAAGCGCGCTGGAACCCAGATGGCGAACGCCATCCACTGTGTTCAGTTCTGGGTCTTGGTTTTGATTCACCTGCACTTGCGTGCCGTGCAAGTGTCATCAGCTTGTACTTGCTCCAAATCATGCTAGCTACTTTCTACCAGATTTTCATGGACTTGCTGACAATCGCGTGGATCGGACAACCGTACGCCAACAATACGTTACACATATCACGATTTCCGGGTTGGTGCGCAGACGATGGAAAATCGTGCCTTTGGTCGTCGTAAATGTTTGTCCTCAAACTATGTATATTGATGTTTCCTTTTCCGGTTTGCCCCGTTGCGGGGCAAGCAATCAGCGGGCAAATTAGCTCTTGTGGGTTCATTGGTTTTCTCGCGTGATTTGGAAGTCGCAAAAGTTTGCCAGCGGTCACTGAGCCTGTCGAAATGTGCCCTCCATTTCTTGCAAGTTTATTGTCTCTGCACGCTTTAGTGGAGTGCTACCGGATATCGAATACTCCGAATAAATCCGTTGAAATTTCCCCGGCTCTGTGATATCGCTGACCATAATTATGGATATTGCTTCTTTTTATCTTGCCGGTTTGTGAGCAGTTCCTCGAAACTACTCACAAACCATTCCAAAATACAAATTTAATAATGGAGCGAACTTAAGTTATCCAGTTTTTCCGTGCTATGTGTGGCGTGGATGTGACGAATCGTTCCCGTCAGTCCGCGCACCACAAGGCTCTCGGTTGTGATGTGATCCCCATAATAACGCACGCCCTGAAGCAACTCACCATCCGTAATGCCTGTGGTCGCAAAGAATACATCATCCGATGAAACCAGATCGTACATCGTCAACACTTTTTCAAAATCAAAGCCTGCTTCACGTCCGCGGCGCAATTCATCCTCATCACGCGCAAAAAGCTTGCCTTGAATTTCACCGCCCATGGCGCGCATTGCGCAGGCAGTGATCACACCTTCCGGTGTGCCGCCAATGCCAAGTAAAACATCCACACCCGAATCAGGAATGGCAGCCATCAACGCAGCAGCCACGTCACCATCAGGGATTTGGCGGATGCGCGCCCCAGCCTTGCGGATCTCAAGAACCATATCATCATGACGCGGGCGGTCAAGGATGATGGTGGTCAAATCTTCAATGTGTTTTCCTTTGGCTTTGGCAATCGCCTGGAGGTTTTCAGTAATGGATTTCTCAATATTGATCACTCCCTTTGCTTCCGGTCCAACCGCAATCTTATTCATGTAAAGAAATGGGCCCGGGTCGAACATCGTCCCGCGCGGCGCAAGGGCAACCATTGCAAGCGAATTTGAGCGGCCAAATGCCAAAGGGCGGGTACCGTCAACAGGGTCCACTGCAACATCCACATCGGGCGCCAAGCCGTTGCCCACCTTCTCGCCATTAAACAACATCGGAGCTTTATCCTTCTCCCCTTCGCCGATGACAATGACGCCGTTCATATCCACTGTACTGAGGACCAAACGCATTGCATTCACCGCAGCCTGATCAGCCCCTTCTTTATCTCCGCGTCCCATAAAGCGGCCTGCCAACATTGCGGCGGCTTCAGTTACCCGCGCCAATTCAAGTGCAAGATTACGTGTAGGTGTAGCGCCAAGTACATCCATTTTGCCTCCGAAGTTTTATACGATGAACCAAGTAAGGAAGTAATAACCGATCACAGCGCCCCATATCCATGAGTCAATGCGGTCAAAGAAACCACCATGACCTGGGATAATGTCGCTTGAATCCTTGATACCCGATTGCCGCTTGAACATGCTTTCACCAAGGTCGCCAAGCGGCGGAAATGCGCCAAGAATAAACCCAAGGATGGCGCCTTGCCAGATAACGATTTGACCTGTAAGATTTCCGTAGGTTGTAAAAGCATATACAAAGAACATCCCGCCCAATGTGGCAGTAAATACACTGGCGGCATATCCTTCCCAACTTTTCTTTGGGCTAAGACGCGGCGCCATTTTATGCCTGCCATAGTACCTGCCAATTGAGTACGCGCCAGAATCCCCAAGCCAGACACAGAACATGACCAGCAGAAACCACCAGCCGCCTTCAGGAAGGTTGCGCAGGTCAAGAAGATACGATCCGACCCATCCAATATAAGTCAGCCCGGTAACCGTAATAACAAAATCGAGCGCGGCCTGGTCTCTGCCGCGCTCGTAAGCGATAAGATGATATGTCAATGCGACAAGAATTGTCGCCTCAAAAACAGGCAGCGCATATTGCGGGAAAAACATACGTGAAATGGTAATTAAAACCACGCCGCCAACCGTGATGTGCATTTGCGGCTCAAATTTCACTGCGTGGAATAATTGCACATACTCCCATGCCGCGCCAATAAGAAATGTACCTAGTAATAGATAATATAAGAAACCGCCAAATAAGACGGCGGGCAATCCTACTGCTGCAAGCGCCAGTGAAGTGATCAGTCTTCTACGCATTGGATTCCTGAAGTTCCCCCGAAGCTACCTTTCCATAACGCCTGTCACGATGCGCAAATGCCTCCAACGCCCGGCGATATTCATCCTTATCAAAATCAGGCCAGAAGGTCGGGGTAATATACCATTCTGAATATGCGGCTTGCCAAATAAGGAAATTGCTTACGCGCAATTCGCCCGAGGTGCGGATGATAAGATCAGGGTCTGGAACACCGGCAGTATAAAGATACTGGCTTACCAGTTCATCGGTTACTTTTTCGGGTGGCACACCGTCTTTCATCATTCGCTGAATTGCTTGCACAATTTCATCCCGTCCCCCATAATTGAAAGCTATATTCAAAATCAGGCGGTCGTTATTTTTTGTTACATCAATTGCATCCAGGACCTTTTCCTGAAGAGAAGGAGCAAGCCGTTCCAAACGCCCAATATGACGCAGTTGAACGCCCTCCTTGTGCAGTTCGTTCAACTCACGGTCAATGACATCTTCGAGAATATACATCAGCCCTTTTACTTCTTCGGGTGGACGTCCCCAATTTTCGGTGGAGAAGGCATAGATCGTTAGATACTTGACGCCGAATTCAACAGTGGAACGAATCACACGGCGCAGATTCTCCGTCCCCGCCTTGTGACCAGCCAAACGCGGCAAACCGCGTTGAAGCGCCCAACGTCCATTACCATCCATAATGATGGCAACATGTTGGGGAATTTTTTCAAGAGGAACAGTAGAGGAGGTCTCAGCCATAGATGATTAACTCTTTTCGGTGCGCTTTGCGCATCTTAAAGGCAATTATACTTCCATGATTTCTTTTTCTTTTACCTGGCCGTGCCTGGCAATATCTTCAATGAATTTATCCGTTGTTTTTTGCAAATCTTCTTCGCCGCGTATACGGTCATCCTCTGTGATCAATTTCTCTTTTTCATAATCACGGATATCGTTGTGAAGATCGCGCCGGATATTCCGCACGGCAACGCGGGCTTCCTCAAGTCGATGGTGCATCTGCTTTACCAACTCGCGGCGGCGCTCTTCATCCAGCGGCGGCAGGTTCAGGTGGATAACCTTTCCATCGGAATTGGGGTTCAGTCCAATGTTTGAAGCGCGAATCGCTCTTTCAATATCCTTAATGGAAGCCACATCGAACGGCTTAATCAACAATGAACGCGGCTCAGGGACACTTATCGAGGCAAGTTGCATAAGATGTGTCGGGGTGCCGTAATACTCCACAGAAAGCCTTTCAATCAATGCAGGGCTGGCGCGTCCTGTGCGAATGCCAGCGAGATCATCTGAAAGGGATTGAATCGCGCCATGCATACGTGCTTCAGCATCTTTCAACAAACCTTTGATTTCGTCAGTACTCACTATCTTCCTCCTAAAAAATGATTACTACACAAGGATACCTTAAAACAAGAATTTATGCTATGGGAGCATGAATAAACGAGAGGAAATGTAAAAAATTGAGAGACTCTCAGATTAATAAAACCATCCTCTTTCCATTTTTTTACGAAGACAAGAAAGAGGATGGGGGATTAAAAATTTTACAGCAAATTTCCCGGAATCACGCGGTTACCAGTGTGCCGACCGTCTTGCCGTGTAGTGCGTCAAGCAAAGCGCTTGGATCCCAAAGATTAAGCACAAGAATGGGAAGATTGTTTTCCATACACAAGGTAATGGCAGTGCTGTCCATTACTTCGAGACGGCGATTAAGCACTTCAATATAGCTTAATTGAGCGAACTTCTTTGCGTCGGGATTCTTCTTTGGATCTGAATCGTAGACGCCGTCCACCTTGGTGGCCTTGATGACAACTTGCGCATCTATTTCCGTTGCGCGTAATGCCGCCGCTGTATCTGTGGAAAAGAACGGGTTGCCTGTGCCTGCGCCAAAGATCACAACACGTCCTTTTTCAAGATGACGCACCGCGCGGCGGCGGATGTACGGCTCGGCAATGGCGCGCATTTCAATTGCGGACATGACCCGCGTAAACACACCCTGCCGCTCCAAAGCATCCATCAAAGCCATGGCATTCATCACCGTGGCGAGCATGCCCATATAATCTGCCGTGGAGCGATCCATGCCGCGCTCAAGTCCCTGCTTGCCGCGCCACAGGTTGCCGGCGCCGATCACGACAGCCACGTCCACGCCCATCTCACGGACCTCCTTTATGCGGCTTGCAATGGATTCGGCCTCGTCCACATCAATGCCAAATCCCGATCCGCCGCCTAGCGCCTCCCCACTTAACTTAAGCAGAATACGTTTATATTTTAGATCAGCCATTCATGCCTCCAGGTTGGTTTTACAAATATGACTTTGCGCCAATTATAAAAAAAGCCAACCCGAAGGCTGGCTTTAAAAACTTATTCTTCTTTCGTGCTTTCGCCCAATTCCCATCGCTGGAAACGGCGGACAATTACACTTTCGCCAATCGCTGCAACATTTTGCAGGATGAGCTTTTCAACCGTCAGGGTTTCGTCACGGATATAGGTTTGGCGCATCAAACAGACCTCGTCCTTATATTTCTCAACGCGGCCTTCCACGATCTTCGCCATTACGTTTTCCGGCTTGCCTTCTTCAATTGCGCGCGCGCGGGCGATGCCGGCTTCATGTTCAAGTTCGGCTGCGGGGATTTCATCCGCTTTGACGTACTTGGGGGAACTTGCGGCGATCTGCAATGCGATCTCATGCGCCAAACTACGGAACTGCTCGGCGCGAGCCACGAAATCGGTCTCGCAATTGACTTCCACCATCACGCCTACGCGTCCGCCGCCGTGGGAATACATTTCCACAATGCCGTTTGAAGCCTGGCGATCAGAACGCTTGGCGGCAGTCGCCATGCCTTTTTCGCGCAGCCAATCAACAGCCTTATGATAATCTCCGTTCGCTTCCTGCAAGGCTTTGCGGCAATCCAGCATCGGAGCGCTGGTCGCAGCACGCAACTCCTTGATCATCTGTGTTGTTATTTCCATTTCACTATCCTTATACTTATTGACTATTCAGCAGTTGGGGCGGCAGGATCATCTTCCGCTTTTGCTACAGGCGCATCATCCGCCATACGGCTGACATTCAACTTCGCCAACGTGGATTCGCCAAGCAAAATGTCTTCATTTTCATCCGCATCTGTTTCGACAACAGATTTGCGAGGTCCGCGAGGCTTGGGCTTGCCGTCAGATTTAACATCCTCAGGCTGTTCTGGTTCTTCTTCCTTGCGCATGGACTTGCCTTCCAGCACAGCATCCGCAACTTTGGCCACCAGCAACTTGATCGCGCGGATGGCGTCGTCATTCGAAGGAATGACATAATCCACATTTTGCGGATTGCAGTTGGTATCCACCATGGCGACAATCGGAATCTTAAGCAAATTTGCTTCACGCACCGCGGCTTCTTCACGTCCCACGTCAACAATGAAAAGCAGATCGGGGCGACGTTTCATAATTCGAGCGCCTGACAAACGAGTTACCAGACGTGTGATCTCGCGCTCAATCAACAGACCTTCCTTCTTGGTCAGGCGGTTGATCTCTTCGGAATCACGCACCTTTTCGAGGCGTTCCAATTCCTGGATACGCTTGTACATGGTGTCCCAGTTCGTGAGCATACCGCCCATCCAGCGTTCGGTAACATAAGGCATACCGCAACGGGCGGCTTCTTCGGCCACAGTCTCCTGCGCCTGGCGTTTTGTGCCAACGAACAAAACATTGCCGCCGTTCACGACTGTATCGCGGACAATGTTATATCCCTGATTCAACAACTTAACAGTTTGTTGCAGGTCAATAATATGAATACCGTTACGCTCAGTGAAGATATACGGTTTCATGCGGGGGTCCCACTTGTTCGTGCGATGTCCAAAATGGACGCCGCTCTCAAGCAGGGCTTTCATAGAAATAACTGCCATTTATTACTCCTTAACTTGTGCTGTTCTCCAACGCGCAATGCAAAAGATTGGCATGGAACAGAATGAGTTTAGCGGGGTACGCCCGAAGGGCTAAAACCCGCTCAGGGACGCTTATTGCCCGTCCCGGGCAAGATGTGCCTTTTTTAGGCGGCGGGATTATACCACAGGAAATCACGCAAAAATGCTATACTCTGACCAAAAAATTAGGCAGATAAACATGAAACCGATCATCAAACAGCTACTCTTTCTATTCCTGTTAAATTTGGCTCTCTCTTTTGCAATCAAGGGGATAACGAACTACTACGGAATTCAGAACAACAAAATGGCATTGGACCACGCCGTCTGGATATTTACCGACGAAATCGGGAACGATTCATGGCGACCGATGAAGTTGGCCTACGACCGATGGACAGAATCTCAGGGACAGAGTCTGCTCTACACAGACCTTCTGCTCACCCATAAGGTCAAATTCCAATATCCACCCACCGCATTGTTGCTTACGAAATTCATAGTAACAAACAATATTTACCAATTGACCTTTACAACCGCCACAACATTTATCTTTCTGCTCCTGATGATCGCTGGTGTGATCGGGATAACACTTTATACCTATCGGGAGTATAAAGCGCCGCCTCTATCCATTGTTGAGGAGATCATTGTCTGCGCATTGCTCATAATCCTGCTTTTTACGTTCTATCCCGCCGTAAAAGCAGGCACACTCGGACAAATACAAGTATGGCTGAATGCCTTCTTTGCGCTCGCCATCCTGTGCTACATCACCGGCTATGAGACCATTGCAGGAATTCTGCTTGGGCTTATGGCATCCGTCAAACCCCAATATGCGCTTTTTATAATCTGGGGTCTGTTCCGAAACAACAAACGGCTGGTGATCGCCATGATCGTAACCGGCGCGCTGGGATTACTGCTGGGCATCCGCGAATTTGGATTTGCAATGTACCTGGACTACCTCCGCGGATTAAGTTTTCTCGCACAACATGGAGAGTCGTTTTATTCGAATCAATCGTTCAACGGACTGATCGGCAGACTCTTCGGCGTGCGCTACCCCGACGCATTCAACAACCTCAACTGGCGCGGATATTACTTCCCACCCTTTAGCAAATCAATATTTTTACTTACCCAGATAACAACGGTCGCAATTCTGGTCATTGCCGTAATCAAGACCAAAAGTCAGCATAGTGAAGCGCGAATCGCCGATTTCCTTTTGATGGGCTTAGGCGCAACGCTTGCCTCGCCGATTGCATGGGAACATCACTACGGTATCCTCTTCCCAATTTTCGTCGGATTATGGTTAATCCTGTGGTTTGGAGACTCTTCACTCAAAAGTATCTGGGCAAAGATTGCCTTCATCACATGCTACCTGCTTGCGGCGAATGTTTATCCTTTCACCAAATTTGTAGCAAACTCCTACTTTAACTTCCTGCAATCCTACCTGTTCTTCGGGGCTTGTGGAATATTTCTAATGTTGGTGTTAATCAAGCATCAATTCAAATTTAGATCAGGCACATGATGCATGTC
>DYDH01000579.1 GCA_020717985.1 Herpetosiphon sp. | reverse complement strand
ACCTGCGCCTGCGAATGTCATTTCACCCAATGATGTGGTGGCAGAAGGCCGCCTTGAACCCATTCGTGGTGCGAACCTGTCCTTTCAGGCGCGTGGCGTGGTGGAGGAAGCGCTGGTGGGGGAGGGAGACTCCGTCAAACAAGGAGATGTCCTGGTCCGCCTCACAAATGCCGGCGGGGCTGAGGCGCAGGTCGTCATCGCTCAAAACGCGTACGATACCCTTCTTCGCAATGAAGGCGGTGACCGCGCCAGGCTCTGGGAGGCATATATGAACGCGCAGATTGTGCGCGCCAATGCCGAAAGGAAGTGGGATGAATTAAATGTTGACGATATTGAAACAAAGATCGAAGATAAAAAAGCCATTGTGGAAGACCGTCAACAAGATCTAAAAGACAGGCAGGAGGACTTTGATAAGTACAAGGACCTTGAAAAAGATAACGAAAAACGCAAGAATGCCAAGAATGCCCTTGATCAGGCGCAGGACGATTTAAATCGCGCCGTGCGTGAATTGGAAAAAGAAACCCGTGAACGCGATGAAGTGCGCGCTGCGTATGATGCCGCTCTTGCCGCTGAAGCGGAAGCCAAACGCCAATATGAGATCAGCCTTGATGGCCCGAATGCCGATCAATTGGCGCTTGCCAAAGCCAATCTGGATGCCGCAAAAGATACGCTTTCCAATTACGTGATCACCGCGCCGTTCGATGGTGTTGTGGCGGATGTCAACGTGAAGGCGGGAGAACAGGTTGGCGCAGAAACGCGCGCCGTTAGCATTGCTGATTTCAGCCAGTGGACCATTGAAACGACTGACATCACCGAGCTCGAAGTGGTGAAACTAAGCACAGGTCAGCCTGTGACACTTGTCCCAGATGCCCTGCCCGACTTGATACTCAATGGCACGATTACCGAAATCAGCCAGGCTTATACCCAACAAGGCGGTGACATTCTTTACACGGTGCGGATCGCCGTCAATGACGCGGATCCGCGCTTGAAATGGGGCATGACCGTGGAAGCCACTTTCCTTGGAGTTGAACAATAGAATTTTAATTGATCGCTTGCAAAAGTAGCGGGCTGGTTTTCACGAAAACTTTATCCGCGAATTCACGCTAATCTGCGCGAATTTTTTGAACATTTCGCGC
>DYDH01000232.1 GCA_020717985.1 Herpetosiphon sp. | reverse complement strand
GATGGGCGTTTCATCCGCTGTAAAGTTTTAGGATGCGCATGTTGAAGCGGCATATCCAGATACGGCAGGACTTGCCTGCGGGTTGCCATCACCTCGATCAAGCGGTCAGTGACATAGCCCGGATACGAATACATCACACGGATCCAATCCATATCAGGCACAGAATCCGCCAACTGCTCAAGCAGAATGGCAAGACCATCTTTCATGCCAAGGTCGTGACCGTAATCCGTTGTATCCTGTGCAATCAACACAAGTTCGCGCACACCTGCATCGCGCAAGATACGCGCCTCATTGATGATTGACTCAACAGGGCGCGAAACCGCCGTGCCTTTGATCAACGGAATGGCGCAAAATGCGCAGGGACGGCGGCAGCCATCTGCCACTTTGAGATAGGCACTCGCCCCCGCCACGCTGACTCGCAATGCATCGTTTTCATCGGCGCCGACTGTTGCGGTTTCGGGCAAATGATAAACAGGCTGTGGATGCGGATTATTACGCACCTCGCCTATCACCTGCACAATATCCATCCAGCGGCGCGTGCCGAGAATACCGTCAATGCCGGGAACCTTCTGGGCAACTTCCACGCCATAGCGTTGCGTAAGACAACCCGCCGCGATCAGCACCTGCCCTTTGCGTTTTGCTTCGGCAAGCTCGCCAAGCACTTGATAGGATTCTTCTTTTGCCGAGCCAATAAATCCGCAGGTGTTCACGATCAACACAGCGGCCTTGGCGGGGTCATCCATCGAACGATAGCCGTCGCGGATCAGCAACTGCGCCATCGAATCGGAATCAACTGTATTTTTTGCACAACCAAGGGAAACCAAATGAAAAGTATTTTTTGTCACGTTATTTTCCTATTTCTAAAGGGAGAGGTAAAAAACTAAAGTTGTTGCATTTCATATTCCATCACTACCCGCCATCTGGCGGTGTGGAGGTTGGCGTAAATGTGGGGGTGAATGTAGACGTCGGTGTACTCGTCACAGGCAGTGTATTCGTCGGTGTCGGCGAAATCGTGGCGGTCGGTGTTACGATGCCCGTGATCAAATATACGCGGCTGACCACCTCACCTGTATTTCCCATCAAACCGAGGTCGCGTCCATTATATGTAATTCGCAACGCCGCGGCATTTCCTGTCAGAATCATCACTTGATCATTGGCTTCAAACACCTTCGTTTCGCCCGGCGCAAAACGTCCTTCAAAAGACGATTCCCCGTCCACTGAAATTCGCGAAAAAACGCGCTCCACGGCAAAGACACTTACAACCACATTTGCATTTAATTCCAAACCTGTGGGCGTCTCCACGCCCTGAGTCGCCGCCGAATTTTCATTAACAGGCACAAAGGTTACTTCCAAAGAAGCTGTTGGCAAAGGCGTACTGCCAAGCACATCCACAATGGATGGCGCAGTCGCTTCGATATTTTTCTCATTCTGCGAACTGACCACACGCCCCACTCCCCAGATTGCAAGCGCAAACAAAATGGCGATCATCGCCACACCGAAGATTAAATCACCCGCGACGAAACTTCTCAAAAACGGAATGGAAGCATTTACTTCCGTCTGTATTTTTTCACGCGGCGTTTCAGCATACTTTTCATAACGACGCGCCTGCAAACCATCTGCAAAACGCAAAAGGATGGCATCGGTATTCAGGTCAAGAAATGTGGCGTAGTTTGCAAGCATCCCGCGCGTTTGCACAGGCGAGGGCAATTTATCAAAGGCGCCGTCTTCCAACGCTTTCACGAACGCGGCGCGTAATTTCGTATGGCGCTCAACTTCATCGAAGGTCAGGCTGATCAACTCGCGGCGCTCACGCAAATGCGCGCCGATCTCCGCAAAGATCACGTCCGCAGGCTGGGAAGGGATTGCCTGCCGTGATTCAGGTTCGATCACTGGCGCGTTCTGTTGAGTTGATGCGGACTCGACTTTTACAAAACGAGATCGGAAGATACTCGTCAGCCTTGAGAATAGTCCTGGCTTCGCATCCAACTCAACCTGATCTTGATTCTGCTCAACAGGCAGATTCGACGCCTCAGCATTTATCTCCACCGCTTCCGCCTGCTGGGTCACAGGTTCAACAATGATCGGCGGAAGAGATTCCTCTTCAACTTGCTTTTTCTTTCTGCCACGCGGCTTGGGCTTTTTTACTTCATCATCATCTGCCGCGGGCATGGGAGAAGGCACGAGAACCTCATCCTGTGCTAGCTCGACAGGTGGTTCCGCTTGCGGCGCGTTGTCCTCAGGCTGTTCAAGTGTGGCTTCTGCTTTCGGACGGCGACCCAGCCAGGAGCGCCAGAAAGGGCGCGCCGGTTTTTCATCCTGTTCAGAGATTAAAGGAGGAATTTCCGTTTCAACGAGATTCACCTGTGGCAAGGGTCCACTGACTTCCTCCGCCGGAGGCGCGTTCCTTTGAATCTCCGCGATCATCTCGTCAATGTTCAATTCAAGGTATTCGGCATAGTTACGCAAAAAACCACGTCCCTGCGCCGCGGATGGCATGACCGAGTAATCGTCAGATTCCAACGCCTGCAAAAAGACAATGCGGATACGCGTTGCCTCAGACGCTTTTTCAAGCGTAAGGAAACGGGCAATACGTTCTTTTTTTAGCCGTTGACCTATGGATTCAAACATGGATGTATTGTATTACAAACATCACCGACTTGCGCCGGTGATGTTGATGTGTAATCTTTATTCGGCTGTGGCGGGCTCTTCAGCCGCAACTTCTTCTTTTGCTTTGCGACCGCCGCCCTTCTTCTTCTCAGCCTGCTCAGGCTCGGCATGTTCAATAGTTTCGCCTTCGCGGTGGACAATGATCTTGATCTCAGGGACCAAGTCCATAGTCAGGCGGACATGAGCGGTGAATTCACCAAGTGTGCGGATGGGTTGAGTATCCACTTGCTGACGTTTCACTTCAAAGCGGACCTGCTCACTAAGCGCGGTGGCAATATCCTGTGTGGTGATCGAGCCATACAACTTGCCCGTATCGCCCGCCTTGGCGGCAAATGTGAGGGTCACATCCTTGATCTGATCTGCAAGACCCTGGAGTTCGTTGTTTTGTGAAGAACGACGAACTTCAGCCTGTGCCTTGATCTTCTGCACCTGCTTCAAAGCGCCTTCGGTGGCGAGCACGGCAAATCCCTGTGGGATGAGGAAGTTACGACCATAGCCATCGGCTACTTTTTTAATATCCCCGGCGCGTCCCAATTTATAAACATCTTTAACAAGCATCACTTTCATTTTTTAAGCCCTTTCCTTTATTGGAGTAGTCAGAACGAAGGGTACTACGTTCTGCGGAGGCAGATTGTACCATACCAGACGGAATATGGAAAAAATCGGCAATTGCCCAATTATTACCAGTAGTTGCGACTTCAGTCGCTTTTAGCCAATGAAACACGACTGAAATCGTTACTATGAATTACACCCTACAAAATATGCTGGAAGCGTGGCCTGCGGATACGGTACAATGAACTCATGTCCAAACAAACTCAATCAAATTGGGATGTCATTATCGCGGGCGGCGGACCTGCTGGATTCTTTGCGGCGATCCGCTGTGCAGAGTTGAATCCGAAACTGCGCGTGTTGATTATTGAAAAGTCCAGCCAGACGTTGGGCAAGGTGCTGGCCTCTGGCGGCGGGCGTTGCAATGTGACCCATGCCTGCTTTGACCCCGCGCAGCTCGTCAGTTTTTACCCGCGCGGCGGCATGGCTTTGCGCGGCGCGTTCACGCGCTTCCAGCCTGCGGATACGGTCAAGTGGTTTGAAACACATGGCGTGAAGTTGAAGACCGAAGCAGATAACCGCATGTTCCCCGTCACCGATTCATCGGCAACCATCGCGGACTGTCTGCGTCAAGCGGCGACAAATGCGGGGGTAAAGGTTCAGCTTGGCACGAGCCTGCAAAAGGCGGAGAAAAATCCAAAGGGCGGATTCAATCTCGAGGTTAGGGAAGGCGCGGAATTTTTCCCTCTCCAAACAAAAAAATTATTGATCGCCACTGGCAGTGATCCCAAAACGCGCGAGATCGTCAAATCGCTTGGGCACTCGATTGAAGAACCCGTTCCCTCATTATTTACATTCAATGTGAATGATAAAAGAATTGATGGGCTGGCAGGCGTTGCGGTTGAAAATGTGACCCTCAAAATGGATTCGCTTACACAAAGCGGCCCAATGCTCATCACCCACTGGGGATTGAGCGGTCCCGCCGTACTGCGACTCTCCGCCTGGGGTGCGCGCATTTTATTTGAGAAAAAATACCGATCCACCTTAACTGTGAATTGGCTCGGCGACTATCGGCTTGATTCTGCGCTGGAAGTTTTACAACGCAACAAAGACTGGCATGAAAACGCGCGCAAAAAAATTGCGGCACAGCCGGCCTTCTCGCAAATTCCTGTCAGGTTGTGGAAACAGTTGACCCAATTCATCGGCGACAAAAACTGGGGAGACATTTCAAAAGCCGAAATGCGAAAACTTGCCGAAGAATTGACCGCGGGCGAATTCGCCATCAAAGGCAAGGGAATATTCAAGGAAGAGTTCGTCACCTGCGGCGGCGTGAACTTGAATGAAGTAGATTTCAAAACCATGCAAAGCCGCATTACTCCTGACCTGTTCTTCGCGGGCGAAGTGTTGGATATCGACGGCGTCACGGGCGGATTCAATTTTCAGTCATCGTGGACAACGGGCTGGCTGGCGGGAAGCGCACTCGCTTTATAGTGAGTTCTATTTTCACCATCAACGCGTAGAATAAAAAACTCCGAATTCCGGTTGGGATTTATTTTGTACGGAGCGTTCCAACGGCCTGCGCGGACTGGCGCATTCTTTTTTGGGCGTTTTGTTTCGTCAGACTCGCTAACTGAAAAAATGTTATTGCAATCCACAGGGTTTAGGTGGCGGTAATACTAAACTTGGGTGTCAAACTTCTAGCCAATTCTGAGACAGTCTCAATATCATTAGTGGATTGGAAGGCACGAATAGGAATCCAGAAAACAGTTCGTGGAGCCTGAAAAAAAACAAAACCTTTGGGAGTTTTTCGTACTCCACTGAGAACTTTCCAATTCCATCTGGTTTCAGATGAGCCGTCTGCTTTCATCACAATTTCATCAGGTGTAATGGTCACCAGAACACGTTTATTGCTATCTGGACTTTGCAGGAAACTTTGTTTTAGGTTTCGCTTTTGAATAAAAGTAAAAGTTGCCCACAATGCAATGGACAAAAATATATACATACCAATTAATGGCAGATAGTTTTGGATGGTGGTAAAAGATGGAATTATTTGCTTATTTAATAATTTAGCTATTGCCCAAACAATTGCCAAAATCAAAAGACCGTATATCAGCCAGGAAAAAATGGATAATTTGCCGGATGATGCAACTGGATTTGTCACCAATGCCTTTTTTCTGGCTATCAAATCATCCAACGTCCAAATAAAAGTGGCGGTTATACGGATGTTTTTCTTCATGATGTTTTTGTGATACTCCTCTGATTTTAGATTTATAACTCAAACGTCCAACAGCTTGCGGGACTGGCGTTGGGGTGGGCAGGACTCTACTTGGGCGCAGGACGCGAAGCGGCAGTCCTCAGCGTCAGGTGCGCGCCTTGTTGGACAACTGCTGGATTGCCAGACTCACTATTATTATGACGCTGCATTGCTTAGAGCGTTAGGTACGTTTTTTTCTTTTCGCATTGCTGCAGCCTTTTGTTTTAAATTTTGAAAAAAATCGGAATCAGTTATCTCTGCTACTTGTTTCTGTTTCTTAAGTTGGTCAATTTCTATACGTAACTCTGTAATTTCTACTTTCAATTTATTTTCACGTTTCTGTATTACTTTTATAATTTGCTCGGCAAGAGTAAGTAGAAGGCTGCCCATAAATGTAGCTGTAACCGCTTGTACAAAATAAATTGACTCTACAATAGCAGGGTATTGTTGCATACCTGTTCGCACAGTAAATAAAGTACCAAGTGATGTCGGGAAACTCGTTAGAAGGAAACATACAAGTCTTATAACTACCCATTTCCAAGAATTTTTTGCTTTATCGCGAATAAACCAACGTTCTATAGGGTAAATTACTAAAAACGATGTTCCCAACGACCCCGTGACGCCAAATATCAATAGACCCCAGAACGTATTTACAAAAGGGATATCTATCAGCAAGCTGAGATAAGAGGCGCCTTCCCAACAGGTTGGAATACCTATTACCATGGCGACAATGAATCCAATTGTGATAAGGCGTAAGGAAATATTTTCAGCAAAGCGAATGATAAATTTTTCAAGCATCGTTAAATCCTTTTTACGATGGTTTTACGATATGCCATTATTGTTTATGGTTAAACCAATTATTATGATGGCGAATCTTTAAGATATTTTTTGCTTAGGTTGCCCAACGTTTTGCGCGAACTGGCGCTGGGGCGGGCGCAGACTCTGCTTCGGAGCAAAAAAACTCGAAGCCTCGCGTACGCGAAATGCTTGCCGTAGGGGCCACACGCCGCAAAGCGGCAACCCCACCGTCCGGTGTGTGTACATGCTTTTGAGCTTAGGACTCACCCGCCAAAATAAGAATACGCTGTTTTACTTCAGCGGAAACCCACATGCCTGCTTCACTTAAGTTTGTTACATACGGTTCAATCATTTCAATCAAACCTTGAAACTTTGCTTCTGATAAAACGGTGATGTATTGCTGATGGCTTTAGGCATGAGCGTTTTCTAAATCATCAAGTTCAGCGGCAAAAGGGAAAACCTTATAGGGATTCAAGTTGAGCAAAAACTCAATCCTGGACATTCCTGCAAGTTCAGATGCGCGCCCAGAAGAAAGCCTGCCAATTTCAAATAACTTGACTGCCGCTAAAACGAGAATTTCACGCCCAAAAGACTCAGCATCCGTCTTTTCTGCGAGTAGTACCTTATCTGGAATTTCGATAGTAATTTGTTGGAGAGTCATTTTTACTCCTTTTGTCCA
>DYDH01000231.1 GCA_020717985.1 Herpetosiphon sp. | reverse complement strand
TCTTATAGTACGACTAGATGTAAACGACGATGATAAAGATCAAGACGATGATGACGGCGAAGTATATACTTGGTTCACCTAAAAAACGGGGGGGCATATATCTCATCATCGTATCAATTGCCTGGATGATGGCTGGGTCTGACGCGGGGCTCATAATATCCCGGTATGGATAATTAGCCATGTGATTATAGAAAAGAATGGTTCCCGCAACCAGGTAGCCATTGAAGCCGCCCAGCACCGCGCCAAACATCGAATCTTGTAAACGCTCACGAGCGGCTTTGGATGCAAAACGTGAGATATTCACAGTTTGATAGCCAAAGAAGACCAGTGCGGTCAAGATGATGGTGCGGATCCAAAAAACGGAGGTGGTCGTTTTGTCCAAATCACGGACGAGGGGGATGTATTTCTCCAGCAGCAAGTTAACCGCCAATGCGGTGATAACACTAAATATCACCATCAATTCTTTTGCCCAGCCGCGCATTGCGCCGACAATTCCAAAGAGCAGAACATACATCCAGAATATATAAATAACACTCATCATAGGGGCTGTCCTCCTGCCAGTTCAAGCAGTTGACTGGCAATAACGGCTGCCGCATTGGGATGTGATCGTTTTTTCATTGCGACATGCATTGCTTCCAATTTATTCCTATTTAATAACAAGTCTTTTAACACGCTTGGAAGTTTATCTTTCAACAACTCATCCTGCAAGATAACAGCCGCATTTCGTTCGGCGAGAAAATCTGCATTCACCTTTTGATAGCGCCAGGCATACGGATACGGCACAAGCACAGCAGGCAGACCAAACAGCGGATATTCTCCGAGCGTGGACGCGCCCGCGCGCGAAACGACCAAATCTGCCGCGGCGAGGGCGGCTCCCATTTCATGCAAGTAAGGCATGGCATGATAACGGGACTTCAACGACGCAGGCAATTCCTGCGAAGCTTTCTCAATGACAAGCCAATCCAAAGAACCTGTGATATGAATGACTTGCGCAATTTCAAGCAATTCGGCAAGATGATTCATGACTGCGGTGTTGATCGAGCGCGCGCCTTTGCTTCCGCCGGTAACGAGCAGGGTGGGAAGTGAAGCGGTCAGCCCAAGGTGAGATAATGCTTTTTCGCGGGACCAGTTTGAGAGGTCGGAGCGAAGCGGATAGCCTGAGAGGACGATCCTGCCTGAGCGTGAAAAATATCTTCTTGAGTCGTCCGCTGTCACAGTGACGACATCCGCAAAACGCGAAAGGAATTTGAGCGCATATCCCGGCTCAATATCAGGCACATACAATACGGTTGGAATGTTCATGCCAGCCACAGCCATGGGCGCGGCGACGAAGCCGCCAGTGAAGAAAAGCACATCGGGTTTGAACTCGCGCAAAATGCGGCGCGAAGCCAGCACGCCGCGAGTGAGTTTCACGACGTTGCCCGGCAGTGCGCGCAGGCCAACGCCATGCACACCCGCGGCAGGTATGGAAAGATAAGAGATGCCCGCGCGATTCACGAGTTCCTCTTCCATACCGCCTTCACCGCCAACCCAAAGCGTTTCAACTTTGGTCTGGAGACTGGTTAGCGCGCTGTGAACGGCGAGCGCGGGATACACTCCGCCGCCTGTTCCACCAGCGCAAATTAGCAACCGCACTGTAAGACCTCCATTCGTCATCTGAAATCGTACCTTCGCCTTTTTGGCGGGAAATATTAAAGAGAATGCCGAGCGCGGCAAATGTGGCAACCAGGTTGGAACCGCCCGCGCTGATAAAGGGTAATGCGTTTCCAGCAAAAGGCAGAAGCCCAACCATCACCGCCATGTTGACCAATGCTTCAAAAGCGATCCAGATCGCAAGACCTGAAGCGAGGAGCGTGCCGAGCATATCGGGCGCGCGGCGGGCAACGACAAATCCGCGCCAGACAAGAAAACCATATAAAGCAATCAATGCAACAGCGCCAAACCATCCAAGTTCTTCGACGACCACCGCGAAGACGCTGTCTGTTGGAGGCACGGGCAAACCTGTGAGTTTGGATTGCGACTGTCCCAGCCCCACACCGAACCATCCGCCGTTGACAATGGCTTCAAAGGATCGGCGCACATGATACGAAGCCTGCAGCGGGTCTTTGATGCCCGCGAAAAAATCAGCCACACGCTGTTGCCCCGTTAGACTGATGGACGCAACCACCCACGCGGCAAAAATAGCAACGACCAGCAGGACGCCGATCTGTTTTAAGTCACCGCCTGCGAGGAAGAAGAGCAATCCGCCAAGCATCAACACGGTTGCGGCGGCGCTCAAGTCGGGCTGTTGATAGATCAAACCACCGACTACACCGAGGATCACGCCCAAAGGAATCAATCCGAGGGAAATATCGTGCAGGTATTCGCGCTTGGCATACAACCAGACACTGAGATAAAGAATGGCAACCAATTTCGCCAATTCAGAAGGCTGCACCGAACCGCCAAAGATCATGCGTTTCGCACCGAAGCGGATTCCATTCATTAACAAAACAGAAACCAGCAAAATAATGGTCAAGCCCATGGCGGGCACAACCAATTTGCGCCAATGATGATAATCAAAGAAAGCGAGAATGCCAGCGATCACCAGTCCAAGCGCAAGCCATGTAAGTTGGCGATTGAACATGTACATCGCATCGCCATACGCGCCGAGCGAGAAATCCCACGAAGACGAGTACAACATCGCCAGACCAAACACGGTCAACGACACAACCGCAAGGAGCAATGGCATGTCGAATCCGCGTGAAAACCCTGAACTGCGCGAAGCGTTTGGCGCGTAAGGTCGTTCGTTTACGAAAGTTCCTGTACCCATTTTCTAAAGGTTTCTCCTCTCTCAGCAAAATCCTTGAACTCGTCATAACTCGTGCCGCCCGGCGAAAGCAGGACGATGTCTCCTGCCGTGGCAACTTCTGCGGCTTTGAGAATTGCTTCCTTAAGATCATTGACTCGATGAAGGTCAACGCTTCGCGCCGCGCCGACAGTTGATACGGCTTTCTGAATCAGTTCCGCCGCCTCGCCAAAAACCACCACATGATCCACGCGCTTGTGAATCAATTGGGCGATCTCATCCCAGGGTAAATTCTTATCGCGTCCGCCGAGCATCAAAACGATCGGCTCATCAAACGCATGGATGGCCGCCATGCTTCTTTCGGGCGCGGTGGCAATCGAGTCGTTATACCAGCGCACGCCGTGCAACTCGCGGACAAGTTCCAACCGATGCGGCACGCCGCGAAAATCTTCCACGGCTTCGAGCATGTCGTCCAGTTTGAATCCGGCCGCGTGACCGATGGTGAAAGCCGCAAGGACATTTGCCACATTATGGTCGCCGCGCAATTGGATTTTTTCGCGCATCATCAAAGGCAGGTACGCATTTCCATCGCGCAGGTTCAACAATCCATCGTGCAGATATGCGCCGTTCAAATCTTTATCCAAATCATGCAGGCTAAAGGTCAACAATTTGCCCATGACCTTGCTTCGCAAGCTCCACGCGCCTTTATCATCGTGACCGAGAATAGCAGTGTCTTTTTCGGTTTGAAATTCCAAAATCCGCGCCTTGGCATTGGCGTAGGCTTCCATCGTGCCGTGACGGTCCAAATGATTGGGCGTGATATTTAGAATAGCCGCGATATTTGGCGAAATGGTCATCTGCTCCAATTGGAAGGAAGAGAGTTCCAAAATTGCCAAATCATCTGCCTTCATCTCATCCACGTAATTGATGAGCGGGTCGCCGATGTTGCCACCAACAAAGACGGAGGACGGAGGACGGAGGACAGAGGATATACCGTCTTCGGTCCTTTGTCCTCGGTCTTTCTTTGCCATTTCACCCACCAGCGTCGTAGTCGTCGTCTTGCCTGCCGAGCCAGTGATGCCGATGGTTTTGCAGGGCGCCACTTCCATGAAGATTTGCGTGTCATTCGAAAGCGGGATGCCGCGCTTGACTGCTTCCAGCACGATGGGCAATATCAACGGGACGCCGCCCGAAAGACAAAGCACATCGGTCTTATTCAATAATTCCAGCGGATGCCCACCCACAGCCCATTCCACATCCGTATCTGCGAGGGAAGCGCGGGCGGAAGCGAGTTCATCCAAACTGCGCGCGTCGCTCAAGGTCACATGCGATCCGTGACGTGAGAGCCAGCGGGCAAGGGCTATACCTTGGCGAGCGGCTCCTAAAATGAGAACGTGGGTGTTTGTCCAGTTGGTCATAATTTTGTTGCGTGTTTCGTGTTGCGTGGAGCGTAAATTACGGAACACGCAACACGCACCATTCACTTACACCTGCGACAATCCTATTCCAATCAACGCGGCCATCAAACCGATCAGCCAGAAACGTTGGACGACTTGTGTTTCACTCCAGCCAAGCAATTCAAAATGCAAATGGATCGGCGCCATTTTGAAAAAGCGCTTGCCCTTTGTCATTTTGAAATAACCGATCTGGATCACAACGCTCAACATTTCACTGAGCGGAATAATGCCAATCACCAACAACATTGGCCACTGACCTGTGAGCAGAGCCACAACCGCCAGCACCGCGCCAAGGGATAGCGAACCCGTGTCGCCCATGAATAATTCCGCGGGGTGTACGTTGAACCACAAAAAGCCAAAGAGCGCGCCGACCAAAATAAAACAAAACCGCGCAACGTAGATCTGCTCCTGAACCAGTGCAATGCCGCCAAAAGCCGCAATGGAGGTGGCAGCTATCAAACCTGCCAGTCCATCCAGTCCGTCTGTAAAGTTAATTGCATTTGATTCCGCGACAATGATGAAAGCCGCAATTGGCACATACAGCCAGCCGAGTTCAATTTCAAAGAACAGACCAGGGAAATAAAGGTCTGGCACATCCATTCTGTATTTCAAAATATAAGCAGTCACAAGCGCCAGAATCACCTGAAAGGCAAATTTCGTGCGCGCGCGCATTCCGTCACCCTTGCGTTTACCGCGGATACCTTCCCAGTCATCCACTGCGCCCAAGACAGCGTAGCCAAGCATCACAGCCATCGGCACCAGCACGGAACGTCCCACTCCGCTGGTGGACACGCCGATCAACGCCACCGCATTGAGCAAGCCGCTGAACAATAGCACCGGCAAAAGGAACATCACACCGCCCATGGTGGGAGTTCCCATCTTCACGCCATGATGACCGGGCTCCTCCACGCGGATGATCTTGCCGATCTTGTAATGCCGCAAAATACGAAGCAAAGGTCCGCCCCAAATGGCGGTCATCAAAAAGGTGAGTCCAGCTAGGCTGAGTGAAAGGGCGATCTGTCTCACGATTGAATCTCCAATGCGGCGGTGATGCGATCCATGCGTAAGCCGTGCGAACCTTTGATCAGCACGGCATCACTGGATGTCAGGTTATTATTTAGCCAATCCATGATCGGTTCGGCTTGTTCAAATTCCAAAATGGTTGAAGCCTTCATACCGGCGCGGCGGGCGGCATCTGCCAGCATGTGCGCGCGCGGACCTAGCGTAATCAGAATCTTTGCGACCTGTGCGGCGCGCATCCCGACCATCTCATGTCCCTGCTTTTCGTAGGGACCCAGTTCAAGCATATCGCCGAGGACAGCGATCTTGCGCCCATCCATTTCGTCAAGCAGATTAAGCGCGGCCAGCATCGACTCAGGCGAGGCATTGTAGGTGTCGTCCAGGATCAACGCGCCGTTTTTACTGCGGACTGCCACGAGACGCAATTGCGCGTGTCCGTGTGAAAGCCCTTCGAAAATTTCCTGCCAGGTCAAGCCGTCATTGAGTCCAACTGCGGCGGCGCGCAAAGCCGTATGTACCGAATGTCGTCCAATCATGGGAACATGGGAATGGATTGTCTCGCCTTTGTAGTGCAGACGAAAGCGAATGCCGTCAAGTCCAAGACCTTCGATCTGGTCAGCCCACAGGTCGGCTTCGGGTGAAAGCCCATAGAAAAAAACTCGCGCCTTGGATTTCTCTTCCATTCTGCGAACCCATGGATCGTCAAAATTCAAAATGGCAACCCCATCAGATGGGAGCGCCTGAATCAATTCGCTTTTACCTCGCGCAATGGCTTCCTGTGAACCGGCGCGTTCCGCATGGACTGTGCCGATATTGGTCACAACACCAATGTGAGGCAGGGCGATATCGCACAGGAATTGAATTTCGCCGGGGACGTAAAATCCCATTTCCAGAACGGCGCGCTCATGACCAGCGCCAAGTTTCAAAATCGTGAGCGGCAAACCGATCTCATTATTTAAATTTCCAGGACTGCGAAGAGTGCGGTAACGAGTACCAAGCACTTCGGCAACCATCTCTTTTGTAGTGGATTTACCCACACTGCCCGTAATGCCGATCACACGCAAATTCAGCTTCCGACGCCAGAAACGCGCAATCTGTTGCAGGGCTGAGACGGTGTTATCCACGCGCAGGCAAAGGGGAGCAGAAAGGTCAAGGGGCGATTCTGCCGATAAGCCTTGCGCGCCACGCAGGTCAAGGGTGCGGAAGGGCGCGGGCATTTCCTTCTGAATTAAAGCAAAAGATGCCCCCCTCTTGAATGCTTCCGCAATAAAGTCGTGTCCATCCACTTTTTCGCCGGGGATTGCCACAAAGAGCGAAGCGGGAATTACCTGACGCGAGTCTATCGCCGCTTCGGTGATGACAGCGGTCGCGGGGCGAACCACGTTGTGGGTGATGGCTTCAAGGACGTCTGCTAATGTGAGCATGTTATTTCGCTACAAGTTGTTGCCGAATAGTATCGGGAGGAATATCCAAAAGGATGACGGTTTTTTCCGCCATTTGACCAAAGACCGGGGCGGCAGTTTCGGAACCCCAGATGGATGCCGAGGGTCGTTCAAGCCAGACATAGATCATGAACTGCGGGTCATCAATGGGACCCCAGCCAATGAAAGATGCGTTGGTTTGCGTGCTATCGTAAAATCCATCAACAGGGATCTGCGCGGTGCCTGTCTTGCCCGCAATACGATAACC
>DYDH01000034.1 GCA_020717985.1 Herpetosiphon sp. | reverse complement strand
CTTTATCCATTTGGACATTAACAAAGAAGCAGGGTAAGCTAAAGGCAAACACTCCGCTAAGAGCATCGGTCACAAGTTAAGCATTTCAGAAGACTGTCAAGGCGTGTTTTTTAGGTACCAAAAGCTACTGAGGTTGAGATTTCAACAATTTTGGGTTTCCAAACCGCAATTTTCTTGGAAATTCAGCCAGACAACTATTCTGCCATCGTCTGGATTGGCAGTCTGAAAGCAAAAACTGCTCAAAATTGCCCCAAAATGCCCTTGACCTTGCCCTAAAAACCTTAACTTGTGACTGATGCGCTAAGAGGTAGCCGATGCCAACCCTGCACGCAGAATATATCACGATCTTTGAAGGCTTTGCGAAGCTGTTCTCGAAGCGCATTTGGAAGCAATCAAAAATATTGTTGATAGGCGCAATCCTCTCTCCTGCTGAACGGACAGTCGCAGCGGCACTGCGAGTGATGGGTTTGAGCGGCGAAAAACATTTTCAAAATTATCATCGTGTTCTCAATCGTGCAGTCTGGTCAAGTTTGGAAGCCAGCCATATTTTGTTGGGATTATTGATCAGCACCTTTGCAAGCAACGGTCCAATTATCATGGGCTTGGACGATACGATTGAACGTCGTTGCGGAGCGAAGATCAAAGCCAAAGGAATATACCGTGATCCCGTCCGTTCCAGTCATAGCCACTTTGTGAAAGCCAGTGGCTTGCGTTGGTTGAGTTTAATGCTACTAGCACCCATTCCGTGGGCAAAGCGAGTTTGGGCGTTGCCGTTTCTCACGGTGCTTGCACCTTCGGAGCGATACTACACTGGCAAAGCTCGTAAACATAAGAAACTCACCGAATGGGCGCATCAGATGGTCTTGCAAGTTCGTCGCTGGCTGCCCAAGCGCCTGCTGGTGGTCGTGGCGGACAGTAGTTTTGCCGTAATTGACCTGCTTTGGCAGTTGCGTCAATTGAAAAACCCAATTTGCATGATTACGCGTTTTCGTTTGGACACTGCTCTGTATGAGCCTGTCAAACCTGAGCCCGGCAAGATGGGACGCCCACGCAAAAAGGGTAAACGTTTGCCTACCCTGGAGAAAATTGCGGAAGATAAACTCACTCGCTGGAAACGTCTCACAGTCCAAGAATGGTATGGAGAGAAAAAGCGTGATATTGAAATCACTTCCAAAACTGCCGTCTGGTTCCACAGCGGGAAACCGCCATTGCCAATTCGCTGGGTGATTGTCCGTGACCCAAAGAAGGTCTTCAAAACACAGGCTTTACCATGCACGGACATCAAGGTTTCAGCAGAGCAAATCATCGAATGGTTTGTTCGTCGCTGGCAAGTTGAAGTTACCTTTCATGAAGTTCGCACCCATTTGGGTGTAGAGACACAAAGACAATGGGCTGATCTGTCTATCCTGCGAGTTACGCCCACTCTATTGGGCTTGTTTTCCATCGTGACTTTGCTGGCAAACTTACATGCCAAAAAACAGAAACTGCCCGTTCAACAAGCCGCTTGGTATAACAAGCAACTTCCTACGTTTTCGGATGCTCTGAGAATTGTGAAACAAACTTTATTCTCTCATCGCTGTTTTCAGACATCGCAGTTTTACAATGAAATCCGAAAAGTTCCGCGCCTTCGCTCCAATTATCGCTTTTCTCGCTCTACCCATGCCTTTCTGAGTACTTCTTATGGATAAAGTCTAGCTTAGAGCCAGCCTCCCCTCACAGCACAAGTCCGCTGGCGATGAGGGCTATTTATGTTATCGAAACACAATCAGTATTTCACGAAAGGGCTTCGTATTGGCGACTTTAGCCGCTTTTTAGCCGAACGACTAAAGTCGTTACTACGTTTTCGTGATCTACTGACAATGGTTAAAAAACTGGAACGGCAATTTCAAACAGGTTATAATTAAATGGTTATGAGGTAAACAGGAGTAGTCGCCATGACTTTAATGGAAGAAATTGAAGTACAACTTAATCGTCTCCCACCCGAAAAGCAAAGTGAAGTGCTGGATTTTATTACATTCCTGCAAGGACGCGTACGCTCCGCGTCGCCTGTTTCCGTGGAGGTTGAACGGGGAAAGCGTATCAAAGCGGCTCTTTTAAAATTGGCTGATTTGAAGGTTTTTTCTAACATCAAAGACCCAGTCGAATGGCAGAGACAAATCCGCAAAGACAGAAATCTCCCGGGGCGTGCGGCATGATCCTTGCAGACAGCAACCTTATCATTTATGCGGCATCCGGAAATTATCCTGACTTGTTGGATTGGTTTGCAGAAAACCAGCCTGTTGCCTCGGCTGTAAGTTTGGTGGAAGTATTGGGGTATTACAAATTAACCCCAAAGGAAAAAACTGCACTTGAAAATTTGTTTGCGGAATTAACAATCCTATATCCCAATGCCGAAATATTTCAAATCGCAACCGATTTAAGGCAGGAACGCTCAGTTTCTGTCAGTGATGTTTTAATCGCCGCAACCGCGCTCCATCACAACCTAACACTAGCCACACACAACACAAAAGATTTTGAGTGGATCAAATCCTTATCCCTTGTAGACCCGCTTGATTAATAACGCATAAACGGGGGACAATGCCATTTCACCGAAGCCACACAAAATTTTCGTCAACTCGAATCAACTGAACCTTTGCAAAAAATACACCCATCCTACTTACTGGAAAATCAATGAAACGCTACCTACTCTTTACTGTCTTCGTCTCTGGCATGACCACCCTCGCCGCAGAACTCGCCGCCGGGCGTTTGATCGGCAATGTCTTCGGCACAAGCAACCTCGTCTGGGCAAGTATTATTGGGCTGATCCTGATCTATCTTTCACTAGGATATTCCCTTGGCGGCAAATGGGCGGATAAAAACCCAACGCCCGGCGCAATGTACCGCATCCTTGCCTGGGGCGCATTTACAATTGGACTCGTCCCCTATATCGCTGGACCAGTCCTCAGGTCCGCGGCGACCGCGTTTGAAGCCTTGAGCGTCGGCATCATGGCAGGGTCGTTCATCGCCGTGTTGATCCTGTTCAGTGTCCCGATCACATTGCTGGGCATGATCTCGCCGTTTGCCATCCGCCTCTTAGTGGACGACACCACAAAGTCTGGCCAGACCTCGGGACAGATATACGCCATCTCAACCCTCGGCTCGTTCATTGGGACGTTTCTGCCCACGCTCGTCACCATCCCAACCATCGGCACAAAACTTACATTCTTTGTCTTCGGTTTCTTTTTGCTGATCGTCGCCCTGGTCGGTCTTGCAAAATTTGCAAGTCAGCGCGAGATGTTCAAGTTGATCTGGATGCCCCTCCTGCTCATAATCGTCGCCGCGCTTTCTGCCGGGCAATCGCTCAAGAACAGCAAAGGGCAGGTCTATGAAACCGAGTCCGCGTACAACTATATTCAGGTGCAGGAACAGAGTGGCTACGCGCTCCTCAAGCTGAACGACGGGCAGGGCGTCCATTCCATTTATCACCCCGATACCTTGAATTACGGCGGACCTTGGGAGCAGTTTTTGGTCGGCCCGTATTTTTACGCGAACCGCAAACCTCAGGATATAAAACGCATGGCAATTGTCGGACTCGCCGCAGGCACCGCCGCGCGGCAAGCCAGCGCGGTCTACGGCGCAATTCCCATTGACGGTTTCGAACTCGATGAACAAATTGTCGAAGTCGGTGAAAAATATTTTGGATTGAACCTGCCCAACCTCACAGTCCACATCGGCGACGGACGCTTGAACCTTGAGCGAAGTCCCTATAAATATGACATCGTCGCCGTGGATGCTTACCGCCCTCCATACATTCCACCGCACATGACCACACAGGAATTCTTTGGGATCATCGCCTCCCACCTGACCAATGACGGGGTGCTGACCATCAATGTTGGTTCAGTCCCCGGCGACCGCCGCCTGGTAGATGGTCTTGCCACTACAATGGCAACCCAGTTTGCATCCATTTATATTATGGACATCCCCGGCACGCTCAACACGATGATCTTCGCCACCAAACAACCGACCACACTCGAAAACTTCACCGCCAATTTGGTTGCATTTTCAACCGACCCAAACGTCCATCCGCTGCTTGTCACTGCCATGGCATCCACTTATGCCAACTTCAAAGACGGCTACACAACCACCACAGTATTCACCGACGACCTCGCCCCCATCGAATGGATCGTCAATGACATGGTCGTGAGCTTCGTCCTGCAAGGCGGTTTGGAGTTTTTGCAGTAACGATTCCATGTCGTTGCGAGGCGATGCACTTCCGCCGAAGCAACCTTCTAATTAATCAGCAAGAACTCATCACTAAAATGCTCCTTGAAACTTGAGGTTGCTTCGGGCGAAAAACAAGAGCGCCCTCGCAACGATATGTAAAAGAGAATTCATGAAACTAACCCTTCCCACCATCCTTTCCTACCTCGCCTCCCTTCTTGTTCCCCTTGCCCTAATCGGCACAGCCCTGCGCATTTTGCTCAGTCCCATCTATTTCAATGTCGAATACCGAATGCCATACTTCCCCGTTGACGAATATGGCATGACCCAGCAGGAACGCCTGCAATGGGCTCCCTTCGCGGTAAAGTATCTCGTCAACGGCGCGGACGTTTCCTACCTCGGCGATTTGAAATTCGATGACGGAACTCCGCTTTACAACGAGCGCGAACTCAGTCACATGGCAGACGTCAAACAAGTGGTACTTAACGCATTGGGTGCGTGGACGATCTCCCTCATCATTCTAGCCTTGCTCGCCATCTTCGCCAAACGTGGAAAATGGATGCCCGACTACCTCAACGGTCTGCGGCGCGGCGGCATGTGGATGATCGGACTGGCAATTGCGCTTGGGCTTGTGGCGGGCGTCGGCATCCTCCTCAACCCCGAAGTATTCTGGCAATTCTTTACGCTTTTCCACCAAGTATTCTTCACAGGCGATTCCTGGCTCTTCTATTATTCAGATACCCTCATCCGCCTGTTCCCAATCCGCTTCTGGGAAGACGCTTTTTTATGGGCGGCGATCCTTGCATTGGGTGGAGGTGCGGGACTGGCATTTGGGATACGCGCCAGAGAATAATAAAAACCGTCGTGTTTAATATACCGTCCCGAAGGTTAGATTGGCAAACAAGGTTATTCAAAGAAATCTTCGGGACGGTATTAGACCTCTTGCATAAGTGTTTTTTCGTCCACTAATCTTCGCTAATCTGCGCGAAATGTTCAAAAAAATCGCGCAGATTAGCGTGAATTCGCGGATAAAGTTTTTCGTGAAAACAAGTCCGCTACTTTTGCAACAGGTCAATTATTTACTTCAAAAATATCGTTTCCAAAGAGGGGACAGTGGGTTATTCCACATGATGTATAATTTCAACACAGGAGTTAATTCATGTCACCCACCTTAGCGTTAGAGAATAAAGTAGCCCTCGTCACCGGCGGCTCGCGTGGAATCGGGCGCGCCATTGCCCTCGAATTTGCGGCGCGCGGCGCGGCGGTTGTGGTCAATTATAATAAGTCTCCCGAAGCCGCCGAAGAAGTGGTCAGGCAAATTCAAGCCGCAGGCGGAAAAGCCGCCGCATACCAGGCCGATGTTTCAGATTTCAAACAAGCCGAAGCATTGGTAAAGTTTGCGGTGGAAACATTTGGAGACCTGAGCATCCTCGTCAATAACGCCGGCATCACCCGCGACCAACTAATTATGATGATGCCCGAAGCAGATTGGGATGCGGTCATCAATACCAACTTGAAGAGTTCATTCAACTGTTCGAAAGCCGCCATCAAACACATGCTGCGCAAGCGCACAGGACGCATTATCAACATGGCGTCCGTTGCCGGTCAAATGGGCAACGCCGGGCAGACTAATTACTCCGCCTCCAAAGCGGGACAGATCGGTTTCACCAAAGCCCTCGCGCGTGAAGTTGCGGCGCGCAATATCACGGTCAACGCCATTGCGCCGGGGTTTGTAGACACCGAAATTCTTGATAATATGACCCCTGAGACCCTTGAAGCCGCGCTCAAAATGGTTCCGCTGGCGCGCAAAGGCAAACCCGAAGAGATCGCCTACGCCGCCGCGTTTCTCGCCTCTGACGAAGCCGCATATATCACCGGTCAAGTCCTCGGCGTGGATGGCGGCATGGCTATGATGTAAAAGGAGTAAGAATGGAAAACACACAAGGCAAAACCACTGTATCGCCCGATGTACTCACAACGATTGCGCGTCTCTCCGCATTGAGCGTGCCAGGCGTAAGCAGACTCGCTCCCGTTTCCGGAGGCGTAAATCGCTTCTTCAAACGCGGAGCAGGTGATGGGGTGCGCATTGAAACGGAGGAGAACACCGTCTACGCGGATTTGCATCTCGTCCTCCAGGAAAATGTCAACATCCGCGAAGTCAGCCGCAACGTCCAGCAGAATGTTGCGCGCGCCATCCAGGAAATGGTCGGCATGGATGTTGGGTATGTGAACATCCACATTGAAGATATTGATTACGAGGATAACGAGGCTTGAAAGTATGAAACCCCGAACCAGGGCGCGCTCCATGGCTCTGCAAGTACTTTACGAAACTGATATTGCGAACAACCATCTTCCGGGCGACGTATTAAGAATGCGCCTGGAAGAGGCTCCGCTTGCCGATGACCTTGCTGAATTTGCAAGACAGATCATCTTTGGCGTATTGCCCCTCACCCAGGACCTTGACCAATTGATCGCAAAATATGCGCCTGAATGGCCGCTGGACCAGATCGCCGCCATTGACCGAAATATTTTGCGCATTGCCTTCTGGGAATTCGCAGTGTACCGCGAAACCCCGGTCAAGGTTGCCATCAATGAAGCTGTGGAACTGGCGAAACTCTACGGCTCAGATTCTGCGCCGCGTTTTATCAATGGCGTGCTTGGCACACTTGTGGACCATGAGCACGAGATCAACCAAATCATACAGAACAGAATTGCGCACGAAGCAGGATTGGAATCTTAAGTCATGGACATTTTTGGCATTGGCACATCTGAAATCATCTTTATTGTCATCATCGCGCTGATCGTACTTGGGCCGAAAGATATGCAAAAGGCGGGCAAAACCATCGGCAAATGGCTGCGCAATATTGTCACATCAGACGGTTGGAAGATGTTCCAGCAGACTTCACGAGAACTGCGGACATTACCCAATAAACTCATGCGGGACGCAAACAATGAAATGAACCAGATTGGAAAAGACTTGAACAGCGCCACCAACCTAAACAACCTAAACGCTCCTCTGGGCTCCCAGCCGACGCGCCTCACTCCGGCAGCTACAGTGCTTGAAAGCAAAATTGCTCCGCCTGCCCCGGCAGAAACCAAAACAAACGAAAGCGATCAAGAAAAAGATGCGTAAATTTCTTACGGGGCTGTGGCGGGTTATCGCCTTTCCATTCCGTTTTATTTTCAACCTGATTGCATTCCCTTTTCGGGCAATCTATCGGCGGTTTCCGAAGTTCTTCAATGGGCTGTGGAAGGTCGTCACGTTTCCCTTTTGGGCAACTTCCCGTTTCCGTAAATTCCTGAATACCGAACCGGATGAACACCCGATCACGGAAGTGTTCAGTGGTTTGGTAACAGACAAAGATACGCGCCAGATGCTCTGGGACCAGGTGGAAGAACTGCGCATGCATCTGTTACGCTCGGTGCTGTTCCTGATAGTGATGGTGGGTATTTCCTTTCTTTTTACACAAAAAATCATAGCCTTTCTGGCACAGCCTGTCGGCGGATTGGTCAAACTGATTGCCATTGAAGTAACTGAATCGATTGGCGTTTTTATGAAAGTAGCGCTGTTCTCAGGAATTGCGCTGGCGATCCCTTACATTGCATTCGAGTTTTGGCTGTTTGCCGCGCCCGGGCTTAGACCTTACGAGCGCAAAATGGGTCTGGCGGGGATTCCTCTGGCGTCCATTTTCTTCATCGGCGGCGCGGCCTTTACTTTCTTCCTGATGCTCCCCGCTGCCCTGCCCTTCCTGAACACTTTTATGGGTATCAAAACAGAGCTGCGCCCGCAGTCTTATTTCTCTTTTGTTACAGGATTAATGTTTTGGATAGGCCTGGCTTTTGAATTCCCGCTGGTGATCTATGTTTTATCCGCACTTGGATTTGTCAAGCCGCAGATACTAGCCCAACAGTGGCGGTTGGCCATTGTGTTCATTGCCATTGCGGCCGCAATCGTCACGCCGACGATTGACCCGGTCAACCAGGGGCTGGTGATGGCGCCCATGATTTTGTTGTATTTTTTCAGCATCGGCTTGAGCCATATCGCTTATGCCGGGCGGAAGCGGAATCAAGCTGCGGAACAGAAAAAAGCCGACGAAGCAGAAACAGGTTAGAGCGGCGTAGGCAGCGGTCCTACCATCCGAGGAGAGAGAATGAAAATGCAGTCAATATCATCACGCCGAATCATCACTGCGGCGGTTGTGCTTGTCCTGGTTGGGCAGGCATGTACTCTTTCATTATTTGAAAACCCAATCAATTCTGGCACATCCACGCAAACTCCTGCCATCGTTGCGCCTTCACCGACACCCCAGGCAATGGCGCAGACCACTTTCGTGGTGGTTTTACCCGAGCCTCTTCAGGCAAGTGAGACAATGGCAATCGCCATCATGGATGAAGTAACGGGACTTTCGTTGAACGCCATGCAGTATCCAATGAGTCCGCGCGACTCACTGACATATACTGCCACATTGCCGCTCCCCTATAATTCTGTGGTGAAATACCGCTATGTGCGGCGCGGCGCTTCACAGGTATTGGAGGATACGAATCGCGGCACGGCGATCCGCTACCGCATGTATTATGTTGTGGGTCCAGCGGAAGTACAGGACATTGTTGCCGACTGGGGTGACAAATCCTATGCACGCCCAACCGGCACGATCCAGGGACAGATATTTAATGTAGACACAGGTTCGGCGCTGCCTAATCTGTTGGTCAGCGCGGGCGGTATGCAATCCATCACTGATTCAGGCGGGCGCTTCGAACTTGCCGGTTTACCCATAGGCACACAAAACCTGCTTGTGTACAGCATGGACGGCATGTATCAATCGTTTCAACAAGGCGCGACTGTGGCGGATGGGCACACAACCGTCGTTGATGTGCGCGTGAAATCATTACCGCTTGTGAATGTTACATTCATGGTGTCGGTCCCTGACACGACTGTGCCCGGTGTGCCGGTACGCATTGCGGGAAATATTTTACAGCTTGGAAATACCTTCGCAGACCTGCAAGGCGGCATCAGTACGAACACAGACCGCATGCCCACCATGAACCTGCAAGCCGATGGTCGTTACGCGGTCACCCTTTCGCTGCCTGTGGGCGCGTACATTCAATATAAATACACACTGGGCGATGGCTTTTGGAATGCGGAACACAAGGAAGATGGCGCATGGAACTTGCGTGAACTTATCGTGCCTGCCCAGGAAACCACACTTCAAGACTCGGTCACAACCTGGTCGGTTGGCGATGCGCCCATTCTTTTTGAAGTAAGCATTCCATCGGTCACACCGCCCGGCGATATTATCTATATCCAATTCAACACATTCGGCTGGATGGAACCCATCCCCATGTGGCCGCTCGGCAATAATCTCTGGGCATATAAACTTTACGGTCCGCTCAATATTCTCGGCTCTTTTTCCTATCGCTACTGCCGCAATGGTCAATGCGGAAGCGCCGACGATGCTCAAACAGTCGGCGCTTCACCAACAGGACGGCAGGCGATCACCACCCTCACCGGGCAGGATATTAAGGATACAGTCAACGCTTGGAAATGGTTCGAGAATCCGGAGCCGGTCACACTGGTCGGCGCAAGCATTGCACCGCGCGCCAGCGGATTCATCGCCGGAGTGGAATTCCAACCCACCTACCGCCCCAATTGGTCATATTATGCGCCACAGGCTCTCGCTAACACACAGGCGCTTGGAGCCAATCTCGTCGTCCTCACCCCAAGTTGGACGTACACCAGCGTCTCGCCTTTAGGATTTGCTCCCGTTCCCGGACAAGACCCGCTGTGGATCGACTCTGCGATCATGATCTCGCAAGCCCGGGCATTGGGACTTAACGTATCGCTCTTTCCGACGCCGAATTTCCCAGCCTCGTCCAACACTTCGGCCCCACTTAGCGCAAATTTTTGGCTGAGTGCTCCGCGAGATGCCCAGTGGTGGCAGACGTGGTTTGCACGCTACCGCGCATTCGCCATCAACTATGCGGACCTCGCCGCCCAGACCGGCGCGCAAACCCTGATCCTTGGCGGTGACTGGTTAGCGCCAGCCCTGCCGGGTGGAAAATTGGCAGATGGCAACCCCTCCAACGTCCCCGCAGATGCCGAAACACAATGGAAGTCGATCATCGCAGAAGTGCGCCTGCATTTCAAGGGACAGGTCTTGTGGGCATTACCCTATACCAAAGCCACGCTTGAAACACCGCTGAACTTCCTGCAAGATGTCGATGGGATTTATCTGCTCTGGTCTGCTTCGCTTTCCACGAATCCAAGTGCGACAAAAACAGATTATGCCAATGAAGCCGGCCGCTTGTTGGATAATGAAGTCTCGCCGCTTATCTCTCTCGTAAAAAAACCGCTCATCCTTGCCGTCGCTTATCCATCCGCGGCGGGTGCCGCGGGTCAATGTATTCCAGACGGCAAAGGCGGCTGCCTTGATTGGAATGCGCTCAGCAGGCCGAATGCCGATTTCAGCTCAGTCAGTTTAAGCCTGCAAACCCAGGCGGACATTTACGAAGCGATTCTGACCGCAATCAACACGCGCGCATGGGTCACCGGCTTTGTCAGCCGTGGATATTATCTACCCGCCGCGCTGCAGGATAAATCAGAGTCCATTCACAGCAAACCCGTCGCGGATATTTTATGGTATTGGTATCCGCGATTACTCGGGACTGTTCGGTAAATTACCTGGAGTTCGGAAGCACTACTTCCGAAACGAAAAAAAGTAATAAACCCCGAAGGCGGCACAGAACCACGCACTCCTTCGGGGTTTTGTTTTTTTTCTCATACATCCCTACAATCATTTCATCCCTTCGGGATTGAGATTGCAACTTTGAAACTCTTATCCACTATTTTCTATTCCCCAAGCACTCTATATTGCCCGTTCGTATAAATCTCTGTATATCCTTTTTTCATAAATGAAGAAGGAAGGTCAGGAGACATCTGGCTACTATCAAGAATCACGTAGTTGTATTCGATGTTGATTTTGCTTCCAAGAGATTCAACACAAGTCATATCGCGGCATGTCTGCAAAGCGGATAGATCATTCCAGCGCGGATAAAATTCCCCGCCCAAAGTCCATTCCAGTCCCTGCAAGGTGGTTGTAGAATGACGTTCAGCCAAAGCAGGGAACCATTCCTGCACTGCATCAGTCATCACATCTGCGCGTCCGGTAAGGATCAGGAAACTGCCATTGGTAGGTGTATTTTCCCTGACCCAAAGCATCATATCCCGCGAAGCATACGAAAGAGTTACATTGCGGATGACATAGGCGTGCATAAAGCATTCAATGACCAGATAGAACAGGATGCCGAGCAAACCCATCGAAAAGGCTTGACGGTTCATAAATGCATTGTCTTTTTCGACCTGCCATTTTCTGGTGCGGACAAAGTCAATGAGTGCGGGCAGGACATCCAAAAATCCATACGCCGCAAGCATCGGATATAAAAACGAGGTCACAATGGATGCGCTGCGTTGGTCAATAAAATAAGGGAGAAAACCCCAAACCAACAGGTCAAAGCGGCGTTTATAGATCACCCAGCCAAGTCCCAACCAGCGAAAGAGGGTCGCAAACGGCAGGATTGTCTGGCGCGAGAGCAGGTTCCCCCACAATGCCGCCAGTGACGCACCCAGGTCACCGGATTGCCCCGCAGACAGAAATGGGGCAACTCCATGCCAAAGCATCACGTTCCCCCACCACGGCGATGTAAGCAATAAAGTCCCAAAGGCGATCACAAATGCATGAAACGCTGCAATTCGGGATCGAATCAAAAATGTCCCAAAAATCACGCAACTCACTGCCGTGAGTAAAGCGGCTTGAGGATGGCTCAACACAACCAACGAGCATGAAACAATGGCAAAGACTGTCATTCGCCAGGATGGGTTTTGAAAAGTGTACTGGACAAAGACCAACGAAGTGATAAAAAATAATGTCCCCAGCGCCCGCGTCAAACCGCCGCCCATGAGAAGCCAGGCATAATTCCCCGGCGCTAAAGCGAAGAAAGCTGTGGCCAGCGCCGCGCGCGGACGGTCTGCCATCATTTGGCTGGCAAGCGAATAAAACAACAGGATCGTTAAAGCCGTAAACACAGCCGGCAGCCAGATCAATATCTGCATATCGGCAATCCCGATCAACTCCAGAAAAGCGCCGAGATAAAATCCCAGAGGCGGATACGCATAAGGAATATCCATGTAGTTGTAAGTTGTATAGGATGGGAGCGCAAATCCATTCCCCCGCAGGTCACGCATCATTACCAGAAACATCCCTCCATCGTTGATCGGGAAACCTGATAGGAAGGCGGGAAGGACGCGCACAAACATCCCAAACAAAATGGCAATTCCGAGAATCGTTCCAGTCCATTCAAATTCGTCAACGTGCCGCGGCTTTAGTTGAGTATTCATTGCGATGGATTCTACTTTATAAAGAAGAAACGCGAAGAAAAGATTCATCTTCGCGTTTCTTCTTGTTTCGATTTTTCTTTTGTAAGATCGGCAAACTGCCAATCGGGGTTTACCCCCCTCAGACACTACTCGTGCCGCACGAAGGCGCTGAACTCCCGCCCAAAGAGAACGAACTCGCACCCGCCGCCGGCTTGGAAGCAAACGTGGACATCTTCTTCTTCACCTGACTGCTTCCGCAGGCAGGGCACACCACCTCATCAATCCTGCTGAGGCTGAATACAAGGTCTTCAAAAGATTTATTACACTCGGTGCATACAAATTCAAAAATCGGCATGGTCACTCCAGAATTAAAAAAATTTTTGTACTTAATAAAGTTGGATGCTAAAAACACAAAAAAGTTACAACAAAAAATTCCGCCGCGAATTTCGCTAATTCACGCGAATTTTCAAATCAATCTGCGAAAATTTTCACCATTCGCGGCAAAGAAGTCGTTGTTTGAAAATCAATCCTGCCGGATACGGGAGAGCCCACTTTTCGTAATACCTGCCCTTCTCGCCTCATCAATAATCACATGACAAACTTTAGAAGCATCTCCCACATTATAGAACCGCAACTCGCCCTGGAAGGCGCGGGCGTTTTATTGCGCCGCTCCGTCTCTCCGCGCGCCAGCAACGAATATGACCCATTTCTGCTCTTCGATCATTTTGCATTCAACAATCCGCTCGAAGGGCCGCTGCGTGGTTTCCCGATGCATCCGCATCGCGGCATTGAAACCGTCACCTATATTTTGGATGGCTCCGTCAGCCACCGCGACAGCCTCGGTAACGCGGGCGTGATCGGCCCCGGTGACGTGCAATGGATGACCAGCGGGCGCGGCATCCTGCATGAGGAAATGCCCCGCCGCGGCGAAAGCGGAAATATTTACGGCTTTCAACTTTGGGTCAACCTGCCCGCCGCTCAAAAAATGAATCAGCCCCGCTATCAGGAAGTGAATTCATCCACCATCCCCACCATCGAAAAAGACGGCGCAACGATTCGACTCGTCGCAGGAGAATTGGATGGGATTCGCGGCCCTGTGACAGAGATCGCCGCCTCGCCTCTTTACATGGACGTGAAGTTGGCTCCTGCTTCGAGATTCATTTATCCCATCCCAAGCGGGCACACAGTCCTTGCCTACGTCTTTGAAGGCACGGGCGAGTTTGGTAACGAGGTTGTAGAATCCGTCAGCATGGTTGTCTTCAACGACGACGGCGGACAGATCGAAGTTAAGAGTGACGCCGCAGGCGGCGGCGTCCGTTTTATGTTGATCGCAGGCGCGCCGTTCAAGGAACCCATCGTCCCTTACGGTCCTTTCGTCATGAATACAGTTGAAGAAATCCAGCAAGCCATTACAGAGTTGCGAAACGGCACATTTATTAAATAAAACAAGGGCGCATATGCGCCCTTGTTTTATTTTTGGCCGTCGTTCAATTACGGCTCTGAAATCTTAAGGTTGTCAAAAGAGGCTTGTACGCCGCCGTCCTCCAGCGAACCTGCAAAAAAGCCAACGGTGCCGGCACTGTAACGGGCATCCTGTGTTTCGCCCAAAAATTGGTCATTAACATAATACTTAATGCTCGGACCAACTGCGACAACTTTGATATGATTGGTTTGTGTGCCCTTGTTGATCGCGGACGACTCCGTCCAATCGACAAGAAATTCAGCCTCGTCGCGCTTTGCGCCATCAACCGTAAGCGCGTAAAGCCCGTCGCCGCTGATCAAAAAGGCATAGAACTCATCCGCATCAAGTCCATAACGAAAAATTACGCCATACGCATTCGCATCAGGGCCGCCAACCTGGGTTGCATCCGCTTCCACAACAAAATCGGTGTATTCATCACTCGTGCATTCTGTCCACGCAACATACTGCGGAGTCAGTACACGCAAATTGATCTGTCCGTTTTCCAGGAAACGCTCCACATCGGTTGTGGAATCAACATTGCAGGATGTGTCCGTAAAGTCGCTCAACTCAAAAAGTACAACCGGCGCTGGCGTGGGGGTTGCCACAAGATTCGTGACTGTGGAACAAGCCAGCGTGGTCACCAAGAGCAGGATGGAAAAAGAGATAAGTTTACTGGTTTTCATTTTTGCTCCCATAAGATAGGTCGTCCAATGGATTTTATATCCGCACCGCAAAGGTGACAATCACCCGTGCATTCTTCACAGATAAGCGGAAATAATTTAATAACGGCGATTATACTGTATGCAGTTTTTTTGAAAAGGAAAATCAACATGACACAAGTACTATTCGGTCCACAACTTGGCAGGGAAGGCAAACTACGGGTAGGATGCAGCGCAACGATCTTTGACACAAACCGCGAAAAGGTATTGCTCACCCAGCGCACCGACAACGGACGCTGGTGCCTGCCCGGCGGCGGAATGGAATCAGGCGAGAGCGCGGCTCAGGCATGTGAACGTGAAGTATGGGAGGAAACGGGTTTGAAAGTACGCGCGACGCGATTGATCGGCGTGTACAGCAATCCCGACCAGTTGGTGATCTACCCCGATGGGAATAAGGCATTCTTTGTTGTCCTGAGTTTTGAAGCCGAGATCATCGAAGGCGAATTGGGACTAAGCGACGAAACCACCGCCTTTGGATATTTCACGCTTGCAGAAATGGAATCCATGCCGATGCATGGTCAACACAAACAACGTGTGGAAGATGCCCTGCTGGGAGGAAATGCTTTGGTAAAATAGGGAACGTCCAGCCGGACAATTCCGCTGAAATCTCCAAGGAAGGAAACATACATGGAACTTGTCGAACTCAATTGCCCCAACTGCGGACACCCACTCGCAAATAAAGCAAACTCAATGCAGCCGATCAAATGCCTCGCATGTGGCTCGTTATTTCTCATGTCTCCGGGGAAAGATGTAAAACTTCCCAATGTCTGCCACAAGTGCGAGACCGTCAACAGCGTCAATCAGAGATTCTGTGTACGCTGCGGCACGAAACTGTTGGTTGATTGCCCCGTCTGCTATCGCTCCAATTCATCCCAAATGGAATTCTGCGAAGGGTGCGGCGCCAATATTCAGGAGGAAATTATGCGGCGCGAATCCTGGCACAGTCTAAAAGAAAAAAATGACCAAAGACGCAAGAGCCTCCTTGTAAAAATGGAACGGGACGAACAACAGAATGAAATTGTCCGCCATATTGCCGACCTGAGCGAACCCGAGCGGCATTCTATTGCCATCTTCTGCCTGTGCCGCATCGGGGACCCAGCGGTAAATCCATTGATCGAAACCATGCGCCAAGATTCCGACCCCGACGCCCGTTACGCATCTGCCCGCGCCCTCGGCATGATCGGCAATTCCAAAGCTATCCCATTCCTTGTCGAAGCGCTATCCGACCCCGACCCCACTGTCCGTTATTGCGCCATCGAATCGCTTGACACAATGAACGCCCGCTGTAAAGAGATCGAAGAACTGACAAGGGATAAATACAAATGGGTGCGTAAACGAGCACAGGAAGCATTGGATTCACAGAATGCGGATAAAAAAAGCATTTAACGCCATTTCCATCAACCTTATGTAAGGGTAAAAACACGCCACCAAATTCACGGCGGCGTGTTTTATTTACAACTTTATTAATTGGAGGCTCTGCGTGTTAAAAAATATTTCAGAACGGTTTTACAAATGGAATAAAGGCTGGCTCATCTTCATCCTGTTCCTGCTCGACGGTTTCTTCTCGGGCTTTTTATTGCCTCTTGTTCAAGCCATGATGCAAGGCGACAAAGGCGGCGTTCAACCGCTTGACCTGATGCTCTTTGCAACGCCAGAGAGAATCTTTGGCATGGTCAATGAATACGGTGAGTATGGACGCCCGTTCTACCGCGGCGTGGAACTGACTGTGGATATTGTTTACCCCATTGTGTATCTATTCTTCTTTGGCTTGCTGATCTCGTGGCTCTTCCAGCGCGGATTTGCATCCAACAGTCCCATGCGAAGATTCAACATCATGCCGTTGGGTGCATGGTTCTTTGACTTGCTTGAAAACATTGTCATTGTGATTTTGCTCTCCGTATTTCCGTCACAACCCACAGTGCTGGCGTGGATTCTCTCTTTACTATCCGCGATCAAATGGCTCTTCGCAGGCATAAGTATGTTGTTGATCCTGGTCGGGCTTATCATGGCAATAAAAAATAAATTCAAGATACAGGAATAAAGCCAACAAAAGAGACCGTCTCACAAAGGCAGTCTCTTTTGTTATCCTTCACGCGAAGCGTTCAGGCTTCATCCTTGCACTTTCCTCCACCACACCCCAGTACACTCAGGCAAAATCACCCACTTATTTTCCTTTACCTTATCACCTAATTCATCACCAAAGAAAAAGCGGGAGAGATATTCAGCTTCCTCCAGCGAATCAAACTTGTAATCCGTGCGAATCCATTTATGCTGGAAACCTGCTTCATCAAGCCAGGGATAATAATTCTTGAGATGCTCCAAGTGGATCGGCGACTCATTCCCCGTGCCGAGCGATTCAAATAGGACGATGTAGCCATTCGGTTTCAGGACTCGTTTCATTTCGTCCATCCATTTTTCCAACTCTGTCCGCCACGACTCAGGATTCCAGACTGCGAGATAACTCAGGCTCCAGCCAGAGACCGCCAAATCAGCGGACTGGTCATCCACAGGCAGTTGGCGATGATCGGCGACATCCACCTGCCAGTTGGTCAACCCGCTGGCAGTGAATTTTTCGCGGCACACGCGCAACATTTCCTCCGAAATATCAAAAGCACGGACGTGCGAAACCTGCGGAGCAAGCAGGCAAGCCAAACGTCCCGTGCCAGCGCCGAGATCATAAACCACGCGGTTTTCGAGGGGCATGATTTCGCGCAGGCACCTCATAATGTTTCCCTGATAATCCTCGCGAGCGATCAACGCCTCGTATTTGTCCCCTTCGGTTTTGTAGATTTCTTCTTGTGTAGGCATTCAACAATTATAATATGTGCCATGTCAACTCTCTCCCCCTCCGCTCAAAAGATACAGGATTTATTGAACTCGCTTGGTTATAACTACACAGTGATCGAACACACCGAGTCCACGCGTACGGCACAGGAAGCCGCAGACCGCGCAGGCTGTGAATTGGGACAGATCGTGAAATCGCTGATCTTCCGCGGCAAGACCAGCGGCAAGCCGATTTTAGTCCTCACCAGCGGGGCAAACCGCGTGGACGAAAAATGCATCAGCGGATACGCGGGGGAAATTATCAGCCGCGCAGATGCCGATTTCGTGCGAACAACTACAGGCTTCGCCATCGGCGGCGTGCCACCCATCGGTCATACTCAAAAAATGGAAACCTATCTCGATGAGGACTTCCTTTCCTATCCGACCATCTGGGCGGCGGCAGGCACGCCCAATGCCATCTTTGAATTGAAAACCGAAGACCTGCAAAAGATGACGGATGGAAAAATAGCGCAGGTGAAATAATGATGGAAAATATATATAACTATCTAAAGTTAAGCGACAGTCTGTTTAGCAGCGGCATGCCAACCCCTGAACAGATTTCCTCCATTGCGGAAAATGGCGTGCAGATTGTCATCAATCTCGCCACTTCCAAATCAGAAGGCTGGATACCCGATGAAAAAGAATTGGTCGAAGCGCAAAATATCGCCTACTATGCGATTCCTGTTGATTGGGAAAATCCCATCACAGACGACTTGAACAAGTTTTCAGCGATCATGGATAAACATCACCGTGAAAAAATTCTTGTTCACTGCCAGGCGAATTATCGCGCCACGGGCTTCATTGCGCTGTACCGCTTCAACCGCCTGGGTTGGTCGGAGCAAAACGCTTTCAAAGATCTGCGAAAAATATGGAATCCAGCAGAATATCCCATCTGGCAGAAATTCATCGAAAAAAGCCTCAGGGCACAGTCATAGCAGCATGTAACGTGTTGCGTATTTCGTAAACCGTTCAAAACAGAATACGCAACACGACTTTCTCTCAACAGTTGAAACACACCAGAAAATTCGCACAAGGAGCAGCGCAACATGGAAAAATATTTTGCCCTAAACTACGAAGGAACGACCTTTGAACTCTTTGGCACACAACATCTGATCGCGCTTGCCATTATCACGCTGTGTTGTTTTTCATATTTGTATTTTCGCAAAGCGTGGGGGGAAAAAGAAAGGAATATTGTCCGCTGGGTATTTGCCATTGCGATCGTAGTAAATGAATCAGCCCTGCACATCTGGTCGGCGTATTGGGGAATTTGGAATATTCAAACGATGCTCCCGCTCCATGCCTGTGCCGTCATCATCTGGTTATCCTCTTACATGCTCATAACAAAAAATTACACCATCTATGAATTGGTGTACTTCATGGGACTCGGCGGAGCCATGCAAGCCGTGCTCACTCCTGCCGACGCCGCAGCCTATAACTTCCCGCATTTTCGCATCATGCAAACCTTCATCGCGCATGGGTTGTTAATCAACATCGCCATTTACATGACCGTCGTCGAGGGCTTCCGCCCCACTTTGCAATCCTTCAAACGCGTCTTTATCTGGACGAACATCTACATGATCGTCATCTTCTTCCTTAACCTTGCCATTGGCAGTAACTATCTTTTCATCGCCTACAAACCCAACTTTCCCACCCTGCTGGATATGCTGGCTCCCTGGCCCTGGTATATTTTTGAATTGGAAGCAATCGGGTTCGCGATCTTCTTCATTCTTTATATTCCATTCCTCATCAAGGATTGGCGAACCCCGCAACAACAACCACTTTCTTGACCGATTATCGCCCCTGATGATATTCGCCACCGTCAGCACGCCTCACTCCGCGCCCCAGCCTGCTCTTGTTTCAAATGGCAGAGTCCACCCGTTGCCCTTTGTTAACATGCACGCCGTAATTAACACTGGCGCGCAACAAGCCGCGGAACGCGCATCCAAAGAATCCTTCGCGATGGACGAAGTGAAATTCCACGCGCCGCTCCAACCAACATCCTTGCGTGATGCTTACGCCTTCGAACAACATGTTAAGGCCGCCAGCCAAAACCGCGGACGTGATGTGCCGGAAACCTGGTACAAATTCCCGGTTTTCTACTATTCCAATCCACATGGTATCTTTGGACCAGATGACGAAATACCCTTCCCGCATTACACTCAGGCATTGGATTTTGAACTTGAGATCGCAGTGGTCATCGGCAAGGCAGGCATTAACATCAAACCCGAAAACGCATCTGAGCACATCTTTGGCTACACGATATTCAATGACTGGTCTGCGCGAGATGTACAACAAGTTGAGATGCAGATGGGTCTTGGCCCTGCCAAGGGAAAAGACTTTGCCTCGTCTTTGGGACCAGTTATCGTGACGAGCGAAGCGCTCTCCGACAAAGCCACCAACAGATCGGGCGTGTACGATCTCAAGATGTCCGCCAGAGTCAACGGTGTGGAAATGTCCAAAGCAAATTTCAAGGATATATTCTGGTCGTTCGGCGAGATCATTGCGCGGGCATCGGATACATGTGAATTACAGGCTGGCGATGTGATTGGTTCAGGCACAGCGGGCACAGGATGTTTATTGGAATTGACCAAGGCACAGGGTCCCTGGCTCAATGCGGGCGATGTTGTGGAATTGGAAATTGAAAGAATTGGAAGCTTGAAAAATTTTGTCGGAGGGAACAAAGTATGAAAAAGAATATTTTGGGGTTGATCGGAATATTACTTGTAACGCTGGCTTGTGGGATCAGTTCCCCTGCCACACCAGCGCAGCCCGGCGTGGAGACAATCGTCGCCGCCACCTTTGAGGCGCTGACAGCCGCTGCGCCGGCAACGCAAATTCCGCGCGAAGCGAGCGGAACGACCATTGCGATCAATAATATTTCATTTGTTATTCCAACAGGGATCGGCAGCGGCGCACAAGCCGAAACCATTGAAGCAGTTCCCCCATCTGATGATATGCCCTGGTGGGAAGTTGGACCCAACTACAATAAATACACCATCCAGGGTTATCCCTTATCTGAAACTTTTCATACACGGACGATCTATGTATATCCTGTTGATGAGTATATTCAGGTAAGTCAGGATATAGCAACCCTTTTTGATAAACTCAAAACGATCATAAATTCTCCAGAACAACCCCTGCCCGAAAATCTGCCTTTCCTGCCCGCCTTCAATGCGGCACAGATGTTTTACTCCAACGAACAAACTTTGAAATTTCAAAACGGTGCAGGAATTCGCTACCTAACCCAATATGGACAGGCTCCCTATCCTGTAAACAATAATGGATTATTTTATACATTTCAAGGATTAACAAACGACGGCAAGTATTACGTCTCGGCCATTTTGCCCATCAACGCCGCTTTTCTATCAGCAGATGGAAACCCCGACACCCCATTACCGACTGATGGCGTGCCATTTGACTGGGAAAACCTTGAAAATATCAACCAGCATTTTGAATTGGTAAAACAAAAACTAAATGCCGCGGATTCCAATACCTTCGCTCCTTCATTGACGGAATTGGATGCGCTGATCCAATCCATTACCATCAGCCCGCCATAATAAAACCATCGTCGTTTCCACCCTAAAGAAGCCTTCATTTCAAATCAACAACCGTCCAAGCTGGAGAGTGATATGAAAAAAATTTCTTCTCTTAACGAAGATGTCTACAGCAGTGATGTTTTTCAAATTCTTTTGGATTATGAAATCTCGCGCTCCAAGCGATATCCATCCCCGTTGGCTTTGATCCACATCGAAGTGACGCCCTATGCCTTGAACGCAGAAGCGCTGAGCGCCGCACCCGGGATTTTTTCATCCGCGCTTAATGCGCATCTCCGTTCAGTGGATATTCCATCGAAAGCAGGCAATATTTATATGCTGCTGCTGCCCAATTCAGACAAGCATGGCACACAGGCGGTTTGTGAAAGATTGCTATCGGTATTCAAAAATAAATTTGAGACTCCTGGAGGAAACTCGGTTACATTCTCACTTCACATCGGAGCGACCACCCACATGGGTGGTGAAACTATTTCCAGCGAAAACGTCCTTCAAAAAGCAGAGGAAGCGCTCGATCAATCCCGGCAAAAGGGCGCAAATTGTTATGTCTTTGTTTCATGAATATTTTATGACTTGAACATCCAAAAATTATCATCGGAGGATAATTATGAAGAGAATTATGGGACTATATCTATTGGTGGGAATGTTAATTTCCTCCTGCAATATGCCCATTGCAGGAACGCCTGATCCCCAGGTAGCCACAGCCGCCGCAATGACGGTTCAAGCCGCACTTGAGTCGGCAAAAACACCTCTGGCCAGCCCAACCGCAGGCAATTCAGGAACCGCAGGCACGGCAACAGTAATAAGCACGCCAACCTATATCCAACCAATGGCAAGCGTGGGAGATGTGGTCAATTGCCGTAAAGGACCAGGCACAAATTACGAACGTGTCACGAAGATCAATCCGGCCGAGTTAGTGAAAATCGTCGGCTTCTTTTCCCCAAACTATTGGATCGTTTCCACTAAAGACGGGGATTGCTGGCTGTCTGGCGAATTCGCAACGCCTGTGGGCAGTTTTGCTGCTGTGCCAACCGTCACCGCGCCGCCCACGCAACAAGGGGGCGTGCCTGATGCCGCGACATTCCTAAAAGGAAACGGTTGGACATATTCCTGCTACGGACCCGGGCAGGCGGATATTACCCTCTCGTGGAATGACAAAGCCACCAATGAAACAGGATACCGTATTTTACGAAACGCCGAAGTCGCCGCTGAGTTACCAGTAAATTCCACATTTTTCGGAGAGACAATCTCGCTGCTGTCAGGGCAAAGTGTGAAGTATCAAATCCAAGCTTATAACCAGACTGGCGAGACCAATAGTGCAGTCGCAACCATAACCTGTCCATAAAAATTTGAACAGCCTATCGAATAAAAAATCCCGCGTCCATAATGGATGCGGGATTTTTATCTTTATACAGATTACTCCTCCCCCAACTGCTCCTTGGCTTTTTTCGTTTGCCTGCCACGCTCTTCGGTTGCGAGAATGCGTTTGCGGATGCGATAACTCTCAGGCGTTATTTCAAGTAATTCATCATCTGAAAGATATTCAATCGCCTCATCCAAACTCATGGATCGCGGCGGGGTCAGGCGGATTTCCATATCGCCGCCTGATGCGCGCATATTGGTAAGATGCTTTTTCTTGCAGACATTGATCGGGATGTCCTGTCCGCGCGCATTTTCGCCGACCACCATGCCTTCATAAACCTGCACGCCCGGACCGATAAATAACACTCCGCGTTCTTCCGCGCTCTTAAGTGAGTAGGCAGTGGTTGAACCCGCCTCCCATGCGACAATCGAACCTCTTGTGCGTGAAGTTATATTCCCAGCCAATTCATCATAGCCATTAAAGATCGTGTGCATCACGCCCTCGCCGCGCGTGGATGTGAGGAACTGGTAACGGAATCCGAGCAGTCCGCGCGTGGGGACAATGTAAACGATGCGCGTCATCCCCTGCCCCGCATCGTGCATTTCGGTCAATTTGCCGCGCCTGCTCCCAAGCATTTCCACGACAACACCGACGGTTTCGTTGCTGGTCTCGACATGCACTTCTTCATACGGTTCAAGCAAAACGCCATCGTCAGCCTTGTGATAAATAACCTCAGGTCGTGATACCTGGAATTCATACCCTTCGCGGCGCATGGTTTCGATGAGGATGCCCAAATGCAACTCACCGCGACCGGAAACCAAAAAGTTTTCCGCTGATTCAGTATCTTCCACGCGCAGGGAAACATTGGTGCGAAGTTCATCATACAAACGTTCGCGCAGTTTACGTGACGTGCCCCACGTGCCTTCCTTGCCGGCAAAGGGGGATGTGTTGACGCCGAACGTCATGCGGACAGTTGGCTCCTCCACTTTGATGGTCGGCAACGCAACAGGGTCAATGGGATCGGCAAGTGTCTCACCAATGGCAATGCCTTCAAGTCCGGCCAATGAAACAATATCGCCCGCTTTGACTTCATCAATTTCAATTTTATTCAAACCTTTGAAAGTATAAAGATAGCGTGCATTTTCAGGCAGGATCGTTCCATCCAATTTCATGCGTGCCATTTTTTGACCGGCTTTGATCGTACCCGCAAAGACGCGTCCAATGGCGGTCACACCGCGATAATCGTCATAACCAAGCATGGTGACGAGCAATTGCAACGGGGCATCGGGATCAACCTTGGGGGCGGGGATATGCTTGAGGATTGTATCAAACATGGGTTGCAGATCAGGTCCGAGTTCGGGCGTAAGTCCGGCGCGTCCGGCAGTGGCTTGAGCGTAGATGACGGGAAAGTCCGCCTGATCTTCGCTTGCGCCGAGTTCGATGAACAAGTCAAAGGTTTCATTGAGCACACGCGCAGGTTCGGCATCCTTGCGATCCACTTTGTTGATGACCACGATGGCCTTGTGTCCCATCTCAAGCGCCTTCTTTAGCACGAAACGGGTTTGCGGCATGGGACCTTCCGCCGCGTCAACGAGCAGAAGTACACCGTCCACCATATTCATCACGCGCTCCACTTCACCGCCGAAATCGGCATGTCCGGGAGTATCAACGATGTTGATCTTGATCGGTTTATTTGTGACAGGCTCAATCAGGGAAATGGCGGTATTCTTGGCGAGGATGGTAATGCCGCGTTCGCGTTCGAGATCATTGGAATCCATCACGCGTTCTTCAATGTGCTGGTTTTCACGGAAGGTATGTGATTGACCAAGCAATCCATCCACGAGGGTGGTCTTGCCGTGGTCAACATGCGCGATGATGGCGATGTTTCGGAGGTCGGTTCTTTCAATTAGCATTTTTACACCTGGTTATTCATTCATCGTTGCGTGGGCGTTCTCCCCTACTGTAAAGAGAGTGAAGATACAGAGAACATCATCCATGCAATGTCAAGTAGTTTATACACACACAAAAACCCCCGACGGAGAAAGCCGAGGGCTTGTAGTCAAAAGATCGGCGTGCGAGATGTATATTATCAGAGAGTGATGGATTTGGGTAGGGCAAGGCGAAAATTATTATGCATCTTTTCAGGTCTACAATTCCCGGCAAGCCTCAAAAGGCAAAATTCATTCGAGGGGTCTGTGAAAGCACGCACATTTAATCGAGCTGCTTCTTCAAAAAACGCAATTCCCAATAGAGTTAATATGCATAAAAAATCATTTCGCATGTTAAAATCAACAGAAGGACAGCGACATTATGGAAATGTACCCGTACTACATCGGTTATATCATTATTCTGCTGGCAGGCAGCGTAATTGGTTTCCTGTTGCTAATACGAGTCTGGAGCTTGCGTTCCATACCGGGCGCCTATGGATTAATGCTGGCTATTGGATGCGTAACAGAATGGTCGTTGACTTATGCGATGGAAATTGCCAGCACAAACATGGTGGAAAAGATCATGTGGGCCAAGCTGCAATATTTTGGCATTTCCTATGCGGCGTTGGGTATGTTTATTTTCACCATGCACTACAGCGGCCATGGCAACTGGTTGACCAGCACCCGCACAGCCTTGCTTGCGATCATCGCCAGCGCCAGTTTTGGTCTTGTATTGACCAATGAATGGCATTACCTGATCTGGTCCACCATTCAATTCACCAACAACCTGCCTTTTGGACCCCTGAACATTAGGCATGGAACAGTCTTCTTTTTTCTGGCGATCTTTCAATATACTTTGATCGCGGCAATCACAGTGGCGTTTTTCCAAATTGCCGTGCGCGCACAAAGCCTGTACCAAAGCCAATCGCGCATCATGCTGGCGGGGATGGCGTTTCCCTGGCTCGCAAATTTTATGTACATCACAGGCTTGAATCCATATCCATTCCTTGACTTAACTCCTATTGCGCTGACGTTAACAAATTTATTCCTCTCCATTATTTTTCTGCGTTATCGCTTTATGGACTTACGACCCATCGCGCATGATTCTGTATTCAACGCCATGCAAGACGGTGTGGTAGTGCTCGATCATAAGGAACGCATCGTTGATATCAACCCGGTTGGCACGTTCATCTTTCAGAATACAGGAAACCTGCTTGGGCGTGAGATCAAATCCCTGATCCCAAACTGGGGCGAATGGCAGTCTGCCAATCCACGCGGGGAGATCAATCAGGAAATCTCGATTGAACTTGTTGGGGATCCTTTAATCTTCAAACTTCGCACTACATCTGTGCTGGATCAACAGGGTATGCGCAGCGGACGCATCCTCCTCATCAATGACATTACAGAACAAAAACAGGCACAAAAACAAATGATGGAGGCGAGTCACTTGAAAAGTCAATTGCTGGCAAATCTCGGACACGACCTGCGATCCCCTTTGGGGGCAATCATTGGCTACGCGGAGATGCTGAAAGATGGTTCGTTCGGTCCGATGAGTGAAAACCAGGTAAAGGCTTCGTCAGAAATTCTCGATGGCGCAAATCAACTGCTTTCATTCATCAACAATCTGGTCGGACAGGCGCAGATCGAAACAGGCAAAATCATTTTACGAGAGTATCCCTTTGATGTTGACGAAGTCGTTGGACCTTTACTATCCACGCTAAATTTTCACGCGCACAAAAAAGGGCTAATACTTGTGGAATATATCGACCCTGCCCTGCCGAAAAAACTGGTCGGCGATCAATTTTGGCTTCGGCAAATTGTGATGAATCTTGTGCATAATGCGGTTAAATTTACAGAAAAGGGTTCGGTGACTGTGCGCTTTGTCAAACGCGGAATGGATTACTGGGCGATCCAGGTGATTGACACAGGAATTGGCATTCCGCAGGAAGCGCAAAAGCGGGTCTTTGAAGCCTTTGAACAAGTGAACAGCATGGAGAACTCCAAACAAAGCGGGTTCGGTTTGGGATTATCCATTGTCGCAAAATTGACTTCAATCATGAACGGAAAAATCGAACTGGAAAGCGAAGCGGGTAAGGGCTGTACATTTACAGTCATCCTACCGCTCAAAGAATTTATAAAATAGGAATGTACCTTCACGAATGGGGCTGGGTAAAACGCAAAAGGATTTGCAAATCACAGAGCGTCTACAATCTCCCCGCCCTGCCTGCTCTCCTCAAATCACGGTAGTGCCACCAAACCTGCCAAATACGAAACGCAGCCTCCACTTGGATCATGAGAGACATTTTCGATTTTCCCCAACGACGGTCCGAAAAATAAATGGGCGTTTCGCCAATTTTGAATTCAAGACAATGCGCAAGATAGACCATTTCAACGAGAAAAACATAACCGCTTGATTGGATGCGCTCAAATGGAATTTGCCGCAAGGTCTCACGCCGCCACATCCGATATCCTGTAGTCACATCATGTAAAGGCAAACCCAAAATAGTACGCGCATAATAGTTTCCAAAAGCTGAAAGCCCCTTGCGCCAAACAGGCCATCGTTCATCCACTGAGCCACCCTTTACATAACGAGAGCCAAGCACAATATCATTAGACTCCAATAGATGCGCCATTCCCACAAGCACAGAGGGGTCATGTGAAAAATCCGCATCCATCTGGACAATGGCTTGCGCGTCGCCATCCAATACTTTTTGAAATCCATTCAAATAAGCCGACCGCAACCCCAGCTTACCAGGACGATGAAGCACCTCCACACGACCAGGATAGACCGCAGCCAAGTCATCTGCAATACGTCCTGTGCCATCGGGGCTGTTATCATCCACGACCAGCACATGTAAATCAAGGGGAAGCGAAAATAAAGCGGAGACCAGCTTGGGCAGGTTCTCCGCTTCGTTATATGTGGGTGTAACAACCGTAATGCGCAAACAAACTCCTACTTCTTAAGACGCACCAACTCTGTTTTAATTTGATTTACTTCGGTAAAGTTCCCTTTAAGGGATGCAACTTCAGCCAATTTCACACCAAGGCGGCTTCGGCTGCTTGTCATTTGCTCGCGGTCTTTGATGGGATAAAAATATTCCATGGATTGCTCAAGCCGGACGCGGAGTTTTTCGCTCAACGCCGTAAGATTCGAGGGCGGAAGGACAAGGATGAAATCTGTGCCGCTTATATGTCCCAGAAAATCCTCAGGCCGGCTGACTTCGCGCATCGTATTCACAATCATCAAACTAATGGCACGCAAAACATCATCTGACGCGACAAAGCCATAGGCTTCGCGGAAAGAAATCATGTTGTCAATTGAAACAAACAATAATGCTACGCCATCTTTACCGATCACTTCAGAGAGTTTCTCGTCCACCAAAGCGCCTTCGGGCAAACCAGTGACAGGGTTCGTCAAAGATCCCTGGCTCACACGCTTAAGCGCATTTCGGACACGCAAACGCAATTCCTGCACATCAAAAGGCTTGGTAATGTAATCGTCCGCTCCAAGTTCCAACCCCTGTAAACGGTCTGAACGGTCACGTTTTTCGGTGAGGAAAATGATCGGAACATCAGAGGTACGGCGGTCACCGCGCAAGCGTCTGGCTACTTCGTAGCCGTCAATATCGGGGAGACGAATATCCAGGATGACAAGGTCGGGATGAACAGTCTGACAGGAGCGAACGCCATCTTCGCCCCAATTGACAGTGAACACGTCGTAACCCTGAACGCGAAAATAAGCGTTCAGCATTTCAGCCACGTCCAAGTCGTCTTCAATGATGAGTATTTTGGGCTTATTGTCTGCCACGCCGAACCTTCGCTATGATTATTTTATGAAATTGGTTCTTTTTGGATAATGAATTCACAAACGGCATCGCCGATGGCAATGCACTTGGATTCGTTTACACGGAATTCATTGCCGCCAGATACCCATTTAAGGGCTTCCTGTAACAAACCTGTGGAAATATAACACACCGGCTTATCCACACCTGTGCGTCCCCAACAACAAGGGCATTTGTGGATCGTCCATACCCACTCTGTATCTTTCTCTTCCACAGTGGTTTGTTGATCGGTCAACTGGGTAAATATTTTTGCGAAAGCAGGCAGACCAACCCTCAGCTTGGATTGAAGCGGGAGGACGACAAATGCCAAATCCGCAGCACCAGCCAATGCGCCAAAACTCCGCAACCCATCCGAGAAGGTTGCGCGTCCCGCTCGCAATGCAAGCCCTCGCCCACCCCGGGGACCATACATTTCCTCCAAAGCGGAACCGAGTGCGGAAAGTTCGACAAAGTCAAAACCTTTATTGAGATTATCGGCAGGGTACTCTTCGATATAATTATTCAAACCTGCCAGATTTAAAATGGCATTCAAACCATTCTTACCCATCACTTCTTCCAAAGATTTGATGATAATCATGCCAAATTTGTTGGGGTAATACAGACCACTTTTTTGAAGGGGACTCATAATAACTCCACTATATCAACTTCGCCAGATCTTCGGCGGTGCGACGCATATCAAGGAAGATCAGGCCAAGTTTGGCCTGTTCACGTACCAACACGGTGAGTACAGCTTCCTCACCAACCGACATCAACACAACATATCCCTTCAAGCCTTTAATATAGACCTGCTCAAGGGAACCACGTCCTAACTCACTTGCAATACGCTCACCTAATGAAAGCATGGCCGCAGACATGGCTGAAACACGATCCTCCTCCACACCTTGCGGAAGAGCAGACGCGATGCTCAGACCATCAACACTAACCACTGCTGACGCTTCAATATCGGGTGACGAAGCCTGTAATTCACGCAAGCGATCCACCATTTGTTGCGAACGATTTTTTGACAAACCAACCCTCCTGTAGGGAAGTTGAACGCCCGTCTACTCTGGGCGTTGATTTCATATAGTGTGACTATTTTAGAACATGGCATTCATTGTGTCAAGTTAGGTATATTATAGCTTACAAAACAGTAAGCTGCTCACATGCTATAATTTGACACTATGAAGAAAATTTCAACATTCCTTTTTATCTTTTGCACCCTGTTAATCATGCCACAAGCCGCACACGCACAGGAATTTGTTCCCTCTGTTGAACTGGAAAGCGGTGGTGTAGTCTGTGAGCCGGGTGTTTATCTATCACTGCCAGATGACTGTCTGCCTTTGGGACCTTCCGCCTATCTGACTGATCTTGCGCGCCTCGGCATTACCCTTCCCCCACGACCACTAC
>DYDH01000578.1 GCA_020717985.1 Herpetosiphon sp. | reverse complement strand
TAGCCCGAGGTGGGGGAACATAGAGTTTCGTGGCTAAAATTGGCGTGGACATAAAACCATTATAAGGCACACACAACAAAATTCAATAAGCAGCAAAACCTAATTAAGGTTTGTTATCATGCTCCACAGCTATAACCACTTTTCCTTTGGGATGCACTTTTTCAAAATATCGGAAAGCCTCAGCAGTTTTACTTAACGGATAACATCCATCGATCACTGGCACAACCTTTCCAGATTCAAGGAGTTCTTTCATAAAGACCAAATCCTTCTGGCTTTGCACCAAGGATGCGACATACGTTTTCTGGCTCCCGGGCTTTGAATTCTGTCGTCCCTGGAGCGCAGCCTGGAAGAGTTGAAGCATGGATCCTCCCGCGACGACATAGATTCCATCAGGACATAATGAGCGCAGATAATCTGAAACGGGATGATATCCGTTCACAGCCAGAATCAGGTCATAGCGTTGACCATTTCGGGTAAAGTCTTCTCGCGTGTAATCAATGACATGGTCTGCCCCAAGCGAGCGCGCCGTGTCCAGATTCCTTGTACTGCACACCGCTGTGACTTCCGCCCTGAATGCTTTGGCAATCTGCACGGCAAATGTTCCGACGCCACCAGAGGCGCCATTGATCAAAACTTTTTGCCCTGACTGTATGTTTCCTTTGTCGCGTAATCCCTGCAAGGCAGTCAGCGCCGCTTCAGGCACCGCCGCAGCCTGCTCGAACGTTAGATTGGCGGGTTTCAGCGTGATTGCATTTTCATTGGCACAGACATACTCGGCAAAAGTGCCTCGACCGGTTGCGCTGGGCAAGTATCCAAACACCTCGTCGCCCGGCGTAAACTGCTTGACGCTACTGCCAACCGCCTCGATCCGACCAGAGACATCAGCCCCAAGTATCTTGTTTTTGGGTTGAAGGAAGCCTCCCGTCGCCAAGCGGATAAAGAATGGATTTGCTCGCATCATACGCCAGTCGCGCGAATTGATGGATGCCGCATGAATTTTGATCAACACTTCACCATCCAGCGGAGAGGGTTTTGCCACCTCCTGGAGTTGAAGAACATCGGGCGAACCGTATTTTGTGCAGATAATGGCTTTCATGATCGCGCGCCTCCATTGAGATTATCGTATAGATGACCAACAACTGTTCCAAGAGCCAGAAACCTTGGCACGTTCATGCCTGTGTCAATCAAAAGGTAGACAGAGGCATTGTTTGGATCAACAAGAGTTGAAAGGAATT
>DYDH01000577.1 GCA_020717985.1 Herpetosiphon sp. | reverse complement strand
GGCAATCCGCCTTACATCCGCATCCAGACAATGCAGGAAAGCGATGCGGAATCAGTCGCCTACCTGAATCAGCACTACGCAGCGGCGAAGAAAGGAAACTACGATATCTACGTTTGCTTCGTCGAACGCGGCTTGGGATTGCTAAACGAGAACGGAACTCTCGGCTTCATCCTTCCCCACAAATTCACGAATTCTGAATACGGTCAGCCGCTTCGCAATTCAATCTCGACGGGACGAAACTTGGCGGAGCTCGTTCACTTCGGAGCGAACCAAGTCTTTGAAGGAGCGACCACCTACACTTGCCTGATGTTTCTAAAACGTGAAAACCAAAATACGTTTCGATTTGTCCGCGTTGACGACTTGAAGAATTGGGTGGCAACAAACGTTGCGACCGATGCCTCGGTGAAAGCCGAGAAAGTCACCGCAGGATCGTGGTCCTTCAGCGTCGGACGCGGAGCGGAATTGGTTGACCGATTGAGAGCGTATTCGCCGCGCTTGGGTGATGCGGCGGACATCTTTGTCGGATTGCAAACCAGCGCTGACGATGTGTTTGTTTTGGAGTTTGTCGCAAGGCGTGGGACTTCGCTTGTTGTGAAGTCCAAGATGTTAGGCGAAGAGGTCGAGTTGGAGCGCGACTTTCTTCACCCACTCGTGAGCGGGACTGACGTTCAGGGCTACGATTCGTTCGATGGTCGTCAGTTCATCCTCTTTCCGTATTCCGTGGCAGATGAGAAAGCCGCGTTGATTCCCTTTGCAGAGTTAAAAAGACGTGCGCCGAAGACGGCAAAGTATCTCGAAGCAAATCGAAAGCGGTTGGAAGATCGGGAGCGCGGGAAGTTTGCAGACTCCGAATGGTATCGGTTTGGCCGGAATCAAAATCTTGGCATCCAAGAACGAAAGAAGGTGTGTGTGCCCAGACTCGTTGACTGCCTGTGCGCAGCGATTGATGCGAAAGGTGAAAACTACTTGGACAATGTTGATGTTGGCGGCGTGACATTCAAAACTGGTTTCGAGCGGCACGACCTTCGTTATCTCACGGGATTATTGAACTGCAAATTACTCGCTTGGTTCTTTCCGAATGTCAGCGCGCCGTTTCGCGGCGGTTGGATGAGTGCGAATCGGCAGTTTCTTTCTCAACTGCCGTTCCGC
>DYDH01000576.1 GCA_020717985.1 Herpetosiphon sp. | reverse complement strand
CACTGCGGACTGCTTAGTCCGAGGCTTTCAACTTAAAGACGAATGAACCAAAAAAAGAAAAGAAAAAATCAGCTAACAAGGCGCTTCACATGACCGGCGCAAGCGCCGGCCTGTGAGCTTGGTCGTTCGCACCTGTAGTCACTACATGGTGTGGCTCATCAAGAACAATAGTTGTTCATGCTGAACCACACCCAATTTATTAATAAGGAGAAAAAATGTATTCTACAAAAAGTCTGTTTCAGTTGGGGATTGCCATTGTCATTACTGTCCTAGTTTCAGCTTGCGCCGGAGTCCAAACAAGTAGCTACTCATTCAATGACACTTATAAGACAAACGTACCAACAAAAGGTGAAGGGTGCTACGACGCTGCAGTGCTTCTTGATAAGAACATTGGCGAATCTATGGAAATATGCAAGAAGGTCTTGGCTGCTATTGATTCAACGATTAGCGAGGAAACAAAAACCACGTTAAAAGCCCAAAGAAATAGGCACATAGGTGTTTTCGTTGGTAGCGGGGGAGAAGAACTTGAAATTTCACTTAAGGAAGTCTCTGGAAATAAGACATTTGTCACGGCCGCAACCAAGACAGGGCTAGTCGGTGGTGCAGGTCAGAAAGCTTGGTCATGTCAGATTGTGGACCAGATAGTGGCAATGGTCTCTAAATAGCTTCAAGGGAGGTGGCGTCAGTTGATAAGTAGCTTTGCGCCACCTCCACCACATCACTATATTGATTTGGAGGGAAGAATGAAAATCGGTTGGTTACTTCTCAGTATACTCTTATTGGCGATTATTACCGGATGTAGCACAACAAGCAAGGTAACGAAACTCGGGGGCGCGGAGCCAATTAGCACGGAGCGTTGCGAAGTCCAAATCGTGGAAAAGGCAACTCCTCCCACATTGCCTTATGAAACGCTTGGCAAGATAGAAACTCATGTTCAGAGGAACTTATTTTTTGGTGGGCGTGCCTCCCTGGACGGCGCTTATGATGAGTTGCGTGTCAAAGCCTGTCAGTTGGGCGGAAACGTAGTAATTATTGACGACCACATAGAATCATCCGCGTCAGAATTCAGTCACGTTCATGTATGGGCTACCGTGCTCAAAGTATCTCAATAGTCGTCAAAAGCGTAAGCAAGAGGTAGCGAACAATTGCATTAAGAGTGACGCGTGCTTCGCCCGCGCCCCTTATGCAAAGCGTTCGCAAAAAAAGAAATAATGAGGCAGAGAAATGGAA
>DYDH01000575.1 GCA_020717985.1 Herpetosiphon sp. | reverse complement strand
CGAGCCTTCATTTCATATCGTAATCGTCTGGTGAAAATGGCGACGATGATCCGGAACCGTTTGAACAGCCTGCTGCACAAACACAGCCTGATGTTGCCAGAAGAAGGGATTCTCAATCAGGACTGGTGGGATGCGCAAGTCTTGATCAGCGTACTGGAGAAGATGCAGATCCGACAGGAACTGGGACTTTTGGATGAGATCAAGAAACTGCAAACTGCAGTGAACGAAGAACTCGAAAAGCAAAGTACCGGCGAGCTATGGGGCAAGCAGGCGCTGCAGTTGATGCAACTACCGGGAGTTGGAGTGATCGTAGCGATGACGGTGTTATCGGCGATCGGAGACATCAGCCGATTTGAAGATGCGAAACATTTGGTTGGATATGCAGGCATAGGTGCGGGAGTTCACGACAGCGGGAAGACACACAAAGAAAAGCATATCACCAAGAAGGGACGCAAAGAATTACGCTGGATCATGGTGGAAGCAGCTTGGCGTGCGGTACGGATGTCACCATATTGGAAGGATCAATATGAAAAGCACCTGCGGCGAATGCGCAAGCCGACTCAAGCGATCGTGGCTATTGCGCGGAAGTTGTTAGTGGCGATCTGGCACGTGCTGACAAAAGAAGAGACAGATGTTCACGCGAGTGAGGACGACCTGGCGTACAAGATGTTGTTGCTTTCCTGGAGTCTGAATGAGAATGTCCGCATGGGTTTGACTTACAAGCAGTTCGCTAAATACGCGTTGATGAAATTGGGTATTGAGAACGATATAACACGCTTCGTACGCAGGGAAGTGCCAAGGCGACTAGCGCCCAGAGAGGAAGTGCTGACGCGCATGGCTGAATTGGGCATCGCACAGTGAAGTGAAGAGGGCAGAGCGGGGAAGGGAAAGTCCGAAGACAAATAAATAATATCGAGATCACAACCTCATCACAAATTCACAGGCAGTGACGAGGATGGCGGAGCCTTGCCTGTTCAAGAATAAAATGTGCCCAGAAAAAGAGCCGTGGGAGTTTTTTGCTCTCGCGGCTCGAGTTGATTCGACCTGGCACTTATAAAAATCATTTTTTTGGAACCTTGACAGGTGCAGTAATCGGTATTGGCAGGTGGGGCAGGCGTGGATTCTGTTTGGGAGCAGAGAAAACTCG
>DYDH01000230.1 GCA_020717985.1 Herpetosiphon sp. | reverse complement strand
ACCGCTTCTTCTATCATATTCAAATTGACTATCAGAAGACCCCTGCGGAAATTCGCGCGGAATCTGAAACCATCATCACCGGCACAACGCTCTCTTCCTATCACAATTTGAAGTTGATCGGGCGCGGCGGCATGGCGGAAGTCTACAGCGCATCCAGCCCCAAGCACAAGCCCGTCGCCATCAAAGTTTTACGCGCCACGCTCGCCAGCGATGAAATGTTCCGCAAACGATTCATGCGCGAAGCGGATATTGTCTCAGGGTTGGAACATCCCAACATTGTGCGGGTCATGGATTTTGGAGATGAGAATGGCGCATATTACATTGTGATGGAATTGCTTTCGGGTCCCGACCTTAATAGTTTGCTCAAACAGGAAAAACAGATCAGCCTGTCCCAAACTGTAAATCTCTTGCGCGGCATTGCCGATGCGCTCGACTACGCCCATCAACAGGGACTGGTTCACCGCGACATCAAGCCATCCAACGTGATGCTCGATTCCTCCACGATCCCATCCCGCTCGGTGTTGACCGATTTCGGCATTGCCAAAATTTCCGACGCGCACACCAAGATCACCAACACCGGCATGTTGGGAACTTTCGACTATATCGCCCCTGAACAAATTCAAGCCTCCGCCGAAGTGGACGGCCGCGCCGATGTGTACGCATTGGGTGTGATGACCTATCAACTGTTGACTGGCACTCTGCCATTTGAACGCCCCAACACGGGCGCGCTTTTGCTGGCGCATCTCAATGCCCCTCCACCCGATGCCCGCGAAAAAGTGCGTGGACTTTCCCGCTCTGCTTCCTATGCCATTCAAAAGGCAATGGCAAAAGAACCCAATTCCCGCTTTGCAACCGCGGGTGAATTTATATCAACGCTCGAAGAGTAGGTCACGTTTGTAACGTGACCACGCTATCTTTCCCCATTCCACTCAATATCAAATGTAGACGCCTCGATTGGACTGATGCCCTTTTCGCGCGCAAGTTTCAAGTATGCCAGCAGGCTTCTGAATTGAAGCAAAAACGGCAGAGGGTCTTTGAAGTTGAAGATCACATCATCGCTGGTGAAGAATGTTTTTGCCCACTGCGTTACATTGTTTTTTCTAAACGCCGCAGGCAGTCCGTAGATCAGCATGGCGGCAGAAAGCATGTGTGAACTGTTGTCGAGCGGGGTGATGCAATCCATTTGCGGATTAAGAAACGCCTCCACAAAGTGCGGATGCGACGCCAGTAAATGCGCTCCGCTTGTGGTGCGCGGATTACATTCCACGGCGTAGATTTTCCCTTCGGCGGTTTGGATGAAATCAAAAGCGATCTGCCCCGTGAAATGATTCCTCGCCACAAAAGTTTTGACCCAGTGAAAAATGGCGGGATGGTCAATGTGTTGAAAAACAATTGTCGCGCCCTGCCCCGCAGTAAACGTGGATGGATACGCCGTGTGTGCCGTAACCCGCCCATTGTGGCAGATGCTGTATGTGCAAAACTCCGTCCCCCTGAGATACCCTTGCGCGATCCACGGCGCATTCGAGTGAAACGTCAGCGTGGATGATGCCTCTCGAAGCGGCGGCATGATCAGGGTGCGCGAAGCGAAGCGCGAATACGTCGGCTTGAGCACAAGCTCCCTCCAGTTCGCATACGCGTGCAGTAAATTATCCGCCGACGTAATCAAGACCGTCTCAGGCACAGATAATCCATGCCCCGCCGCATTGACGATAAATTTCCATTTATTGTGAAGAGGATCAAGCCGTTCAATTGACTCGGCAAACACCACGCAAGGAAGTTCATCACGATGCATGGCAATATGGAAAATTTCTTCGCAGGTGGGAATCAGCAGATCGATCTTGTTCTCTTCGATGATCTTCTTCAACGCGACGATGAACGCATCTTCTTCCTGACGTGGAGCGGGCACCACAAAATTAGCCTTGATCGCCGCTGACGGCTGACTCAAATGTCCGCGCAAACTCTCAGCCATAAAGACCGTATGCCCCGCTCGATGAAATACTCGCGCAAGTTCAAGTGCAACGGGTGCGCGTCCGCCTGTGAGGAGAATGTTTGTCATTTGTTTGTGGGTAGGGGTGCAGCATTGCTGCGCCTCTACGGGGTTAATAGGTTATCACCATTCCGCCAATTGACAACCCCGCGCCAGTGCCAACTAATAGAACCTTGTTTCCTCGTTGTATCTTTCCATCACGAGCCGCCTGATACAAAGTGGATGGAATCGAAGCCGCCACGCAATTGCCGAGCGTTTCGAGCGTGCTCATGATCTTTGCCTGCGGCCAGCCGAACCTTTCCAACATCATCAAACCCACTTTGCTGGCTTGATGCGGAACGATCACATCAATATTCCGACTGCTTTTTGAAAGCCCAGGATATAACTCCTCCAAAAACTCGGGCGCAATTCCGCGCACCATTCTCAACACAGCGGGACCATCCATGTGGAACAAATCATCTTCTGGATTGTGATTCGGAAAACGCGGATGAAAGCGCGAGCCTCCGCCCATGATGGCGGTTAGATATGCGCCTTCGCCATAGGTCTTGAAATGCGCGTGATGAATCATGGATGGGTCGCCATACTCAGGGCGGGTGACCACTGCCGCCGCCGCCGCATCCCCAACCAGCGTGGCAGATTCAGGTTCTTTGGGATTGATTCCGCACGAGGCAACATCCGCGCTGCAAATCAGGATATTCTTGTATCGTCCGCTGTGGATAAAGTTTGAAGCCACATCCATTGCGGCGATAAAACTCAAGCAGGTGGTATGCACCGTCATGGCAGGGATGCCCGACTTGCCCAATCCCAACTGACGCTGGATCAACGACCCCGTATCTGGTATCGCCTGCTCGCCTGTGCCTGACGCATTGATGATCAAATCAAGTTGATTCGGCTTGAGCTTCGCCTCATCCAACGCCTCGCGCGCCGCCTCGGCAGACATGAACGAAGATGTCTCATCTGTCACCCAGCGACGCTCGCGCACGCCATTGCGCCGCTCCACCCAGCCCGCGGACAGTCCGCACAGCGCCTCGACCTCTGCATTTGAAACAATCCGCTTTGGTAAATATCTTCCAAGTCCAATAATTTTGAGAGGAATGTCAACTTGCATAATATCTCCTATTAAAAATATTCAACCAATCAAAAATCCGTCATCCGTTATCCGTTTATCCGCTTCCCAATCCGCTGCTAAAAATCCTTCTTCTGAAAATACGGTATCGCGTATTTCGAAATTGCCTGAATCAACTTCCACGGCATTTGCCGCCATGCGGGCAGATGCTTGTGATACACCGCATTGTATTCAATCACAGATTTTCCGCCGCGCACCTTCTTGAATTTTCCCACACCGCCGCTTGCATGAACGAGCAGGTTTCGTTGCAATCCTTCCTGCAAGGTGATCAGCGTCAGCAGGCGGTACAGACCTTCCTCTTGCGGCAGGCTTGTATCATAGCCGAATAGCGGCTGAGTCATCGCCCCGTTGCGGATGAAGAATCCCATCACGGCGTTTATCTGTCCATCGCGGCGCAGGGCACGCAGATGCAAAACCTCATTGTCACGCGCAAGTTTCATGAACTCAAAAGTGAACTGCGGGTTGTAATACGAATATTTCTCAAGATAAAGCATGTTGTATAAATCCAGCGAACGCGCCAGTTCAGCATCCGATAAATTTTTTCCGTCTACGATCTCATAGCCATGCTTGCGAAGCACACGCGCATCCTCTTTGTATTGCCGCGTGCGGCTCGCCTCCTCCGCATCCATGTACCAGACCTGCCTGCTCAACACCAGATCATATTCTTGCTTCTTTAGGATGTCTGCAATATGCGGATTCTTTCTTTCGTCCACAGAGCGGAAGACGATCACGCGGTCTGGAAACCATTTTGGCAGCGCTTCGCTCAACGCCGACAACTGGTCGCTGTTTATGGACGGATATAGATTCGTCGAAAGCAGGTAGTTGTTGACATACGCCACCTTGTCCAGATCAGCCTTGCGGAAATACCACGCAATCGGAACCATCAGCAACTTGATCAACGCTTCCACAGGAGGATTATTGAGATGCTTCACTTCTTCAAATCCGCCATACGAAACATAATGACTGTACGGCGAAACAGTATATGTATTCTCAGGGTGAAAATCCGAGATGGTGATGGGAACGATGACATTGTCCACTTTGGCGAGCATCAACTGCGTGTTATGCACGTTGCTGATGTACTTCTGCGCTCCATCCATCATCATCGGCAGCAGGTAACGCCGCGCATAATCGCCATCTTCCGTTTGCGGGAAGGTGAGTGTGTGGATGTTTTCGTGAGTGAATAATTCTGGTTTCATGTTTTTTTTACCACGAAGTGTCACAAAGGGTCACGAAGGTTAAGAACCAAAGGTTTTCCTTTGTGTACCTTGGTGACCCTTTGTGGTTAAGGCTTTTCGTACTCTCGAATCGTCTCTTCGCAATGCGACGGAATGACATGCGTTTCAGGGTGCGTAAGATGGTACGTGTGTAAATTGCCGAGCGTCTCCCGATATGCTTCAGGGTCAGGGAATAAAAAGTTTGCCACCTTATGTGGCGGACGATTCTCGACAATGGACTGTTTCAGCCACGCCGCATCTGCCACGAAGAAAAATAACTTTCCATTCTCATCGCGGACAAATAATCCCATTTGACCATTTGCGTGCCCAGGCAGTTCCACGCCGATGATGGATTCATCGCCGAGCAGGTTGTAGCCTGTCTTGAATGGCGCGTAATTCTCCGAAAGCAAAACGGATTTTGACATATCCACTTCGTGCGAACGGGAATCAAAATCCGATGGAATCAGTCCGCGCAGGAAGGCGTTTTTCATATCTTCGGAGGGCGGCAGGTTGCGAAGTCCGCTAAAGGCGTGGGGCATGTAAACGAAACGGGACCAGCCCAGGTCGGGGAGCGAAGCGATATGGTCCGCGTGGATGTGCGAAATGAAGACGTGAGAAATGTCCTGCGGTCGAAGGTCAAAAGTCGCAAGTTGATTGACGACCAAATCTTCCTCATGCAAAGTGACAGGCGTCATCCAGCGATAAAAACGCTTCGGGAATTTTTTCGTTTCATCGAAGAAACGGTAGGAATATCCCGTATCAAAAAGCATTGCGCCAAATTTTGGATGCCGCAGCAGCGCAAACATGGCAGGGAAGCGAATTGTGCGCCAGCGTCCGCCTTGAATGGCGATGTGTTCGGGTGCGGTGCAGTAGCCCGCGTGAAGAATATTGATTTTCATTTTCTCACCACAAAGTGTCACAAAGGTTTTAATCTTTTCCTTTGTGTACCTTCGTGACCCTTTGTGGTTAATTCCTTTCCTTCCACCAGTTCAAAAACAACCCAACCCCTTCATCCACCGAAACCTTCGGCTGATACCCAAGTTCGTTTCTCGCCGCAGAAATATCGAGTGTGGTGCTGTGCGCCATCATGCTGACCGAAATGCGCGTGAGCGGCGGCTCAGGGTGCGTGGGGATGAGTGTGTAAAGCGCCTCCAGCACAGTTGCGGCGGCGTTTGCCGTTGAATATGAAATCTTGCGCTTCGGCGGTTGCAAATTTAATTCCGCGCAAATGCGCTCAACCAGTTTCCAAATTTTGACAGGCTCGCCGTTCGAGATATTGTATTTTTTACCAAGCGTGTTTGCAGGCGACTCGGCGCACAACAAAAGTGCGTCCACAACATTTTCAATGTAGGTCAGGTCAACGATGTTTTCGCCATCGCCCAAAATGGGAAGCCTGCCCGATTGCAGGCGCGGAATCAAGCGCGGAAAAATGACCGTGTCGCCAGGGCCAAAAAGCGCACGCGGACGAATTGCAATCGTGGCAAGTCCGCGCGCAAACGCCTCGTCCAGTTCCTGCTCGGCAAGAATTTTTGTCGCCGCATAATTGCTGACAGGTTCGGGTAGCGCATCTGTCTCCTTCACATTTACGCGCGAAGAATATCCAAAATAAAGACTAGGTGTCGAAACATACACCAGCCGTTTTACTTTGTGTTCCTCGCATCCGCGAATTACATTCCGCGTACCGATGACATTGGCTTGATAAAACGCCTCGAAGTTCCCCCACGGAGATGGCAGCGCCGCGCAATGAAAAACAATCTCCTGATTCTTGCAGGCGGCAAGCATAGCGCTTTTATCTTTCAAGTCATGCTGAAGCACGCGCATCCCTTCGCTTTCAAGTTGGCCCAACTTTGCGGCGTTGCGCCCAATCGCGGTCACATCCCAGCCCATGCCGTGCAGTCGGCGAGTCAGCGCGCCGCCGAGAAAACCTGTTGCGCCAGTGATGAGGGCTTTCATAATGCAGAATGAAGAATGCGGAATGCGGAATGGCGAAGTTGAACGATGGCGCGTTTCGTCAATTCTTCGCGGATGATTTTGGAGTTGTGTCTTACGTCTGTTGGAAATTTATTCATAAATAAAAACACCTTTATCTTTGAAGCCTGCGAATGCGTCTGCGCCAATTCGATTAACTCGTTCTTGATTTTATCTTTATTTCCTCGAATATTCTTTTTGAGTTCAATCCATAAAATAGGCTCGCCGTTTATGCCAACCAACGCGGTACGATACACAAGCGGGTGAACATTGAAAATCCCTTCGATCTGCTCGGTGAACAATACATCGTTATTCGTCACCACGCGATGTGCCTTGCGTCCACAATACCACAGCCGCCCCTGTTCATCAAAATATCCCACATCCCCCATGCGGTGGATGATTTTTTCGCCTTCGTGGATTTTGGACAGTCGATTCGATTCTTCTCTTGCAATGTAAGACTCGGTCACTGCCCCGCCTTGAACTGTGATCTCCCCAACGACATTCGGCTCCACCTCTGCATCGAATCGCTGAATCTCTGACTCGCTGATTCGAATAATCCGCACCTTTGCCCCGTTGACAGGCTTTCCCAAACATACGCCCGCCCCCTTTGCCGATTTCTCTTTGACTTCGAATATCTCGCGGCTTTCCACCTTTGCAATTGGCAAAACTTCTGTCGCGCCGTAAATGCCAAAAAGATCGGTTTCATCATTCAATAATTTTCTAAAATCTTCCTGCAATTGAATCGTCGCAGGCGC
>DYDH01000229.1 GCA_020717985.1 Herpetosiphon sp. | reverse complement strand
ACTAACAAATCAAAAGAAGGTAAAAATGGATCCTATTAAAATCTTGAAACGCGCATGGCATATCCTTTGGAGTTATAAAACTCTATGGGTCTTTGGTCTGATACTGGCTTTGGCAGGCGCAGGCTCATCATCTGGAAATGGTTCGAACAGCGGTTCGCGACGTGAAGCAAACTCACAGAGCAGCCAGCAGACACTTCCCCAGGATATGCCCCAGACTTTCAAAGAGGCGACCCAGGAAATGGAACGGCTCTTCAATGATGGAATGTCCGAAGTCGGACTTCCGAAAGAGGACTTGAACACCCTGATCTGGATTGCGGTCATCTTCATCGTATTCAGCATGATCCTGGGGCTTATCGTGGCAGTCGCCCGATACGTCGCCGAGACTGCCGTCATCCGCATGGTGGACGAGTATGAAAACACCGGCTCCAAGATGACCATCAAGCAGGGCTTCCGTATCGGCTGGTCGCGCACCTCGTGGCGGCTGTTCCTGATCAACTTGCTGGTGAATCTGCCGATGATTCTCACCATGTTGTTGCTGCTCGGTTTGGGAATCATGGTCTTCATGAGCTTCACACAGGGCGGTAAGGAAGCTGGGATGGCGAGCGTTGTCATTTCACTCGTCATCCTGTTCCTGGTCATCTTTGTGGTGGCGATCATCAGCATCTTCCTGGGACTGCTGCGGCACTTCTTCTGGCGTGCTTGTGCGTTGGAAAACCTCGGTGTGCGTGAATCGTTGAGCCGCGGATTCCAAATGGCGCGCGAGAATTGGAAGAACGTTGGCATCATGTGGCTGGTCATGGTCGGGCTGGGGATCGTTTGGGCGATTGTTTCCATCATCGCCATCATCGTGAGCATTCCTGTGGTTTTGGTCACGGTTGTAGCTGGCGCCCTCGTAGCTGTCATCCCTGTGTTACTTGCGGGCGGACTGACCAGTCTCTTCCTCAGCGGCTGGCTGCCGTGGATTGTCGGTGTAGTCTTCGCACTCCCTCTGTTCTTCACGATTGCCTTCTCCCCCTGGCTTTTGCTTGGCAGTTGGCAGACGATCTTCGCCTCCACCGTGTGGACGCTGGTCTACCGTGAATTGAAGGCGCTCCCCGCACTGACCTCGCAGGGTGAAAATACAACTCCGTTGCCTCCAGTGAGTTGATTTGAATTAGACTTTGAACTAAAAACATCCTCCCCCAAATCCGCACTTGATTTGGGGGATATTTGTATCCGAGAGGAGCGAGTGATAGGCGTCTGTTATGACAGAAGGGGCATTCACCCTGCGAGCGTGTGTCCATGTCAAAATTGGAGTGCTATAATAAAAACGTAGAGGCGAACTATCCTGTAGTTTTAGGCGGTGAATATGAAAGACACGATCAACGAACAACTTGTAAACTTTAAAGTCACCATCAATAAGTTCGATTCATTCCTTCTCAACTATGGACCCGTTTTGGTTTTGGGGCAATTTATTTTATCTGGGCTTGCAATTATCTTGAACGCTTTGTATATATTTTTATCTGAAAGCCCCAAAATGATAACATGGGCGGTGTTGTCGCCAGTTTATGGTGGAATTCTGCTGGCTCTCCTTGCCGAATCGATTGCTGTTCGTTATTTTCTAAATAAAATTCCACAGACATTTTCAAAAATTTGGGCGGAGGGGCTCATTAAGAGAACGCGCGCTGAGAAAGATGATATTGATGAATTCCAGAAATTCATAAGCAATTTTGAACGGGAATTAAATGCCCGCCAGCGTTTATATATAGGATTGCCTTTTGCAACTTTTGGGTTGGTCTTCTTTTGGATTACAGGGCATCTTCCTTATGTGATAGACGCATGGTTTCACGAAGTCGATTGGGCAGCCAAGATTATTATTACCCTTGTGAATTTTTTCGCTTTATTTTTACCGGCGGTTTTAATTGGATATGCCACTGGCATTAGTGCATGGAAGAGTGTGGTGACCGCAATTCATGTGCGCCGTTTTTGTAAGGATTTCGACCTGGTAATCCAGCCCAGCCATCCCGACAAATCTGGCGGATTAAAGCCATTGGGAAGCCTTATTTTCTCTCTTGCTGTAATCGTAATAGTCGCTTCTCTTGCTTTAAGCGGAATGGTTATCCTTGCTGATTATTATTCCTTTCCAAACACAATTCTCTTTTCAAAGGCGTCTCTGGCCATATCAATATTGCTCAGCATAATTATCTTTATTTGGCCACTATTGAGCGCGCATGAACGTATGAATATCGAGAAAACAAGGATGAATTTATTGTTGGTTGATATTACACGTCGCATATCTGAATTAGAGGAAGTAACTCAAAAAAACATCCGCAAGATGGATTACAGAAAGCGGCAGGAAATATTTAGTGAAATCGACTCGTTAAAAGATTTATATAGACGAGTGGGCATTACTCCAACTTGGCCGTTTGACCGTGATATCCTCCTCAAATTTGCCACCCCTCAAATATTCTCATTACTAAGCCTCATTGGCGTAGCAGAGCCAATTGTTGGGGCAATTCGTTCCATCCTTGTAACAATCAGCGGCAATCAACCGTAGACGTAAAATTGAATATGTTTAACAAATCATTATCTCCCCTCTAAACTGCGTTCATATAGGTTTGCTGCTTTTTGAATTTTGGCGTGTGTCTTATAATGGTTCCATGTCCACGACGATTTTAGCAACCAAACTTTACATTCCTCCACCACGGGCTAAAATTGTCCTGCGTCCCCGCTTGATCGAGCGGCTGAATGAGTGTCTCTCTTCGAGTCGTACGCCAGGCGTTACCCTCATCTCTGCCGCCGCCGGGTTTGGCAAAACCACGCTGGTCAGCGAATGGGTCGCCGGTTGTGGGAGTCCGGTTGCATGGTTGTCACTGGATGAAGGGGACAACGATCCGGTGCGTTTTATTTCTTATCTGGTAGCGGCATTACAGAGTATAAAGGCGGGAATTGGCGGGGATTTGTTGGCACCACTGCAATCCCCACAGCCGCCGCCAACCGAATCAATTTTGACGGCACTGCTCAACGAAATTTCCATTATCCCTGAACACTTTCTCCTCATCCTAGATGACTATCACGCGATTGATTCTCAAGCAGTGGATCAATGCCTGACCTTCCTCGTTGAGTATTTACCGCCGCAGATGCATCTGGTCATCGCCACCCGCGAGGATCCAGACCTGCCCTTGTCGCGCTTGCGTGTCCGCGGTCAATTGACCGAACTGCGCGCCGCTGATTTACGTTTTACTCCCGCCGAGGCCGCAGACTTTCTCAATCAAGTGATGGGATTGAATCTCTCAGATGAAGATGTCGCTGCTCTGGAGGCCCGCACCGAAGGCTGGATCGCAGGTCTGCAATTAGCCGCGCTTTCCATGCAGGGGAAATCTGATCCCGCCAAGTTCATCCAATCCTTTTCCGGCAGCCATCGTTTTGTGTTGGATTATCTGTTGGAAGAGGTACTCGAACGCCAGCCCGTCGAGATTCAAAACTTCCTGCTGTGCAACTCCATTTTGGAGCGTCTGTGTGGTCCGCTCTGCGAGGCCGTGCTGGGAACTCCGCCCGGCTCCGGTCAGGAAACCTTGGAAGCGCTCGAACGCGCCAACCTGTTCCTCGTGCCGCTGGATAACGAGCGGCGCTGGTATCGCCATCATCACCTCTTTGGAGAATTGTTGCGTCAGCGTCTGGGCAATCCGCAGGAACTTGGCGAATATCATCTGCGCGCCAGCGCATGGTATGAAGCCAACGCAGATTTGGAACAAGCCATTTCACATGCCCTTGCCGCTAAAGGCTTCGAACAAGCTGCAAGGCTGGCAGAGATGGCTTGGCCGTCAACTTTCCGAGGCTATCTGCAAAACACCATTTTCCTGGGGTGGATGAAAGCCCTGCCAGACGAAATCATCCACGCCCGACCCGTGCTGTGTGCCGGTTACGCCTGGGCTTTACAGGATATGGGCGAATTCGAAAAGGCCGGGCGTTGGCTGGACCTGGCCGAGAACCCTCCAAACTCGGCAGCGCTTTTTGTGGACGAAGCAGAGTTCCAGACCCTGCCGGGCAATATCGCCGTGGCGCGGGCGTATGTCGCCATGGCCCTTGGCGACGCGCCAGAAGCGGAGTTGCAGGCCCGTCGGGCGCTCACTCTGCTCACTGAGGCTGATCTATTCCGGCGCGCGGGTGCGATTGCGATCGTGGGGATGGCCTGTTTGCAAAATGGGAATCTGGAGGCGGCAGCCCAATCCATTCTCGATGGCATGGAAATGGCCGAAAAGGCCGGGAGTCCCGAAATCGCACTCAGCGGGGCATTCCCGCTGGTGGATATCCGACTGGTTCAAGGCCGCCTGCGTGAAGCGGTCAAAATCTTTGAAAACTTGATGGAAAAAACGTCAGCGCCGGGCGAACCGGCTTTTCCGGGAACGCCCGATCTATTCCTCGGTTTATGCGGACTGCTGCTCGAACAGGGTGACACGGAAACCGCCCGACAGTTTCTCCAAAAAAGCGATGAACTGGGGGAGCCATCCGGTTTACCGGATTGGCGCTATCGCTCATGCCTGACTCATGCCCGGTATCTTGAGATTCTGGGAGACCTGGATGGCGCGCTTGAACAGATGAAGCAGGCAGAACGCCTGTACACACCGAGTGCGCTGCCCAACCTGCGTCCGCCGAACGCCTTGAAAGCCCGCTTGATGACTAAGCTGGGCCAACCGGATGAAGCCCTGGCATGGGCGCGCGAACAAGGACTGAACGTCGACAATGATTTGAACTTCTTCCAGGAATTTGAGCATCTTACGCTGGCGCGGGCGCTTGGTGCCGAACATGAAAACGATGGGAGCGAACTTGAAGTCCCAAAGTTTCTTGATCGGCTCTTGCAGGCTGCGGAAGCGGGCGGACGAATGGGAAGCGCCATCGAAATTCTGATGTTGCAAGCACTGAATTTCAAAGCGCAGAATGACAGTCCCCAAGCCTTTGCCTCTCTCGAACGTGCCCTGACCCTGGCGGAGCCGCAAGGTTACCTCCGCATTTTCGTGGATGAAGGCGAAGCCATGCGCTTGTTGCTTTTGAGTTTCAGGTCAACGAATGAAAAACAGGTCACCCATTCGCTACTCAACTATGTGGACAAAATCCTGGCAGCTTTCTCGCAACCGACAGAGTCTGCTTCTCAATCCAAAGTCACAAACCAAACATCTGGCATTGAATCTCTCACCGACCGCGAACTCGAAATCCTGCGTCTCATCGCTGAGGGGCAATCCAACACAGAGATCAGTCAACATCTATATGTGGCACTCAGCACGGTCAAGGGGCATAACCTGCGGATTTTCAACAAACTACAAGCCCAAAACCGCACCGAGGCAGTCGCTCGCGCCCGCGAGTTGGGCTTGATCTAATCCCCAAAAACAGTACTTCAAACAATACTTAAGTTGCTACCGACAATGCCGCCCTGTCGGTATATTTGCGTTCATGAAACCAACGCAAACAAGCCCCGCGTGCTACGAAATCCGGGTTGCAGGTCACCTGTCTCCGCAATGGACGGACTGGTTCGAAGGCTTGTCCATCACGCTGGAAGAGGATGGCAATACGCTTTTAACTGGTCCGGTGATCGATCAGGCCGCGCTGCATGGCTTACTCAAAAAATTCCGTGATTTAGGCTTGCCGTTGGTCTCGGTCGTTCAAGTCCAAATCCATGAAACCCATCAATATCATTCAAAAAAAGGAGTAATAAAAATGAACACAAACATAAAGACCACCAAAATGGATACGAAAATTTTACTAGTACTGTTATGGGTGTTTTATACGGTAAATTTTATGTATGCTGATATCCTCTCAAAATTGGAGCCTGGGGCTTTGGAAGGGATAATGTCAGGATACACGGGAGGTGGAACAGTAAAAATCACGGAAGGATTTTTGTTGGGAGTCGCGATAATGTTCGAGATTCCGTTTTTAATGATTGTCCTGTCCTGGGTGTTAAAGTACAAAGCTAATCGTTGGGCAAACATCATCGCAGCCACACTATTTGCTGTGACTCAAATCTATTCATTGTTTCTTGGAGTCCCATCTCCTATGTATATTTTTTATACCATAATAGAAATCGCGGGTCTGTTACTAATTGTCTGGAATGCATGGAAGTGGACTAACCCTGAAGGTTAGTCCCGGCAGATGTCAAATAGTAAAACTCATCAATATCATTCAAAAAAAGGAGTAATAAAAATGAATACAAACATAAAGACCACAGGAAAAATCGATACGAAAGTTTTGCTCTCAACTTTATGGATTTTTATCATGATCAATATGGCTTTTGCAGACATTATTGGCATGATGTATCCAGGATTCATGGCAAAAATCGTTGCAGGAACTCCCGTCGACGGTACAGTCGTTACCCCCACGTTATTGCTGATCGGAGCTTTCATTCTTGAGATTCCAACAGCCATGATCTTTCTATCCCGGCTGCTGAAGCATGGCATCAATCGTTGGGCTAACATGATCGGCGGGTTAGTCACAATTATTTTTGTACATGGGATGGGATCCTCCACGATTGTCTACTATTTTTTTGAGACGATTGAAATCCTCTCGTGCCTGGCGATTATCTGGCTTGCCTGGAAGTGGACTAACCCTGAAGGGTAGTCCCGGCAGATGCGTGAGCGGCCAGATGTCAAATCGTAAAACTCATCCATATCGTTCAAAAAAGGAAACAGAAATGAAGAATTTACAGAAGATGGGCGGCATTGCCGCACTGCTCGGGGCAGCCACAAACCTCTTTGCCCTTGTGACGCTTATAACCTTACTGGCTCCCACAGGCTACGGTTCCGACGACCCAGCTCAGGTCGTGACTTTTCTTGCGGACAACCAGGCTTTCATGCGCGTATGGTACGTAATCATCTATTTGGTCTTCGGCGCGAGTCTGATCTTCCTGTCACTGGCGTTCTATGAGCGATTGAAGGCTGGCTCACCTGGGCTGGCACAGGCAGTGACCACCTTCGGACTGATCTATGCCGTCCTGGTTATTGTGGTCGGCACACTCGAGATCAGCA
>DYDH01000574.1 GCA_020717985.1 Herpetosiphon sp. | reverse complement strand
CGTATTGTACGATATTTATTCGCTTTGTCTATAAGTCTTGCCGTTCACCCCCCAGTCGTACGGTTTGAAGACCAATTTCACTCTCCCCCTGTTGTCTGCCAACCATTTCTTGGACTCGCCATCCTCCAGTTGGGCGAGGATGAAATCAATGACTCCACTCTTTCCACCAAAGTCCTCCGAGAACCACTTGAAGATGGATGATACACGAATTGCCTTCGCGCCAGAGAGTATCTCAAGATCTGTGGTGATAAAGTTATGCGTTGCCATGGCAAGTTGCGCCTCGAGCTTCTCGGCTGTATAAGCCCGGATGGGTGGGCAGGAACGGCTGGCGCAGTTCAGAGCGAAGTGGATGCGTCTTTCTTGCGGATCGATCACCCAGGCCAGCCGCGGATCGTTGGACCGGAATTGGGGGAGATGAAAGTAAGGATGGCCGCAATTTGAACGCAGGATGCCATGCTCGATATCATCGCAACTAACGCGTCGTCCGCCGACGATATAAGCCGCCTTGTGAAAGAAACCTATTCCCGCCAGACGCTCAGTTACGGTTTGCTTGATCTCCAAGGCGATGACTCCGTCTAGTATAAGAGTGTTGTACAGGTTGATCCAGAATGCCAGTTTCGCTTCATGCGTTGGTAAAGAGGAAGGATCGAAAGTCCGCAAGGATATTGTTTTTTCATGGAAGGCTGCATAGGCAGGGCTGGCCTTAAGAGCAGCATAGTCCACTTGCCCCTGACCATCCATGGAGGCTGAAAGCAAATTTTGCAAGGCGATCCGCAGGCTGGATGCAAGTTCTTCAACCTGGCGAACATCTTCTTGAGTCGTGGACAAGTTGAGTGCATCTGAATTTCTTGCACCGGTAAGAATATCCAAGCTTTTATTACGTAAAGTAACGAGCAGGTTGGGATTTGTCATATCGTATGATTAGACGATTTGATGGAAGGAAATCTTACAAGGGATAGCCGGCCCGTAATACCTTCTCATCTTGGAATCGTTATTGTGTTCATTTGATTCCATATTCGACCTTGATGGCTGATTGACATGCTATTCGTTTGCAGGAAGGTATTTTTTTGTAATCGGATTTATGTAACTACAAACCTCCCGTGCGTTGATTGCGGGAGGTTTTTGTTCAGGCTTATTTTTACTTCAACGAATTCGTCATCCCGGTGATCAATTGCTGTTTTTCGGCGGCTGTCAGTCGGGCAT
>DYDH01000573.1 GCA_020717985.1 Herpetosiphon sp. | reverse complement strand
CAATGACCGGATAGCAATTATATTGATTGAAAGTCAACAGCCGCAAACCCAGGAATGTCTAGTCCGCATTAAAAAGCAAATTCAAATGTCGCCGTTTGAAATCGACGATATTCTGGCGCCGGTCCACGCCGCCGCGGGAAGCGCGCAATACGGCGTAAACGGGGACTCGGTAGAGCAGTTACTGCAGGAAGCCGGATTCATGCTGGATCAGGCGAAAACCGGATCAACCAATTAAATTTCAACACGGGAGTCGATGTGGTATTAGGCAAAGTCATCGGAAATGTATGGGCTACGCGTAAAGATGAAAAACTGACAGGCGTAACTTTGCTGATCGTACGAAGTATAGATCTGCAGGGAAAAGAAAAAGACGCATTTGTGATTGCCGCCGATTCAGTCGGGGCGGGCGTAGGGGAAACGGTGCTTTACTGCACAGGCAGTTCGGCGCGCTACACCGAAACAAGCAAAGATCGTCCCGTTGACGCCGTCATCATGGCGATTGTTGATAAAATCGAAGTCTATTAATCAGGATTATTAACCATGAATATGGCGCGCATCATCGGAACCGTTTGGGCAACCAGAAAGCATCCTACGCTGGAGGGATTCAGTCTGCAAATCATTCAGCCCGTCAATTCTGATTTATCGCCGGTCGGACTGCCGATCGTTGGAACGGATTCGATCGGCTCCGGACAGCCGGATGAACTGATCTATTATGTCACTTCCGGCGAAGCGCCGATCCCCTTTGATAAACAATGCCCGACCGACGTTACGATTATCGGAATTGTTGACCGTATTGTCCGTAAATAATTTAATGAAATAAATCTTTACCCGATCACTTGAAACGAAATACATCCATACAGATACTAATAATCCGTAAACGAAACTAGAACAGAATTATGCCTCGTTTTGTTGATCACAGCAATGATTTAATTGACAAATATCTTCAGGACATCGGGAATGTGCCGTTGTTGTCTTCTGAAGAAGAAATAGAACTGGCTAAAAAAATCAAAGCCGGTGATCAGGAGGCTTTGGAATGTCTGACAAAAGCCAATCTCCGTTTTGTCGTTATGGTCGCCAAACAATACCAGAATCAGGGTCTATCCCTGAATGACATGATTAACGAAGGCAATATCGGACTTATCAAAGCGGTAAAACGATTCGACGCGACACGGGGTTTTAAGTTTATTTCCTATGCCGTCTGGTGGATTCGCCAATCGATCCTTCAGGCTCTCGCCGAACAATCGCGTGTGGTCAGACT
>DYDH01000572.1 GCA_020717985.1 Herpetosiphon sp. | reverse complement strand
ATAGGCGCGATAGATATAGGCGCTTCCATCGATAAGATATACTTCTTCTTGCACAGCGTATTACTCCTTATAAACAAACTCATCCTGCGGAAGTAACTTCATGTAATTCTAAGTTGCAATCAAAATGATTCTAATATCCACTGCCAGCCGGTTAAAGACTGAAGCGCCGGACCGGATTGCTCCAATCGCCTCAAGCCACGGGCAGCTTGGGCCATCGCTACGCCGAGCGAGTCAAAGACTCGATTGGCAAAGTCCTTTTCCCGGAGTTCTTCCCACAATCGCTCGGCTGGATTCAATTCGGGAGAATATGGGGGAAGGCGGAGCAACTTCATATTCTTCGGGACGTGCAGAAAAGAAGCACGATGCGATGGCGCTCCATCCAGTACCATCACGACGAATTCATCAGGATGTCTCAGCGATACATGGCGAAGAAAAGAACCCATGGTCAATGTGTCCATCTTTGCTGCCAACATCCAGTCCAAGCTCCCATCACTTGGTGCCACGGCCGCGTATGCATAAATGTATTCTCGCACCAGAGCTACTGGCACGACCGGCCGCATCGGTGCTGGCGCCCAGCATCGCCGAGGATCGCTCATCCTTCCAAATCTTGCTTCATCTTGGAAAACAACACGAACCGGGAGCTGCAAGGTGTTTTCTTTTACAGCTTCTTCCAGCGTTTCTGCGAAGTTTTTTTAAAAGCCTCCTGCGCATCGGCGTCCTTTTTCGGGTGACAAGTATCAGGTGCCACTTTACGCCATCCATGGCGCGCGAGCAGACGATAAACGGTCGAAGCAGGAACCTGTTTACCAATTTTTCCCTCCAAAGCGGCATGGATCGGAGAAACAACCAACACACCGCCGACCTCAGCTTTGGTTACCCATGGTTCAAGAAACGCCATTTCTTCATCCCAGTTCAACAATTGTCGACGTCGTCCACCCCAAGTTCCTTTAGGCTTGATCGCTCCAGCAACTTGATCGCGAATTTGGCGCTGCATTCTGACCACGGTGGCGATGCCGACACCAAGCAGTTGGCCGACATCGGCATTGGTTACAGAGCAGCGCTTGGGGATCAAGACACTCAATGCAGTTCGCAATTCCCGCGCGGTATCAGCTTGCTTAACAAGATGTTGGGCTGCTGCTTCCATTTCGTCGTTGATCATTGCTGGTCTCGCCATAGTGCTCCTGTTCCTTTGAATATGTTGGTCTGGGTGGGTAC
>DYDH01000033.1 GCA_020717985.1 Herpetosiphon sp. | reverse complement strand
TGGTTCTTGTTAGACAAGTTGAAAGAAGACCAACTCTTATTGAAATTTCGGAATGAGTTGAACACCTATGCAGCAATGGAACAATTGCTATGGGTATCGTTCCAGCCTATGTAATCACCATTTAGATTACCCCCAGCAAAGAATCCGAGATTAATAGAAGCATAACAAGTTGTTCTGAGATTTATATTGGATGAAAAGAATATCATATCCTTTATCTTACAATTTCTTAAAGGCAAATATCATAACGAAAAAAATTCTATTTATGCAAGAATATCCTAGTTTTCTAATATGAACCTTTCTGGCTGCCATATTTGGGCAACACCAACCTTGCGGACACCAAATATTGTGTTCCCTTGAGATTACATCGCCAATGCGATGTTCGGATGGCTGATGGCGGTGGTGGTGTGAGAATTCATGGCTTTTTTACCTGCGAATGGTGAAAATTTTGGAAAATATGCCGCTAATTTAGCAATTTTTCTTTCCTCAGTGGCGGATCAATCACGAAAAATTGTATTCCCTTGTGATTACATTGTAATTTAGACAATGTATTGGGGCAACAAATTAAGTGTACTACTTTTGCCTTTCGGCATTTACTTGAGAATGTCTAAAATAATCTCATCAATTGGAACAGAACGACTAATGGGATTGATGGAGTTATAGATTTGCTTGATGTTGTGGGATCAGACAAGAGTCCATTCATCCTTTTTTATTTCCAATAATGTTCAACGTGTTTTCAACTGATTTCCCAAAACCTCTTTGTCAAGTCGAACCAACGTATTCCGCATAAGTAGCCACAGATACCCTTTGCTTTCCGTGACAGAGACAATATCTTCGACAGCAAATGACTTTCCCCAAAAACCCAAGAATTTTTGTGTTGCAGGATATTCCTGCAATAAAATATTACCCAGCCAGATTTGAGAGCCTGCTTCGCCAGCCTTAAATTCAAAATTATAGGACTGCCAATAGAATGGATACCCAATCTTTGTAAAGCTCAAGGGGTCTGTTAAAACCGGCGTTTCAACCCGGCTTGGGTTTTGATAAATGGGGTTCCCGTCATGTGGATCGATAAACGTCAGCCACATATTGCCATCCTGCCCCAAACGGATTTTGCGCGCGTCGTTATTTATCAGTCCATTTTCCCGCGTTATCAGTTCTTCATAACTCAAAAAACCGTTCTGGTTTAACGTGGCGCTGACCAATCCACCCGAAGTCCCCAGCCAGATATGGTCTTCCTTGCTGGCGATGGAGTGAATTGTGTCAAAGGCAAACTTGCCGTTGCTGTCAAACAACTCGTCGTTTTCAAGCCCTTGAATTTCGATCCAGTTTGGGGCATCCGCTTGCGGAACCTGCCCGGCGCTCCAATTGCCATTTTGATACCTGACCTGATTATGGGTAAACGCCACATCCGCATCGGGATTCTCGTACCAGCCGGAAAGAGGATTGAGCGCCCACACGCCATTGCCGGATTTTATGAGAAATTCATCCTGAAGATACGCAAGGGACTCGGCGTTTATACCTGACAACGCTGGCATTGTCAGACCCGCCCAAGGCGTCAAAACGTCCTTTTTATAAAAAACACCGCCCCGGGTTGCCAGCCAGACCCGCCCGCTTTCGGAAAAAATATCCTGCACAAAATCAAACGAAAACTTTCCATTTGCAGCAAACAACTGGTTGGGCGGAATATCCCATGCTTGAATGAGGGGCAGGGACGAGGCATCGGGAATATCTTTAATTGTCCAGTTTTGGTCTTTATCGACAAGTGCGGTTTTATGCGTAAACGGATAATCGCGTCCCATCCCGCCTGTATACAGTCTCCACTGTTGATTCAGCCATGTGAAAACTGTTCCAGTTTGGGAGCGCCCATAAATGCCAGATTGACTGGCGCCAATATCGGTTAGCGTTTGGGGCGGATGAGAAATTTGCCGGATGGAAAGGGTATCGTCATTTTGGTAGCGCAGAGCGCCGCCGGCGGTTAGCGCCCATAGATCATCTCCGGTTGCAATCATGTCATAAACAAAATCGAAATCAAATTTCCCGTTTACAAATCGAACAAGCCGGTTATCCAAATAGGCAGAGATGTCTTCATCCCCTTCTTGGTACCAGTCAAGCATTCCGGGCACATCCTTTACAAGGAACCTTTTCTGCGCAAAGGGCGTTTCTTCATAGGGGAGTATGCGCCAGGTTCCATCACGAAATACTGCAAAGACATTGCCGTTCATTTGAGTTGCCTGGCAAAAAAGTTCACCCTGCTCGCTCCAACGGAGTGCGGTGATGTTTTCCACGCCCGCCAACTCATCCAACGTGGAATCGTGCCTGAGCAGGTCAAGTTCTCCGTTCCCTGTCTTGTACATTAAGATACCGGCTGATGTGGCTGTCCATAAATTCCCCTGACTTGTGGAAACATCATTTATTTCATCAAACACGAATTTCGACAGTTGGGCATTTTGCTGTTGTAAAAGAATTTGTCCGTCATGGTTCTGTGCGAGAGTACCCAACTTTTCGTCCTGAATTGACAAGGTGAAAGAGAACGGATTGACGCTGGACGAATTCCATTCATCAGCGCCCGGGTCATAGACAAAAACTCCGCCTGAGGAAGTTTGCGCGTAAGTCAGCCCATCAGACAGGCGAAAATGGGAAATGTCCTCCCCATTCAGCGGGTAATAACGCAGGTATTGAATTTCATTGGGGAATTGAATGGAGACGAGCCAAATTCCCTGATGAGCGCCCAGCCAGACGCGGCCTGCGCTTGTTTTTTCAGAACCCTCAGACAGGATTGCGCCCACCCACTGATCTGCAAATTTTCCACTTGGGTCAAATCTGCGTGGGACGTCGGCATTTTGAGACAGGGTTATTTTTACACGATCCTGTCCTGTTGCGCGGTCATGAAATTTCTCCCAGGTCCAAATCTCTCCATCTGGCTGCCAAATATTGTGATCCGTTTTTTTGAACAATTCTCCGCCCCCATTTGGTTCAGGTAAAAAGGTATTTAAAGATAACCCGCCATTTTCGAGGACCTGAGACTGCCATATTCCAGCGGGAGTCTTCAGCCATAAAATTTCCGCCGCTACATAAATGGAATCAATCTGATCGAATGTGAATCCTGCTTCCGGCGATATTAGGGCGGGCGGGTCAATTTCGATATGATCTAATCCGCTGTTGATAACCAACCCCGTCGCCGGGTCACTGTAAATTTCCTGTTGCTGATCGAAAGGAGATACGCCCGCGGACAATTCCCAGCGATCATCTTTCAACGCATACACAGATTGACCCACTTCGCAATAATATACCGCCTGCCACCATACGCAACGCCGGATTTCCTCCACAGGCAACCCTGCTTCTCCGGAGTAATACAAACGATTTAGATTCAATTTGCCTTTGCGATCAAGAGAGTAAAGCGCAATACTGTTGGGCGTCATACTTAATAATTTATTTTGTTGAACAACGATGTTTTGCGGTTGCTCAACGGGGAATATCCCATTTTGATAGGCAATCTTTTGATACTTGCCTGAGTCGTCCTTGACTTCCACGTTGAGTTGGCGACCCCGCAAGTCCCATTTCCAGTCACCTTTCTTAATTTCGACAACCTCCATCGGAAGTTCATCCACTTCTTTCCAGCCCAATTCGAGCAGACCAAACGTGGTAAAACCAAACCACCTCCATCCTTCCACCTGGGCGTATAGTTTGTTATTAACGACCTGAAGGTCGGTAATAACATCGGAGGGCAGCCCACCTGTCTGTTGTCCGTAATAACCGTATAAATTCAAATCTTCCTGTTTGAAGTTGTAGGCAAACCGCCAAAGCCCGTGATCGGTGGCAATCCATGTGTTATCTTTGTAATCGGCCAATTCCTGAATTTTGATGTCGGAGTTCCAGATTGAACCGGCAATGCTTTGCTCCTGCAGCCATTGATAATTAAAATACAACCCGATTATGATCCCCAGAATAACCCAAAACAACCATATATAAACACTGCCGATCTCAAATTCAAATAATTGCCAGCCCTCTTCCGGGGTTTTCCATATACATAAAATAACAAGAATTACAATTACTCCCAAGACCAAATAGAACCAAGGGATGTACCGAATCAACCCAGAGGATTTGTATTGAAAGACGGTTTTACCGTTGTCGTCTCTTAATGTATCCGTTCCCAATGCGGATACACTCTTAACGCCCAGAACGTTTTCTCCCGCGTACCATAGAGTCCCCCCGCTTTGCGCAACATCCTTCAAACTTCCCTGATATTCCCAGAATGAACTGCAATTTCCATCGACCGGATCGGCAATTCGATACACCTCCCCCCACTCTGAATTGTTTTCAAATACCCATAACGAATTTTCTACGACAAAAATATTTTGAACATTGTCTGCTCTGGTGCATTCGCGTTCCCAATGGTGGTTGACAACATCGTAGGAGTATAAACTGCCATTTGCGTTCCTGACCCAAAATTTATTTCCCAGATAGAGTAATTGATCCACTGAGGAGGAAACATCTGCGGACAAGTCGCCGCCAAGAATCGATACCCACGCATCGCTTTGCCCCGATGCTTCTCTCCAAAGCGTCTGCGCGCCATCCTCATTGCGGGCCAACCCCCACAACTTATTATCTCCCAATTGCAAAGCCTCAACCTCTTTGCCTTTAAGTTCCCAACCTTCTTCTGTCACCTCCCCTAATTTGCTGGCAAGGGTGTGAATGCCGTTGCTTGTGGCCAGCAATGCCAAATCTGTCCCCGCTTCCTGGGCGGGCATGATTAATAAATCATTGGCGCTGCCTATAGAATTGGATATGGATGAAGTATCAAGCCACTGGTGATTTGAGGGACTGTAAACCCCAAACCCATCGGATTTGGAAATAAACCATAGTTGATTCGAGCGGTCAACCGCGACTTTATGCGCGGTTGATATTCCCTGAAAACCGCGATTGAAATAGGCTGGAGTACCTTCGGCTGCCAAACGCGCTTCGCCCTGTGTGCTCAACGACCAGACCTGGTTTTGTTCAATGGTAATGGAAGCCACATCACTATCGGACTGGTTCCATGTTTCCAAGTTGGCGTCATATTTGTAGAGATTTGCCTCGCGCCAATCGGTAAGACACCAAAGCGCGTCTTCAATGGCAACCAATTCTGCAATGCCAAATGGACCCGTATGCGCGTCCCCGCCCAAATCTGCTGGATAAATTTCATGAAGGGATGGGTTGTATCGAAAAATGCGCCCATTCGATGTCCCGATCCACATCTGGTCACGATACCATTCGATGGTTGTTATGTCGCCAGCATTGGTTAAATTTTCGGGCTGTTGGGCTACTTCTTTCAACTCCCTGCCCGTCAGGTCATAGGCTCCAAGTCCTCCTGAAGCAGTCACATACCAAAGGTGTGTATCGTCCGAATAAATATCTGAAATACTGTTGTTTTGCAAACCGCTCAGGGCGCCCCATGTGTGGGTTGTCAAGTCATAGTAAATAATCCCACTCTCGCTTTCCCCAAGATATAAACGATCTTTGAAACGCGCCATGCCGGTAAAAGACGCTGACTGTGCGTCGAGACTTGTGAAATATGCCTGTCCGGTAAGCCCGTTCAACATACTTCCATCTTCGAGCAGGAACCAGATATTTTCGCCATCTTCCTGCATCGACTTGACGCTGGAGGTTTCGGGCGTTTGGGGCTGCCACGTTCCGCCGTCCCATTTGTACACTTGGACGTAGGGTAAGGCGTCGTCGGGCTTGTTTTCGATGCGACACCAAAGAGAATCCAGCATGGTTTTAATTTCCACAACCCGGCTGTCTGGATTTTTCGCAAAAGGCAATCCTTCGTTGCGGATTTGCCAGGAATGCCGTGCTGGGTCATATTCGCCGATACCCACGCCTCCCAAACCCAACCATATTTGTTGATCATATACGGCGATTGAATTGATCTCAATGGTGGCGCCATCGGCAGAGGGAATCCCTGTGTCGCCAATGAGCGTCTGCCAGGTATTGTTTCGCCCGCGATAGACCCCAACGCCGCCCTCTTGCGTTACATACCATAAATCGCCCGATGATTCCTTGACTTTGGCAATATTGGACTTTAGTCTCTCTTGCCATTGATCGGCGGCTGGGTCATAGGAATCAATGCCAATGGAAGTCACCGCCCACACAGTATCCATGTAGGGAATAAGAGACTTTATCTCGTTTGAAGACAGCCCGTCTTCTGTTGAATATAACTTCCATTCCCGCAACCGGGTATCATAGGCGCCGATTCCATTTTCATGAGTGGCGACCCAAAGCGTTGTCCCGTTGATGAAAACACTGCTCGGACGGTCACCCTCAGGCGCCAGGGCTTCAAATCCTGTTTCGCCTACAATGGTGACCCATCCAGCCTGAAGTTGAAGGACATCCTGCCAAAATAATACGCCACCCGAAGCGCTGCGCAGCCATACATCTCCGCCAGAGATGTGGATTTCACGAATATCATAATCGGGCAATTCCAGAGGAGTTTGATGTGAAGTAACCCAGTGCGGCGGAGCAACATCCAGATTGAAAACATTTAATCCTTTGGATGTGCCTACCCATAGATAGCCCATCCCAAAGGCAAGCGCGTTAACTTGATCTGAGTAAAGTGGGTTTTCCGAAGCCTCCTGTATTTTCTGCCAACTGTGCCGCAAGGTGTCATATTGCCCCAATCCATTTTGTTTGGTTGAAACAAATATCCCCTGCCCATCTTCTGTTAATAGAGCGCCTGTTATATCAGTCTGGGGATTTAGATCGTAAAAATCACCCTGCCCGACCAAGGAATCCCAATTCTGAAAATCATTTCTACTTGCCACCAGTTGATCGCCTGATACAAGGAGAAGATCATTGTTTATTGCTGTCAGGTCTCTAATGCGATTATCTGGAAGTTTCCCGGAGGTGTTGTTTGTGTCGAAATGATCCCAATAGCCATTAATTCCGCTATTGGTGTCATAGACCTGAATGCCATTGCCGTCAGTGCCGAGTACCAGTTGATCGTCGTTGAGCATGGCAAAAGTTGTGAACGACGCATTTGGATCGCGGTAATCTGAAAATAGATGCAAGTCACCTACAGACTGGATGGCGGGAAAATACCAGCCTTGCTTGATGCCAATGTAAATCAGCGTCAAGAATATGCCAAACACAATACCGATGCCAGTAATGCGAAGTATGTGGGAAAAAATATCGTGCCTGAATTTTTGGTCTGCGGCTGGCAGAAGATGGGAATATTCCTCTGACAACTTCTCTGTCATCTTGGGCGGGAGCGAGTTGGAAATCTGTCTGCGTTTATCCCGATATGCTGAGGAATTTTTTACCGCCATGTTATTTTCCTTCCGGCATTTCCAGAACGTCCAACGCCTCTGTCCAGCGAGCAGACATCCAATGCTGTGTTGCTTTTTGGTAGGATAACGAGACAAGTTCTCTGGCGGTATCCTTATCTGATGAAGAGATTGTCGAGAAATGACGGGCTTGATCCCACCAGGCAAGTCCGATGAAACGATGGACCGACGAAGAAAGTTCCCCTCTCTGGGCCTGTGGCGTTTTCAAGAAGCGGTTTCCAAACTGAGCCAAAGCCTGATAATCCCCGTCTTCTGACAATTCAGCCAGGCGCGTTTGTAAAGCCAGCCGCACGATCTTCTGCGAAATTTTGTCTTCCTCATACTTCATGTTCATCAGGGTTTCGATGCTGGGCGTTTCATTATTTGTTGAAAATGGTGGTGAGACAGGTTTCTCGTTTCTCTTTAGATACGTAAACAAATATTGCTGAATGGGCGTATAAGCAGACAGGTCAGCGGAATTGCATTTTTGGAGAATCTCGCCCAGCGAGCGACGCTCTTTTTCTGCGACGGCAATGCCCCGACGCGCAACGCGGCCCACCTCCGCCCGGTTTTCCAGCCATAACAGCGCTGAAGTTAATGCGTTAGGCAGTGAAGAATCGGGCAGAAAATCTGGCATGATGTGGAACGCAAGAATCTGCCGATATTGGCATGTTTTTTGAATAAGCGAGGTAATCTCTGGCTGTATTGTTTTTTGGGTAATAACCAGCGACCCAATGCCGTGTGACTGCAAATATTCAAGCCTAGACTGAATCTCAAGTTCGATCAGGGTGTTTTCCAGCAATTGGGCGCGCGTCCCGATCCAGCCGCCGAGAAATTTGACATATCGCGCAGAAATCGCCGGTTCGTTGCCGGTAAATTGATAATACAACCGGCGCAGATATTCGTATGCCAAGCCTTGAGAATCGAATGATAGATAAAAGGCAATGAACTTTTCCAAAATGCGCTCCAGATTTTCGCCACGCCAGAGCGCTGGAATTGAAAATAACAGGCAAATTACAGCCAAAATGAGCGCTGGAAAAAGCCAGGTTTCAAACCGCGATAAATACAACCAATGATATATGGGTAATAATATCTTGTCCCATGCGCTGATAAAAATCACAAAAAACAATATCACCCACCCCGCCATAAACCAGATATTTTTCCAAAAACTTTCACGATTGCGGCCGAAAAAAAGAATCAGGATGGAAAGACTGAAGACTCCAGCCGTCAGCCAGAAACCAGATTGTCCCAAAAATGAAGCAAGCGGAAGCGGGTCTGCCGCTGCTCCCAGAAGGGCGGTAATCAACAGCGTTGTCAGAATGATAACGCCGGTCCACTTCAACCAATCGGGTGGATTACGGAAGGAAAGGTGTCTCATTTATTTTACCGATATGGAGCGGCGAATTTGCTTAAGCCGCCTTTGGAGCGGAGTGAAAGTCCCTGACAGCCATTGTGTTCTCAAACGGCGTACCTGCTCCACCTTTGCCGTATATGAGGCAAGGATGTTCCGAACCTGCGCCAGCGCATTTCGGCTTGCAATCAATAAGGAATTCGCAACCTTTGCTTGCGACGAGGGCGGGAGAATGGGAAACAATGTAACGTCCTTCAATATGCCCTTTTTGACAATCCTGTTTTTCTTATCCTTTGCAGGGTCAAGAATTACCTGCTCTTTGAGATCAAGTTTCCTGGCGATGTTATATGCCGGTACAAGTTTTTTTTGACAATCGGGCAGCGCTTCGCCATTAATACGCGCAAGCCCGTGGATGATTTCAGGGTCAATCATGGGGATTATTCTTATATTGGACGGTTGGTTTTTTTGCCGCATATCTTTCATATCTCTTCTGGACAATCATCTTTCCGCTTTGATACGGGAATCAATATCCGCCAGTAAACTGGCAACCTGCTGTCTCAGCGGCAGCAATACGCCTTTTGGTTTTATGTTGGGAAGCGCGCTTTGCAAATCCCTGACTTGCGCCAATGTATCAGACGTCAACTGTTGCTCATCCTTTTGCAAATTTGCCAGGGTAGATTGCGCGGACGAAATCGTTTCGTTGCGTTCCTTTTCCGCCAACTTCAACATTGACTGATGGGCACCTTCCACCCTGGCGACAAACTTATGCCATTCGCCCAGATTTCCCTCCTGTATGTTGTTTATGGTTTGATGCATATTGCGAATTTGCTCCACCTGCCTGTTGGCTTGTTCGGCTTGAAGCAGGACTTTTTTTACATCATCGAACAATGCGTAAATTTTTCCCTGCTCGTTCTTCCATACGCGTTCCAAACTTATTTGCATTGAGTCAGATAGTTCCTTCAATTTTCCCAATTCAGGGTTGAAGGTCTCCCGCAAGGTAGATTCAAGCAGGCTGGGGACAGTTTTTATCTGAGCGTTTTTTTGAAGAACGAAATTTGTATTAATGGCAGCGCTGGCTTTTCCCAAATCCTGTCCCTGCGCAGTCAGGGGCAGGTGAACTTGCAAAATATTTTCACCTTCCGGCCATAACAACACGCAGTCCTGACTGCCCCTGAAGTGAACTTGCGCATATTGGCCAAGCAATGTTTTCATACATCGCTCTTCGTCTTTTTCGGTTTCCGGAAAAATGGGAGGGAACAAAACCAGTTTTTGCCCATCTTCATTAAGGGGCAAATAGATGTTGTAACCGCTGATAAAGCGCTGATTCCATTTGTAAAATTCATAATCCGCGCCAAAAGGTTTCCTGCTATCCGGCAAAGAGTCTGATTTTGCCACGATGAAGTGATAGTTTTTTTGTCTGGAATCAAGACCCAATTCCATGCGGATATATTGGTATTGGTTCAGGTAAATGACGGGCAAGCGGAGGATAAAATCTTGCAGGGAGGGCATCCCCAACCCGCCATCTTCATATACATAAATCCGCGGAGAAAATACAGCAGAACTTTTCAGCCGCAAACGTTCCAGTTGAATCGTCAAAAGATCAATGTGTTCCAACAATTGGGCTTCGGAATACTCAAACCCCATTGAAGAGTCGTACTGGGGACGCAATTGGAGTTTAATGTCAAACAGTTTTTGCGTATCAAGACTGAGCGTTTTACCCTGTACTTGTATTCCAGAATTGGCAACTTCGATATTGTGAAAATAAAAAAGCGGCTGGAAATCCGGCACAAAATACCTGACTTGGATATCCTGATTGAGAAGGATTAATCGGTTTTCCGTATGATTCAAAATTGCCTGGTCAAATATCATTAGTTTTACATCTGAAATGCAAAATCCCCACGGCAAATATAGTCCGGCATGGCGCAAATCCTGATAGGGGGTGACGGCATGGGGATAATAGATTTCATATTTTGCAGGGTCGCCCAGCCAATTTTCAAGAAGACCATACGCATGTAACCCTTGCAGGCGGAATAAGTATGCGGGCGCTTGCCGGGTGTCCGGCTCAAACTTGACGACGGAAGATTCAATCTTGAAGGGCGGCTCCGCTCCATGTTCGACCCCAAACAGATAATCCCTCAGAGTTTCAAAATCGCTCCGATTGCCCTTCAATAAAACCAGCAATTCGTCTGAAAAGTCTCTGGGGGAACCCCAGGGTTTTAGGCGGATGCGGCTGAGAATATCCAAACTTGAAACTTCCTTAAAGGCATGAGAGAAAGAAATTTTTGCGGCCTTCCAGTGCGACAAGGATGAATCGGGGAAATCGTCAGTTTCGTCAACCTGAATTGCGTACTCCTGGGACGGAGTCATATAGATGCGCGGGAATGGACGGGATTGTCCGCCCCAAAAACACTCCAAAAAATTAAGCAGCTGCTCCAGGTCGGAAAAACTATACGCTGTATTCATGGGACGGTTTCCCTTCATCATTGCCACGCTTAAAGTTGAGTTGCATATCGTAAAGTCTCTCGAATGACTGTTTTGAAGAAACAAACCCGCAGGGATGATTCCGCCCCACTTCGCAATTCCTGATAGGGTTGGGGATTGTCAAGCGTGGAATTCCATTTGCTGTCTGCGGGTTTGGCAGTCAACCATCTGACACCCGAATTTTCTAAAGAGAAAAGATTCAATATTTGATTTCGAGCACTAAAACCAGCGCCGCCGATCTCTTCCCTCAATGCGGCTGGATCAATTTGATGCGCCGGATGGGTCAGCAAAGACAGGTGAACGCAGTCATATCCAATTGCTTCCTGCCCTTGTTGAGTGCGCAAGACAAATTCATCAATCATGCGTTTGTGAAAGTGTTCAATAGCCATTTTGAGGGCTTCCTGGTCTGTGCCCACGCCCAGGGAGGCTGGGTCTGCGCCGGCAGTATCAAGAAAGAAAAAACCATCCAGTGCTTTGAATATGCTGGTCAGCAATGGGTCGTCGATGTTGCTCAGGGAGGATTTCTCCTCTGCCGCGTTCAGGAAAAATTCCGGGCCCACCCTGCCCGGGCGGTAACAGGTGACATAAATATCCAGAGCGGCAAGATTTTCCCACCCGACAAAGCGCAAAATATCCTGAATGAAGAATGTGCTTATTTCACGTGCCAGCGCATTTTTATATCCCTCCTCCTCGGCTTTGGATCGCATCGCGCTTCCGATGTCGATGAAAAACGCCAGCAGGATGCTTGGGGGCCTGGACTGAATTTGCCGCCGGTCATAATATAGAAGTTTGTGATTGTAATACTTGTTGAAAAACAATTCCTTGCTTTCCATATATATTGCAAGTTGGCTGTGGACAAAACTGCTCCAATCGCCATCATAGTCAATCCCGTGATACCCGCCTTCCCGACTCCTGACCTTTTCCGGGAGCAGCACCCTGGCGCGTTTAAGGGGAAGGGTTTCCTGTGTCATGGAGTCAGCAATCAGTTTATTCAATTTATAAAACTGCGTGTAATTTCCCAGAAGGTTTAAATCTGTGCTTTCCAGATTGGCCGCACCCAGGCTGTGAGAACGGATCAATGTCTGTTTAAGTCTCGTAAGCGGCTCGTTTTCTTTCTGGGGAAATTCTTTGATCATTTCGCTTGCCAGTTCGCGGTTCATTTTTTCTGCCAGAACAGGGCTTTCGATGGGGTTGGAGGGGGGATCCTCCCAAATGGAATCGAAGCGCTCCGGTTCGCGGAAAGCATCCGGGTGGAAGATGAATTGCCCGGTGTGGTTTGCGTCAATATCGCCCAAACAAAATTCCAGAAAGGTTGGCGCCGCGTCAAACTTCGCTTCAAACAGGCTGGCTTCCGCATGGATCAAAGATTGCTTGGGCGCGAAAGCCTTTCTTCCGGCCCGGTAGGAATTCCAATCCTGCATGATCTTCTTGCGGCGGCGATCCCGCTCCAGCATGGTTGTCAGGGATTGAAAAGCCGGCATGGATAACATCCCATATAGCCAGTAATAATAATCTCTTTGGAATTGCTCTTTGTTTTTGCCAGCTGCTCCACCCGACGGCGGAGGCTGTAAAGATGGTTGCCCAATCAAAAATAACAGCCCAAGATCAAGAACCATAAAAAATGGGAGCGAAAAGCCTTTCTCGATCAAAGGGATATACCATCGCGTAAGATAATCCCTTGCCCCGCTGCCATTTGGGATTTGGCGTTTAAGCCAGCGTGAATCCCGGTATTGCGGCGAGGTGCAACAATATTGCAGTCCGTGGGCAATACAATCCCGCACGGTATTTTCATCGCGAATGGGTTGCATCGAAAGCGGCTCCTGTTCTGTTAATTTGATCCCTGCGTGTTCCGAAGTTTTTTTCTCATTTCTATTTCAGAGTCGATTAGATTCTGAAGTGGAATCTGGCTCTCAAAATCGACCCAGGTGTGTTTTAATAATTTAAGATCGTCAATCACAGGAGGTCCTTGGTGGGCATAAAGGGCCTTGGCGCGCAAAAGTTTATAGATCTTAACGAACTTACGGTCATCGATGCGGCAAAGGCGGCGTTTGTCATTATTGAGAATATTAACGATGTGGATGTAATCCTGGCGGAATATGGGATCATGCTTATCAAAATCTGCCCCGCCCCACATTTCGGTGATTGCCCGATTACAAACCAACAGGTCATTCAAACATGCTTTTTGTTCAACAAAGTTGATGAATGGGTCATAGGCGGCATTTAACTTTTCGGTCTCTGCCACCCAGGCTTTTTTCAAAAGTCTCTCACGCCTTCCGTCTTCGTTCCCGACCACTGCGCTGACAACGCGAATGGCAAACCGTTCATAGAATGCTGACAACTCATCGGAAATAGGCGGATGATTTGCGGCGCCAAACAAAATGAATAAATTTGCCTTGATCACTTTACCTGCTTCATAAATGCGGCGTTCATTGATCAAAGACAACAAAGCATTTAAGATGGCGCTATTGCCGCGAAAAATCTCATCTAAAAAGACTACATGCGCTTCAGATAATGCGCCCTGCCTAAACCGGCGAAAACTGGGCGGGTTCTTCACCAAATCTCCCACCACCACCGGCCCAAGCAATTCATCCGGTTCTGTATATTCATTTAGAAGATATTCAAAATAAATATTATGGGCATCCTCGTCTTTCGAAATTGCGGGCGGGGACAATTCATCACGCATGGCTGGGGTATTTTCAAATCGTCTTACACCCAAACTTTCTGCAAACCGCGCAACCAGATCGCTTTTGGCGGTTCCCGGCTGACCAAAAATCAACATGGGCTCCTGCGCAATGGCCGAAATACACATGAGTTCCAAAATTTCGCCCTTCGATTCAAACCGGTCTTCCAGACTCTTTACTGCTTCTCTGAGGCGCGCCAGGCTGACGGAGAGAAGATTGGATAAATCCGCTGGCGTCAACCTGCGGATTTCAGCGCGCCATTGCGGATCATCAAAATCGCTTAGGGTTTGCGCGGCTTTTTGCAGGACAAGATTTGCCATGTTATTTACTCCTGAATAACGAATGATGGGGTATCGAGACATTTCAGTCCGTGGCTACCTGCCAGATGTAAAACAGACTGAAACTCCTCTTCTGTCAGCCTGCGATCAAGCGGCGGAAGAGATTGGGTTTGGAATGTCGGCTGGTAACGCAAAAAACTAACCCAGACCTGCGGCGAGATTTGGCTGGCAATAAAATCCACAACTTCTTTGGTTTCTTCCTGAAAACCCGGCATCACCACATGCCGAATCACCATCCCATGCCGCATGATTTTCTGGTCATCGAAAATTGCTTCTCCAACCTGCCTCTGCATCTCGAACAGGGCGGATTTACAAAAATCCACATATTGCGGGGCAGACATGTAACGGGCGCTCAGTTCCGGGTTTGCAAACTTAAGGTCGGGCAGGTAAATATCAACAATTCCATCCAGAAGTTCCCGCAGAATTTCCACGCGCTCAAAGCCGCTGGTGTTATAGACCAAGGGAATCTGGAGTCCGCGCAGCGCTGCAATTTTCAGCGCGGATAGAATCTGCGGCAGAACATGGGTCGGAGAAATCAAATTCAAATTCGAGCAACCCTGCTTTTGCAGAAACAACATAATCTCGGCCAATTCTTCGGCTGTGGGCAGGTATCCTCTTCCTTGTTGGCTGATGGCGTGGTTCTGACAAAAAACGCATTGCAGGTTGCACATCCCAAAAAAAATCGCGCCCGAACCAGTTTCACCGGTCAGGCAGGATTCTTCCGCGTAACTTGGGCCATAACTAGCAACCATTGCGTGGGAACCGGTTTTACAGCGCGCCGCCTGGGGAGATTCCAAACGATTCACATTGCACTGCCACGGGCAAAGATTACAGGCGAGCATGCGCTCCCCGGCTAACCGGATGCGCCGATCCCATTCCTGCGTGGTCATTTGGACGTAGAGCGCCGACATTGGTCAAACTCCCTGCCTACTGCGATGACACTTTTTTATTCTTTACAGTCTCTTGATTGCCTGCCGGATGTGACGCGGTTGATGCTGGCGGAGCCGTGATCTTTGCCTTTTGCTGACTGCTGACTTTCTGCCACTCCCAGGCTGTTTCCTGTTTTCTGACGAGATAAACCTCTTCAAAAACGCCATGCCGAATTCGCACAGAGCATGAGCCATGCAAAATGCCGGAAGCCTCCAACAATTTGCGAACATAGCGCTCATGGTCCTTCTGATGTTTGGGCGCGCTGACATCACTCTCCGATATGTAGTCAACCAAAAATGAAATTTCCCCAGTCTTGAGGTTGCTGGTGTAGGTGATTTTCAAGTCATAGGGAGGAATGGATTCCGAGTCAGTGGTCATGGGGTTTCTCCTAATAGGAATGCACGTAAATATGAAGCGTGTGCAATTCCAGGTTCTGATTATGCTCCTCTACGCGTTTTACCACAGCGCCAACCTTTTCTGCCGCATGTTCAATGGCTCGTGAAAAACAATGATCCCACAATTTGTTCAGCGCCTGTTCATATTGCGGTTTGATCTGGTCCAGGAGCGAATCCAATTGACTCTGCGTTGACCCACGCAGCGATTCTTCCACGCGAGACGAGGCGCGTCTTCGAATGACCAACGGCGACTGCGACGTATCAATCGAAACAGTGACTTCCGGGTGGATGGTATTCTCGTAAAGGCTCCCGCTCTGGTTCCAACCCAAAGCGGAGCCTTCGTCGCGCAGTACATCAATTAAAGTCGCCTGCATATCTTCGCTCAGGACGTTTTGCAATTCGATCTTCTCCTGCAAAAAGGCGTCCACAGTGACAATCTCTGGCGTAACCGTAGTGGGATAACTGTATGTCATGGTTCTAAACCTTCCTCCAATCGCTCAGATATGGTTCCGGCGCGGATTCCAGCGAGCCGCTGACTTTCTTTAGGATTTCATTTAGAAACGCCTTGTCATTGACTTCAAGTGGAAGTTTGTTAGACCGGGCCCATTCGATTTCCACCAAGAGCGCCTGGCAGATTCCACGAAGATGGTCACAACTCCACAAGGTGCCATCCTGTCCATGCCCGCCCCTGAGAGACCCTACCGTCTGCTGTTGCAGATGGATCAAGGATTCGTCATTCAACCACTCAGTCAGGTTATATAGTTTTCGGTAATGTCGAAGAATTGCCAAACGATCCTCATTGCCGGGGTAATCGATCTCGACCAGAATTCCAAAACGTCCCGGGCCCTTAAAAGCCGGGTCAACCGCCACCAACCGATTGGTCGTGCCCAGAATCAAAACTGCCTCATCTGAATTCAAGCCATCCATTTCGGTCAAAAACATGGATACCATCGAAATATCGGCGCCGGAAGATAGTTCATTACGCTGGGGAGTCAGGGCGTCGATTTCATCGATCAAAAGCACCGAAGGAGCGCACCGGCGCGTTTGGGCAAATGTGCGCCGGATGGCCCGTTCTGTTTCTCCCAGGTACATATTTTTTAACTCAGGGCCGCGAATGGTAATCAATGGATAGTGAAGTTCTGTCGCAATCCATTTTGCAATTTCTGTTTTGCCGTTGCGCGGCGGCCCGTGCAGAATTACCCCTTTGGGTATCATGGCGTCTGCGCGGGATAACTCTTCGACGTTCGTGGCGGTTTCGCGGTATTGCATTGGGAAAATCACGCGCTTTTTTATTTCGGCTTTTGTACTGACATAACCGGCAATATGATCTTCAGAAACAGATGGAACTTGAATATTTCCGGCGGTTGTCAACTGACGAATATACTCATACACCTGTTCGGCATTTTCGCCATCCCCGCCCAGTGTTGGGAATTTATCGTGAATCAGCCGCATCAACCAGCGCAGGCGTTTTATGCTCAACCCGGAAATATATTGATACAAACGTATTTGGTCGGGTATCTTAAATTTTGAAAAGGAAATTTTCTCTGCCTCCTCCGGGCGCAGTAATCTGAACAAGTCCTCCCGCTTGAAGGGTGGGATCGTTATTTTTTCGGAGAAGATGTTTTCGATCACCTTGCGTAATGGCAATTCTGGATCGGCGAACGCAAGAACAGGAGTGCCTGTGTAGATATTAAGCCAGTACACAATATCATTGGCCACGCTCATGGCGCTTCCATCCAAATTGGTGGTCATCAAATCCAAGTGGTCGATGACTAAAACCGTTGCCTGATCTTCCTGAGAATCCAGGTAGGATAATTGTTCATACAGTCCGCCAACCATGTTCTCGATGTTATTACGGTTATCATGGTTTTCCTTTAAACCTTCCTCCTGCGATGGCAGGGAACGCACGCGTTCAATCTTATGTTTCCTGCTTTTTAATTCGATTCCAATCCACTCGATCAGGTCATCGGTAATGGATTTGTCGCAAACGCAAAGCAGGGAGTTCCCCAAACTTAAACGTGAGACAATTTGCTCGATATATTCCTGATGCGCCACATGGACGGCAATTCGCGCTTCAATCTTGTGTCGAAGGGCGGCATCTGTGATTTGGGCGGTATCCACATATTCCCCATCTTTGGGTTTCCATTTACGGACTCCGTCTTCTCCAATCCGGCGGTAATCATGGGTAAAGGTTTTCATTTCACTGTAAGCGCGATCTTGCATTAGAAGTCTCCTCTTTCAGCGGTGGGACGAATGACCCGTATTCCCAGCCCTTCTTTCACCAGATTATTAATCCAGTTTCCAATATTTCCCGAAATAAAATTGCCGTATTCTGCTTGAAACTTTGCCTTGGGTCCGCTTGTCTTGCGCGGGCTATATGCCGCTTCCAAACCATCCAGAATGACGCGCAGGGTGTTCCACATTTCCGTTTGTTGTTTTGTGCCCAATCCGTGCAAGTCACCACCCGCGTTCTGCGCCAACTCGAAAATCCCTTGAAGGTTTTGGAGGATGAAACGGAAACCTTGATATCGCAAGTCTTCCTCCGGTTGACGGTTGGCAGAGATATACATTCCCTCCAGCAACCCAACGATGGTTTTGAATTCTCCCAAATCTTCCAACAGCAGCGACATCAGGTTGTTATCAAGCCATTTTTGCAACCCGCGCGCATTCAACGCGCAAATAATCGAGTCCAATCCATTTGGATTTCCCACTTCATTTGACGACAGGGCACTTACATCCTTTGCCCTGAGAATGCGAGTCATTGGGCTTAGCGCCGAAAAGGTTTTGATTTGCGTATCCAACAGGGTAAGCATCTGCTGAGTTTCATCAATTTGCGTTGTGATTTTTGCCAATTCGCGCCCATCCTGCAAGAGGGCTGGTACCCGCTCCAATGCCTTTTTTTTGCCCTGAAGTTGCTTAAGTTCATCCAGGAGTTTTTCTTTTTTTATCCACAGAGTATCGCAAAGCAGGTGCATCACAATAACGTCTGAAATGGCCAGATGATTCTGTCCCAAGGAAATTTGGTCAAGCGCCAGTTGCAAATCAAAAAAAGACATGCTGTTCTTGTCGGATGCGTTCTGGCTGGTTGCGTAGTAAATTGCCAAAGCAAACCAAAAAGGTGTTTCGGTGAGCGGACGCACGAAATTATCAGACTCATGCATCACAAAGTTTTGAACTTGAAATTGCAGCGCCCGGCTTGTAAACTCCAGCCAAATTTCAGGAGCCATCAATACCCGACGCAGGAGAATTTCACGCGCCTTTCGATTCTCTTGCTGCATGGTTTGTTTTGTTTCAGCCGTAAACAAATCAGCGCGGGCCCAGCGTTGTTGTGTCAACTGTGGTTCAAGTCGTTGCCATGCCATATCGCGTATTTCCTTGCGGGTATCGTCCATAAAAATCAGCAGGCATATCAACGATATATTGGGATGCGCCAAAATTGCGCGTCTCAGGCTTTCATCCCCCATTTTGGCGAGTTCCTCCAGCGTATGCGCTGAAGTATTTGGATGTTTGGCAACGGCAATCTGCACAGTCCTGAATTTTGACTGGGAAAGTTGTCTCAGCGCGGATTCCTGTGTTTGTGGGTTTCTGGCAAGATTAATCTGTTGTCTTTCCCGGTCGAATAACGACAGGAACCTGAAAAAAAGGCTTCCCTGCTCTTGCCGTGCGTTCATTCTGAAAACCCCCGATATTCCCAAAAAAGATTTCCAAGACCTTCATACCGCCATCCATCCGGCGCTTGCGCCAAAACGCCATACCTATTCAATACGCTCTTTTGAAGAAGCATTTTGCAAGTCTCGAATAACAATTGATTTCTTTTTGCCAATCCATATATTTTGGGATACAGCGTTTGGTTGTCAGGTTGTTTCCCGGAAAAATAATAGTATTGAGCTTGCCGAAAGTAAAAATGCCTGATTTCCCGCGGCGGTTTATAACGGCGTATATTGCTTTTGATAATGGAATAGGCAAAGGTCACAAAGGGAATCGCTGAATTGGGCGCGGCAGGCAGCAGCCAGCATCCATTCTCGTCGGCGTTCCATCCTGCCGGTAAATTGATACCCTCTTCACGAAACGTCATGCCGCGCGACATTGCATCTCTCAGGCGCGGCATCTTTAACGCCATTGTCCAATTGGAAAGGCTGGTGAAAAAATGCGAATACCCAAAAACACACTTCCAAGAGACACAAACATCAGCAGTCGTTGATTCTTTAAACCGCCTTTGTCCAAATCGTATCTCGCCAGCGAGGTGTCCAAGAAAATACGCCATACATCGTTCTGTGATTTTTTGCATGTTAGACAAAAAACTCTCCCGTTTTTCCGGCTGGAGAAACAGAATTGCCTGGGGCAGAATTGCGAGTGTGAGGGGCGCCTGAGATATGTCCGCGCATAATCCCAACTCACGAGAAAGGTAGTCCCAACTTACTTCACGGATGCTGATACATCCATGATCGAAGATGTGTAAATATTTGGGCTGGTCTTCAGTAAAGGCAATTAAATCAAGGTCACTTTGTGTTTGGGCATAACCGGCAGGGATAGACCCAACTGCCGCAAAAGCGAAAACCTGCCTGTCTCGCGCAAGCCGCTCAAGCTCCGGTTCAAAGGGCAAAAGACGGGCGCAGATATTTTCAAAAAACGGATTGTTGCTGATATTTTGGATAAACATGCTGTTGCATTCTACGCTGGAAGCGCGTCGCCCCAACGCACTTGACGGTCATCTCGGAGTAATGCAATACGCCCTCTTAATTCCTGTTTTAACAGGACGGGAATTGCATCCAATAATTTATTGATATTGTCGTATTCGATCACTGTATTGTATTCTGTGGTGTCTTCATAATGCCCGCCCGAAGAATAATAAGAGCCGTAGTAATCATATGGAGATGATTCATCCTCAACCCACTGCTGAGTGGTGTGCTCCTCATGTCGAATCCATTCCTTTTGAATTGCATTGGCCAGGTTTTGAGACAGTTCCTTGTAACGGTCTGCGGGGGTGGCAGGGTGCGCGGCTACTTTGGACAGGACATCTAGGTAAACGCTTTGCGCCAGTTGCGTCAACACGCCAGCATCAAGGTCTTTTTTGTGGATGGAAGACAATGCTTTCTGGCGCACCGAAGTGGAAACGCTGTTAACCGCCAGTTGTACGCGCATCTCAATGGGAACAGAGCGTCCCTTGAGCGCCTCCAAAGCCACCGCCACATGACGACTGCCAGCCAAACGTTCCAGCACATTTTTAGGCGGACGAGGCTTCATGATTCTTTCCAACAGTTTCTGACGTACCGCTTCGTGGGAAGTACCTTCGATCCAGACGAGGACCAACTCATTGGGGATTTTGGGAAGTTGACAACAAAACAACTGCGTATCCTGATGAGGGCTTCCGGCTAATTGTTTTAAGTAGCCAGCCGGTATTTCCTGCTTTGACAATTTTTCCAAAGCGCTCTGGCGGAACTCTTCAGTGTCACAAGTGGAGGCAAGGGAAACTAAAACATCCAGGTCAATGTCGGGGTACGCCAAAATACTTTCAAGAACATCCTGATGTTTGCTGGTTGACAAAACTTTCTGGGTCTGAGCAGATGGCAGGTGGGCAAACAATCGCGTCAATGCCATTCCACGCACATTTGTATGCGGACTGCTCCCGGCCAATTCTGCCACAAGATCATCAGGCGCATGTGGATGCCTGACAATTGTCAGTTGAACATCTTCATACTGATTGGCCGAGAAATTCCGAAGTTCCTTTTCTGTTATTAACCCCGCTATTTTTCCAAGCGCAATTTCTCTTACGTTGGCGTCAGAATCGCTCAAATATCTGTACAAAATCAATATTGGCGTATCCTGATACGCGGCGGCATAGGCACGTACGTCTGCATATTTGCTGTTGGATAACCGCTCCAGGATGTGATCAGTCGAATTGGAAGAATCGTCTGTCGGAGGAGTGAAGAACTCCCCATCGCCCAGGATGGGCAGGCGTTCTTCAAAAATAGCGGTTTCCCGGAATCGCAAAGCGTTCTGTATAAACGAGAGGAAACCAGTCATGCCGACGCTGTGCATTTCATTTACATCCTTTTTTGTAACTATTCAGCGTGCCATAGTTGCGCTGACGTTTACGTCAGCGCTCATTTACGAAGCCGCTTGCGGCGGATTAAGCCTGTTTCACAGGTTTCGTTTTTGAGCGCCAGGATTAACGTGGCGCAGGAAAAACGCCCTCGCTGAGTAGTAGTTACCTTTTTGCTGGAATATTTTCCAGCGCCAAACTAACCAGATTGTTGATAACGCCAATCGTCATATTCCACATATTGCGGGAACCCTTCTTGTTCCTTGTGTTCTTTGCCAGATGCCGGTCTGGCTAGTTGTTGTGACCGGCGATGCATCTCCTGATAAGCCTCGTTATCTTTTTTCAGGCGCTGCGCCATTGGGCGCAGTTCTTGGATTTCCGTTTCCAATACCTTGATAATCATTTCGGTGGAAGGCATGACATCAACCTCGGATCCAGAAGACAAAGTCCACAACGAACTTTCAACTACCTGCTCGATTTCTGCGCCTGTAAAATTCTTGGCTCTTACAGCCAGAGATTTAATATCTTCATCGCCCAGAATAAGCCCCCAGCGTTTTAAGTGAATGACAAAAATTTCCTCCCGCTCCTTTTGCCCCGGCAGCCCCACATAGAAAATCTCATCGAAGCGTCCCTTTCTGGTTAATTCCGGCGGCATTGCTTCGATGTTGTTGGCTGTTGCCACCACAAATACCGGTTTTTCCTTTTCCTGCATCCAGTTTAGGAACGACCCCAGCACGCGGGTGGATACCCCAGAATCTCCGGCTCCACTGGATTGCGGGAAGCCCTTTTCCACTTCATCCACCCAAAGAATCACAGGCGCCAGTTGTTCCACCACTTTGATGGCATTGCGGAAATTCTCTTCGGTTTTTCCCAACATGGAATTATACAAGCGTCCCACATCCAAACGCACCAGCGGGACACGCCATTCGGCCGCCACTGCTTTGGCCGACAAACTTTTACCACAACCGGGGATGCCAATTAATAAAATCCCTTTGGGAATCGGGAGTTTGAGTTTTCGCTCCTGAGTTTCCCTGCCAAAAGTGGATTTCCGCTGGCGCAGCCAGTCTTTCAACCCATCCAAACCGCCCACGTCACCATCAAATTTTTCCACAGCAGGGTAGTATTCCAACAACCCTGATTTCTGAATTGCCTGGCGCTTTTCTTCGATGATCTCATCGATGTTGCGAAATCCCAGGTTTCCATCCCGTTCGAGCGCCCGCGCCCAAACGTTTTCCACTTCTTCGTATGTCAATCCAACCGCTTTCTGCATGAACTCTTCGCGCTCATTTGGATTGAAAGTAATGCTCTCCGGCCCATATTGATTCTTGATTCCGGATTCAAAACTGGATAGTTTTTCTTCTAACTCTGCCGCCGAAGGAAGCGGATAATCCACCACGACGATTTCTTTTTCCACCTCAGGCGGAGTCACCCGAACTGGAGAAAGCAAAATCAATGTGGAGGAAGGAGCGCGCCGGAAATGAGAGGCGACATCCCGCAAGCCACGGACAACAATGCTATGCTCGATGGGGCCTGGGGTAAGGAAAGGATGCAAGTCTTGGAAAACAAAAATGCCCGTTTCCTTTTTCATGGTCCACTGCAGAGCCTCCACCGGGTTGAGAACAGGCTCAACAACTTCAAGCCGCTCATACGTTTTGGACGGGCCGCCATCCTGCTGTCCGGGAATCTCTTTCTTGGACAGCACTTGAAAACCGCGCGTGCAGGACCAGTAATACAGCGTCCGTCCGGTTTCTTCCCACTTTTTCAGCTCATTATCAGGCATTCCCTGTTTCTGTTTCTTTTCCCTGTCCTGTTTAATCACTTCCTGACGGATAAGGCGCAACTGCTGTTGAACCCGGCGTTCCTCATAACTTACAATATAGATGATTGGGTATTTGGCTCGAATCAAAAGCCCAATTTCATCATTAACGGTGGCTGTTTTTGGGGATGACATATCTTCCTCCTGCCCGATAGGGCTAGTAATTGGATACTGGTCTGGATAAAGCCGTTTTACCAATCTCTCGGATCATATCAATTTCATCGACGCGGTTTTGGCTGAAATACCTGGCTGCCAGCAATTCCTGTTCAAAGCCTTTATTCGAGAGTTGAGTTTGTTTGTTGGTATGCGCCTGGAACATGGCGGCAACTAGCGCTTGCTCCATTTCAACGGGTGTTGCGCCATCGGATGCCTGAACCAGCGCGCCCCAATCTACATCCGGCGGAATACATTCATATTTTTGCAGAAAAATTTCAAGGATTTGCAAACGCGCTTCCGCATTGGGCAGGTCAAAGAAGAAAATATCATCAAAGCGCCCGGCGCGGAACAATTCCGGTGAGCGGCTGATTAGTGTAGAGGCTGGCGTTTTTACGTCTTTTTGCCCCGCTTTCCCTAGCTGATGGCTGGGTAATCCGCTGAAATTCGCGGTGGCCACGACAAAGACAGGGGATTTTCGGTTTTGCAGCCAATCCAACAAGATGCTATATACCCGTTGCATGGTCCCGCCAACCCCCGAAGATTCCGTGCCAGCCAGTCCTTTTTCTATTTCGTCAATCCAAAGGATGCAGGGACTGATGCGCTCCGCGGTTTGCAGCGCTTCCTGCAAATTCTCCTCCGCCTGCCCCAGATATGCGCCATAAATACGGCTGATGTCAAATCGCAACAACGGCATTTTCCATTCCCCGGCAAGCGCCTTTGCCGCCAGGCTTTTTCCACAGCCTGGAACGCCCAAAAACAGCCAGCCCTTGGGTAAGGGAAGCCAGTTTCCAGTCTTCAGCGCCTTCCCCACTCGGCGAACATGATCCCGCAGTAATTCCATGCCGCCCATGTTGTCGAAGGTTATGTCAGGTTGAATCAATTCCAGCAATCCGCCTCGTTGTACAACCTGTCCTTTATATTCCAGAAGATCGTCCAGCACATTGGTCCGCAGCCCGGCATGTTTGATGCTGCTCTTGCGGAGAACCATTTCAATGTCCAGGGCGGTCATGCCGTGCGCCTGCCAAGCAAATTCATTCTCCAATTCCAGCGTCAGGTTTTCCGGGGAGAATAGTTCGTCTTCGGTTTTCGCAGTATCAATTAATGCGTGAATTTCCGCTAAATCTGGCGTGTCCATGTTGAAAATCACCATTTTCTTGCTTAGTATTTCAGGCACAGAAATATGTGTGGAAACAAAAATTGCGGCGGATTTGCTTTGACGCAAAAATGGGTACATGGAATTGATGGCGCTTTGCAAAAGGCTGTCATTTAAATAGGAATGAAAATCTTTTAAAACAAGAAGGGAACGCTCCCGATGATTTGTCAGCCAGTTTAAGACTTCTTCGGGCTGCGCGGCAAACCTTCCAGCCAATTTCTTGCTTCCAGCGAGACCTTGAAAGGCGGTCCAGGTGTAAACCGGTGTTTTCTCCAGAATACCGATGCGGTTTATTAAACTTTCTGCCCGATCCTCTTCTTCAACCAGAATTGAAATAAGCGGGTATCCAGCGCGCAGGTAAAGATGGAGTTTTTCTTCCAACGGTATGATCAGGGGTTTCCCATCCAAAGTACGCTGCAAGTCTCTCAGCAGGTCGCGATAATTCTCATACCGTTTCTGCCGGTCGAGCGCCTTTAATACAATGGAGGACAGTCCTTCGGAGATATTGGGTAAAAGCAAGGATGGGTCTACAGGTCGTTCTTCGTTGATCTTTTGATAGATTTGCTGAACGTCATTATCCTGTTCCCCAAAAGGAAGTACCCCGGTCAGCATTTGGTAAGCTAATATTCCAACAGCCCAGATGTCCACGCTTGTTCGGAGCGCATTCAAGCGGAGTCGTTCTGGGGCGGCATAGCCAGCCCAAACTGATTCGCGTTTTTCCTGAATTTGGGCGATGCCAATATCCCTTACTTTTATTTGGTTCTCCGGCGTAATCAAGATTTTTTCAGGGTTGAGATTGCCGTGCAAGAAACCAAACAACTGGGCATATTCCAACGCCTGGCAAATCTGAATGAGGTATTGAACACATTGCCTTTCGGAGACGGTTGTGTTTTGCGCGCGGTTGTCCCGCAGAAGATTGGCGAGGCTTCGGGGAGATTCCAATTGTTCGTAAACGACGTAGAATATATCAAGGTCCTGGCGGCAATCGAGCATCCGCGCCAGGTTGGGATGATTTAACAGAGTCAATCGGCGGTAGTCATTCACCTGGGAGACTGCGTCTTGCTCATAGGGGATGCCCACCACCACGTTGGAAATGGCGACGTCGCCGTTGAAACTTTCGGCTACATAGAGCGTTTGGTATTGGTCTGACCCAAGTTTTCTTTGTAGTTTGTACGGCCCGATTTGTTGCAGGAAGGATTCGGCTGTGGCTTTATTTTGTTTAATGGATTCGGCTGTTCGTTGGATATCCCCGATCAGTTTCCGAAATGATCCCAGGCGACTTTCGATCTCTTGTTGTAAACTCTTTCGATTAACGCCTGCCAGGGATTTTGCTTCTTCATAAAGCCGTTCCGCCTCTGTCCAATCGCCCTTGTCTTCGCTGATCTGGGCGCTCAGAAGTTTGTTGTGAATAAGCGATTGCATTTCGTCCTGATTGGCGGCATGAGTATATAACAAACCATCCTGCGGATACCCATATAATGTGCAACCTGCCCATTCCTGACCGGCTGGGTCTTTTATCATCCTTTTCAGGTAAGACTGAACAACCTTCCCGGTGGAATCTTCCAAAAGAAGCCCATTAACAAGTTCTGTGATGGAAGTTACAACCAGTTCTTCGTTTCCGCTTTGTTGCTGTATGTCTATATAATGGGAGGCGCCGGCTCGTAAAAAAGCCTCAGGCAAACTGTAAACAGCCTCACACTCATTCCATTCAAAGGAAAACCGGATATTAGGCCGCATTTCCTGGATGGCGGCAACCAATTCGGCGGTTCGTGCCTGTTTTTCCATCATGTTGACCAGCATTTTTATTTTCCCCTCTTTGCTTCTGGCTTCCAACCCTTCATATTCGTAATTTAACCTAAAGATACACAGGTCTTTCAGGGCGCTTTCATCAAATTGCGCGGCAAGCGTTTCCTGTATTTCCAACGTTGCGCCGCCGTTAAAGTCGCTCTGCCGACGCAGTTGCCGCGAAGGGTTATCCAAAATTCCGTGGTTGACCGAGCGATTCTGCGGCACCGAATTGGGTAAAACCACATGCTGCATTGCGCTTTTTACCTTGTTAATCAACGTGGAAAATCCCTCGACCTTATGACGGTCGGGATATAACGTATTCATGTCGCCAAGGGTCTCTGTCAGGTGATCGAAACTGGCTCGAATGCCTGCCAATTTATTCAGGTTGGCGGTGATGCTCGTCATGTTAATCACGTCCGTTTGTTTAATTGCCTGCTTTAACTGCTCGATTTGCTCATCCCAATGGTTAAAATACGCCAGGCGATCCACAGACCGGTAAATACGCGCGTCTGCAAGCACGATGGGAAAAATCCGGTTACGCAGGTTTCGGTTTTTATTCACTTCCCCCAATTCATACATGCAGTGTTCAGAACGCAGGTATTTGTCGCTGATTACCAAAATAATACATTGTCCCCGTCCAAGACGCCGCTCGAAGTCTCCAATCGACTCTTTGTAGTCAATATCTTTTTTGTCGCGTGTAACGTAAATGCCTTGTTTGGCAAAAACCTGTTCCAACTGATCCACCAGACTTTCACTTTCCTCGCCCCAGGCATAGGAAACGAAAACCGCGTTCTCGTATTCATCCGAATGCCCCTGTTCAACTTGAGAGGACGCACCGCCACCTTCATCAGACCAGGCAATTACCTGTTGCCCATGACTGGAAATAATCAGTTTTGGAGATTGATTTGCAAGATTCTCAATGTCAGAAATACTAAAAAACTGCTCATTCGACAGTATCCACCCAGTCTGGGAGGGATTTCCCGGCGTATAGATAGAGTTCCCCACATACAACACTACATTATATTTACGAGAGAGTTGATCTAAAACCTGAGCATTTGTGATTGGCCCTGCGAGGAAATCAACAGATGAATTCGCAACGGCGTTGATCTGTTGGGATATTTTTTTGCCTTCATCCTGAGCGCGAATGGAATTTCCTTCCGGGTCAGCAATTACAAGTATGCGGCATGGTTCTTGAATATCACGGCTGTTTCCATTTGCAACGCTTTCATTTCCGGCAATAATGCGCCCCACCTTGAATTTTTCGCACAGAAAGGAATTTCCAGAGTAAGCCAATTCCCAAGGTACCCAGACCAGTTTTCTATCCAAAAACAAAAGCAAGTCTTGTTCCTGATTGCCATCCAGCTTTGAAGCAATTGGCTCGATGATGCGAAAAATGTCTTTCCCCAATTCAACAAGCGAGTCTTGATATCTGATACTTTTCATTCCAAGACGGATCTGGTTTAGATGCGTGTCGCTGATTTTTAGGGAATGAGAAACATATGCTTCATCAGTTGCATCCTGAAAGAGCTTGAGGTAGATATGATTGACTTCCCTGAATAATTCAAGCCGTAACATTTATGTGACCTGGAAATTAAGGATTGGGATGGGCAGAAGATCAAGGCGAACTTATAATCGAATACCTCTTGGCTTGGATTAATGTAATGGCTGTTTTTGCTAATACAGAACCAGGCAAAAATGGATTAACTTGTTTTGAACGTTTGACGTCAGGGCTCCCTTATTCCCTGATGAAATTATTATATCATTGATACTCTAGTGGTGCGTTTGATAAGTAATTTAACATAGTCATGCTGATTTTTTCTCTGCCCAATTATGAAGGTCGCGACGAGTCCATGACCAATTAATCGGATGAGCCCATAAGCGATTATATTCCGGTGTGCTGGCATATAAATGATCAATAAGATGTTGACGACTTTGCCAGTTGCCGCGTTGCAGATAACGCACTTCAAAACTTTTCAATAAAATTTCGGCTTGATTGAGCCAGGAAGCATGCGCTGGCGTTGGTAAGATACGCAACCATGAGCCATAACGAGATTTCAAAAACGATGCGGTTGCGGCTGAGGTATGACTGGGACCGCCATCCCAAATCAGGTGAGCGCGTCGAAAAGAGTAAAAAGGTTTCAACAGAGTTGGCAGCATTTTGTAAAGATGTTGGCTATCGTTTTTATCTAAAGAACAGCTTCGCATTTTTCCGTTGTAAATATTGAGCAGAACAAGAAAGTTAACGACGCCATGTCGTTCATACTCAAACTCCTGTCGCTCAATTTGTCCAGAACGCATGGGCTGCGTGGGATGCGTTCGTTGTAGCGCTTGAATATTTGGCTTCTCGTCCAATGCCAAAGTGATTTCATCTTGTGCCCTAAGCGCTTCGGTCCTTTCATATACCCACAAAATACGACTCGCTCGCTGGAGAAAGTCAGCGTTCAACGTAGGCGTAATCCAATACTGATTTCGATGAGGTTGCAAGTCTGCATTTCTCAGGATAAGCGACACCGTTGAATGAGCAATATGAGATACCAAGCCTCGTTTCATGGCAATCTCAGCCAAACTTCGGGTAGACCAGTGCGTCATTTCCAGACCAACGCCAGATGGCTCGTTACAAGCCAGTTGATCAATGGACACTCTTTCCAAAGAGGAGATTTCACGCGGACGACCCGAACGAAACGAGTCATAAATCGCATCCAAGCCCATCGTGTCGTATCGGCGGCATAGATACCAAATGCCAACACGCGTCATTCCAACTTCTTGACACAGTTCACTGACCACTGTTTTAGAATTTTTCATTGCCAACAAAACTTGTCCTCTTCGAACTATGCGTTGCTCGGTTCGTCCATCGTCAAGTAATCTTTGAATTTCGCGCTGATCAACTCGAGACAGTTTGATGGTTTTTGGTTTACGTCTTCTCATACATCGCTCCTTAGAAGGCTTTGTATGCGAAGTATACGGTTTATTAATGTGCCACGACTATGTTAAATTACTTATCAAACATACCACTAGTGGTGATCGTTCTAAAACTGATAAAGATACAGCTTTCTCAAAGTTCAATTTATGTCGCTCTAAGGGAGTGCGTTTGCCGCGATCGAAGAGTTACTTAGCCGTCATAGAGACCCTTTGCACTAGTCAGGGCGACAAAATTCGTTTTTGTCAATTTACTTTGAGAAAACCGTACTGGCAAAGACGTGGTTAAAACATATGCCTCTGCTGGGGCAGGGGCATATTCATTTTCGCCTTTTGAATCTTTACGATCGCTATATATGGGCATAACCAACCTCGCCGACACCAAATATTGTGTTCCCTTGAGATTACATCGCCAATGCGATGTTAGGATGAGCGAGGGCGGTGGCTGAAAGAGTTTTCATATC